>JAJOKP010000136.1:0-23656 GCA_021129775.1 Clostridiales bacterium
ATTGAAAACAATGGTGAATTGGGGGATACAAAATGAAAAAAACAATGGTATATTTAAGCATAGCAGTTTTACTTCTAACACAGGGCTTTAGTTTTGATTTTGCACAAGCAGCGGATACAGATACAGATATAGAAATAGTTAGTTTTACCACAAGTGAAGATCCAATAAAGGAAGACGATGTTTTTACGCTTAACCTAACAATAAAAAATAATTCAGGTGATAATATATCCAATATGGGAATTATTGTAAATCAAAGTTCTGATTTTTTTAGAGTTGGCGTTGGGAACGCAGTTTTTGTTTCCGACACGCTTGCAGATGGCAATAGTATTGCAGTTCCTATAGGCAACTTGAAAAGAAAAGGCTCAGGAAATAAAATGGTATTGGATTTTCAATATGACAAAGGAGTAACACCTACAACTGCAACTCAAACTATATTTTTAAACGTCACCGAAGAAGGTCAGTCAGCTCCATCACAACCTACAGATACAACAAGATTTGACCCGAGAATAGGATTAGAAGATGATTTCAAAAGACCAATACTACGGGCGGGTAGAATTAATACACTCAAACTCCCTATAGTTACACAAACAAATCATTCTGCAAAAAATATAGAGGTTTCAATCGCACTTGGTGAAAAATTAGCAGAATATATAAGAGTTGATCAGATTATTTCACAAGTCAATTTAGACCGGTTGCGAAGTAACTTGACTGAAGAAATTGAGTTCACCTTAGATATTAGCCCAGTAATTGACGAAGGCATATATCCAGTAACAATTAAATACGAATATTTGAATCATTTTAATGACAGGTTTACAAGAACAGAGACTATTCATGTTAAAGTGGAAAACGCACAAACTTTGCCTAACATTTCTGTTAATAAGGTGGGGATTTCAAATGAAATGATACACAGAGGTGATGTAATAAATTTCTTTATAGATTTGAAGAATCAAGGTACGCTAGTAGCAGAAGATGTGGTTGTAAGCATAAGTGGACTAGGTAATGAGCTGTCAATTTATAACGCAACAAATGAAGAACAAGTAGATGATATAAAAGGTGGAAGAATTGAGAGGGCACATTATAGATTAATGGTAGCAAATGATGCAAAGAGCTCAAATCAACAATTTAATATTAAGGTAGAATATAAAGATGAAGTAGGAAACAAATATCTTCTTGATAATATTGCGTTTCTTTTTCTTAATCTTGATGGAGAAACTTCAAGTAAATCTGAAATCCTTATTGAAAACATGGTAGTGCCAGAGAGCATAGTTCACACAGGGGAGGACTTTTTAATTAGTTTTGATTTACAGAATAACAGCAGTAATGATTTACAAAACATAAAAGTGACTGCCGATGCAGGAAGTGAAATAATACCAAAATCGTTAAATATAGTTACATCCAATTTACTCCCTGCAGGCGAGAGTAAGAATATTTACTTTAGACTAAGTGCATTAGATAATGCGACAACAAAGAACTATAGAATTGCTTTGAAAGTAGAATTTGAGAAAGAAATAGGTGGAGCAAATATAAAGCAAGAGATGACAGAATATATTGGCGTGAATATAGTAAATGAAAAGATGCACGCGACAAGAACGGTTCCCAAGATAATTATAGACGAGTTTTCATTTGGAGCAGACGAAGTTAAGGCAGGTAAAGAGTTTGAATTAGTAATATCTTTCTTAAATACGAGCAGGATTCTTGAGGCGAGAAATATTAAAGCAACAGTGGTTTCTAGTGATGGTTCGTTTAGTCCATTAAAAGGGAGCAACATGTTTTTTATTGACAGGATACCTGTAGGCGAGAGAGTTGAAAGAAGTATTACGTTATTTCCAAAAGTAGATTTATTAACGAAATCATACTCAATAATAGTAAAATTAGAATATGAGGATGAAAAAGGGCTAGTGCAAGGTCAAACAGGACAAATGCAGCATACCGCTGATTTAGAAATTAACTTGCCAGTAGTGCAAGAACCAAGACTTAAAGTAGATAATATAAGCATACCACCAGAAGCGGATATAGGGATGCCTATAAAGATATACGCAGATTTCTTCAATATGGGAAGAGGCACACTTAATAATCTTTTAGTCAAAGCAGAGGGTGATTTTGAAGGCGATCAGCTAAGCTACTTTGTAGGAAACTTTGCTACAGGCGGTAATGATTTTTTTGAAGCTACTATTTTCCCTAACTCAGTTGGTGAGCTAAATGGTAGCATAGTATTTGTCTTTGAAGATGATATGGGAAGGCAGAAGGAAATTAGAGAAGATTTTAGCATTATGATTGTTGAGCAAATGGAAGGCGGTAAATTTCCGCCTGATGGTATGGGTAGGGAAATGCCCGATGGGTTTGAGAAGGGCTATGACATGGAAGATCCTACGAGTCAGGACAGGAGAACAGGAACTATTTGGGTTATAGTAGTATTGTCAGTAATAGCACTTGGTGGAATTACCATCTTTATAATTAAAAGAAGGAAAAAAAGAAAAGCGTTAGAAGAAGGAATGATGACTGATGAATAACGTAGAACTATCTAAGATGGGACTAAGAAATTTGTTCAGGCGAAAATTGAGAACATCATTAACTGTAATGGGTGTTGTTGTTGGAACGGCATCGGTGGTGATAATGCTTTCATTGGGGATAGGGCTTCAAGAGTCGTTTATGCAGAACTTAGAAAGAATGGGAGATTTACGAGTGATTACTGTTCATCAGCAACATCGTCATCACGAAATGGAAGTAAAATATGGTTCGGGTGGTTCGAGAAGTAGGTCAGAGGAAACAAAAAAGTTAAATGAAGAGACTATAAAGGAAATTGAGGCCTTTCCAGGTGTCATGGCTGTAATGAGAATGACGGAAACTCACCTAAAGTTTACATCGGGTAGATACGAAACACATCTAAATGTAATGGGCATTAATTCAGAGGTAATGGAGCATTTTGATTTTAACATCAAAGAAGGACGATTGCTAAATGATTCTGACACAAACGCTGTAGTCTTTGGTGGTCAAGTGGCAATGCAGTTCTATAATCCAAGAGAGATGCATAAGGGTGGGGGAGGTGGAATGCATTTTGGTGGTGGTGGTGAATTCATTGACGGAGAGTTTGTAATGCCAAAACCACCAGTTGACGTATTAAATGACTCTGTGTTTATGTCTTTCGACACGCACCACATTGCTTCTTTTGATGGGCAAGAAAGTACAGCTCCAAAGAGACCAAAACGCATTAGAATTGAAGCGGTTGGGCTATTAGATGATCAACAATTCGATGAATTCTCTTGGGGTGTGATGATGGATATAGATTATTTAGAAAAGCTTATTACAGATAATGAGAGAAGGCAAGGAACGTCTGGGGGATCAAATCGACAAAGAGGAAGAGACGAGAAACAATATAACAGAATTAGAGTTAGGGTTGAAGATATTGAAGATGTAAAGGGAGTACAAGAATATATAAGAAACATGGGGTTTAATGCGCATAGCTTAGGAGATATGGTAGAAGAAATGAAGGGCTTTTCTAGAACGGTTCAAGCTGTGTTAGGTGGAATAGGTGCAATCGCTTTTTTAGTGGCAGCATTAGGTATTACTAACACTATGATAATGTCGATATATGAAAGAACAAGAGAAATAGGAGTTATGAAAGTTTTAGGCTGTAAGCTTGTAAGCATAAGAAACCTCTTCTTATTTGAATCAGCGATGATTGGTTTTTTCGGAGGACTTATTGGGCTTGGGATAAGTTATGGGATATCGCTCCTGCTCAATTTGATTTTAGGTCCTATGATGGGTGGAGGAATGGTGGGTGGCGAAGAAAATATAAGAATATCAGTAATCCCTATATGGTTAGCCTTTGCAGGGGTAATGTTTTCAATGCTCGTTGGCTTGATTTCAGGATATTATCCTGCTAGAAGAGCTATGAAAATTAGTGCATTAAAAGCGATAAAGACTGAATAAAATAAACGGACATTTAGTATTGTAATTTTCACGAGTAAAATAAGCTTCAAATAATTATTGTAAAATATCAGAAAAGGTGTTAACATGGTTGGTAATAGATAATAAGGTGTTGTTTTATTTATCAGAAATTTCGCGGAATGTATATTATTGAGTCAAGAAAAGTTAATCATACAAAAGATCGGAAGTGACAAAATGCTTATTATCAGAAGCGAAAGAAAGGATGCTAGGTTTTTCCTTGCTGCTGAGGAATACTTATTGGAAAAGTTTGATGAAGAAGTGTTTATGCTATGGCGGACCGTTCCGACATTAATGATTGGCAGGAATCAAAATACTATGGCTGAGATTAATTCAGAATATGTAAGAGAAAATGACATTGTTGTGGTTAGAAGGATTACTGGTGGTGGAACTATTTATTCAGATTTAGGAAATACACTCTTCACTTTTATTTCAAATGAAGGGAATGAATCTTTCGCAAACTTCGAAAAATTCGCTAGACCAATAATAGATGTGTTGCATAAATTAGGGGTAAATGCTGAGTTTTCAGGAAGAAATGATATCCTTATTGACGGTAAAAAAATATCTGGAAATGCACAGTATAGACACAAGAGCCAACTTCTTCATCATGGGAGCTTGCTATTTTCATCAGATATGAGAGATTTGGGCAAGGCTTTAAAACCTAGCAAATTAAAGTTAGAAAGTAAAAGTGTAGAGTCGGTGCGCAGTAGAGTTACAAACATTTCATCGCATCTGAAAGAGCCTATTAGTATTATAAAGTTTAATCAGCTGATTTATGAGCATATTGAGGAACTGTATACTAACAGCAGAACCTATACTTTTAATGAAGTAGATTTGAAGCAAATAAATGAAATCATGATTACACGTTATAGCTCATGGGATTGGAATTATGGGAATTCGCCAAAGTATACTTCTGCTAACGCCAAGAAGTTCCCTGGTGGATTACTAGAAGTTACATTTGATGCTATTAATGGTAAATTTGCTGCTGTAAAAATCTATGGAGACTTTTTTAGCAGAGCTGATATATCCCTAATAGAAAAAGCTCTAGTCGGTTCTGCTCATGATGCTAGCAGCACGCTCCAAGTTTTAGAAACATTTGATTTTGATGAGTATTTTTCTAATATCTCACCTAATGAGTTTATTTCGCTTTTCTTTTAGGAGGATTTATGAGTAATTTAAGAAAACCAAGTTGGCTTTGTGTACAATCTGCTGATCCAGCCAAACTAAAAATTATGAATGATTTGCTATTGACCCAATCGTTAAATACTGTATGTAAAGAAGCCAATTGTCCAAACAGTCTCGAATGTTATGCTAAAAAAACTGCTACTTTTATGATATTAGGTACCATATGCTCAAGAAACTGTAAGTTCTGCAATGTTACTCATGGCATTACGCAAAAAGTAGATAAGGACGAACCTGTAAAGGTAGCAGATGCAATTGTTAAACTTGGATTAAGACATGCTGTTATTACTTCTGTTACGAGAGACGATCTTGAAGATGGTGGTGCTGAACAGTTTGTAAATGTAATAAAGGAAATTAAAAAGAAAGAACTAGATATAACTATAGAGGTACTAATTCCTGATTTCCAGGGAAATAAAGAAGCTTTGAAAAAAGTAGTAGTAGCAAAGCCACATATTATTAACCATAATATAGAGACTATTGAACGTCTTTATGATAGTGTTCGTTCACAGGCTAAATACAAACAATCTCTGGAATTATTAAGAAGTGTAAAGCAGATAAATTCTTTAGTAATGACAAAATCTGGGATTATGGTTGGATTAGGCGAAACATATGATGAAGTGATTACTGTTCTTAAAGACTTAAGATCTTACGACTGTGATTTTATAACAATAGGGCAGTATCTACAACCATCAAAAGATCATTACGAAGTCCGCGAATATATTCATCCAGATGTTTTTGACCGATATAAAAAAGAAGCTTTAAATATAGGTTTTAAATATGTAGCTTCAGCTCCTTTAGTTCGTAGTTCTTATAATGCTTCCGATTTTTATGAAGCTTTTAAAGAACGGTAGTGACAAGGGGATGGGACTGTTGTCAATTTGTCTTGGCATTTTGGTGAAAAAGTTGGCAACTTCCCTTGTTACTCTCTTGCTTTTTTGAGAATAAAATGCTAGGCTACTAGTAGGTACATATTAGGTTTTAAGTGAGAAGGATATTATGAATTACTTTCAATTAGAGGAGGAAAAAAATGAGAGAAGTAATTAACACAAAAAACGCACCAGCAGCTATTGGTCCATATTCGCAAGCAGTTAAAGTTGGAAATATGATGTTTATTTCAGGACAAATACCTTTTGTACCTAAAACTATGGAGTTAGTATCAGAAGACGTTCAAGAGCAAACAAGACAATCACTAGAGAATCTTAAAGGTATTTTAGAAGAAGCAGGCATGAGTTTCAATGATGTAGTAAAAACTACTGTATTTATTAAAGATATGAATGATTTTGGGAAGATAAACGAAATTTATGCAGAATATTTTGTTGATAATAAACCTGCAAGAGCTTGTGTAGAAGTTTCAAGGCTTCCCAAAGACGTTAAAGTTGAAATTGATGCGATAGTGATAGCTTAAAATTGACAGCAACTTCGTCCCCTTGTCAATCAGAACGTCCTTGCGACACTAAAAATTAGAGCATATTCTGTGCTCTAATTTTTATTGGTAATTTTACTTTTTTTAGAAAACAACATCTTGCGGCGTCTTCTTTTATTTCTTATATACTCCACGAATATTTTCCATATTACAAAGATTGAAAAGAAAGCTAGAAGATAGTTAATATTTCTGCCGTTTTTATCCCAAAATGTCAACTTGACAATAGCACTTTCTCCAGCGACAAGATTGATTGCTCCAAGGAACTTGTCATTATGCGAATATGCAATTCTTCCTAAGATGTCACCTCGGTTTATTGGAGCTGTGACATCCTCAAATACAGTAATTTTTTTATCTATTTCATACGTATTGACATTTTTAGAAAGTACTTTGTGAAGTGATTTTTCAGTAACTAGAGGGATTGCAGCGGACTCACTATTTAGTATAGCCACGTCGGTCACATATAACTCAGAACCTGCGATTTGCACAAGTTTATAGTTTATATACCCGTAATCTATTAACGAACGCGAATCAGTGTAAACATTCGTTCCTGTAGCACCTAGCACAACAGATATAAGTCTATGCTCGTCTTTAACTGCTGAAGTAACAAGGCACTGCCCAGCACTATTAGTAAAGCCGGTTTTTACGCCATCAATCAAATCATATTTAATATCAACGTATTGACCATAATAATTCATTAGGTTTCGGTCTCCTTTTCCCCATAGAAACCTATTTGTATTACGGTAATTTCGCATGTTTGGAGTTTGTTCTGTAGGTTCAAACTTTAAGTTTACTGTCGAAACAATTTCCCTAAAAAGAGCAAATGACATTGCATGTCTTGTAATCATTGCTAAATCAAAAGCAGTTGTAGTGTGATTAGAGTCAGGCATACCGTGAGGGTTAGTGAAGTTAGAATTTCTTGCCCCAAGTTCGCGAGCTCTCGAATTCATTAGTTTAGAGAATTCATCTACACTTCCAGAAATATGAACAGCTAAAAGTTCTGCTGCATCATTTGCAGAGCGAATTAGTATAGCTTGAATGAGTTCCTTAACGGTAAAAGACTCACCTTTAATTAAATGCATACTTACGCCTGGTACATGTATATCATAATCTACTGTAACTACTTCGTCTAAATGTAATTTTTCAAGAGCGAGTACAGCAGTTAGTATTTTTGTCGTGCTCGCAGGGTAGGCGGCTTTGTGGGCATTATACTCATGTAGGACTTCGCCTGTTTTGTAATCAACTAATATAGCATTTCTACCAGTAATTGTTGGTGTGGCATAGACGACAGTGGAAAGTAATAGACTAAACAGCGAGACTAGTATAGTTGACAACGTGAGTTTGCGTATCATATAATTCTCCTTTAGTATTGAAATTTTTCTGATATTTTAATTATAAAGCATTTGAAAAAAATTGACAAGATTATTTCGCTTGCTTTTTATTAAAATATATGCCAAAAACTATTAAATAATGTCAAACAGTATCTTGTAGTAAAGCAACAATTAGTGTAGAATTATGCATGATAAGAAAAAGAAGAGGGAATGTAAAAATCGGGGAGGGATATTATGAAGTTTACAAAGAAACAAAAATGGATTCTACTTGTCGTAATTGCCTTGGTATTGATATCAATCACTAAAATTAGTGAAATCAATTTAAGGGAAACAAAGTATACTCTAAGTGCAGAAAGCGATGGGATTGCAGTTGAAATTACTGGCGATTTCGAGAAAACAAGCAGTGAAAAAATCGTCGTTCACATCGAAGGCTATGTACTAAATCCTGGGGTTTACGAACTTAAAGAAGGAGCAAGAGTGATTGACGCAATTGAAGTTGCTGGTGGACTTGCAGAAAATGCTAGCCCGCAAAAAATAAACTTAGCACAAAGGATCTTTGATGAAGCGTATATCTATATACCTAGTGAGCAAGACGAAAATTTCGAAGTTAGTCAATTGTCAAGTGTTATGAATTCAAGCGGGAAAGTCAATATTAATAGAGCTAATGTTGAGCGACTGATGTCTTTACCAGGCATTGGTGAGTCCATTGCCGAGAGAATTATTGCTTATAGGAAAAAACACGGAAAGTTTAATTCAATTGAAGAAATTAAAAGTGTAAGTGGTATTGGAGATAGAAAATTTGAAGAGATTGAAGAAAAAATTAGTGTGAAATAAGAAGATCATTAAGAGGATGTGTTCAGAACTAAAAGAGAGGAGCCTATTAATAATGATTACGCCAAGATTAACTCAACTAACTAAAAGTGCCGGCTGAGCTGCTAAGATAGGACCTGATGTCCTAGCGCAAGTCTTGCGCAAATTACCAAAAACGAATGATGAGAGATTACTTGTAGGAATTGACACATCTGACGATGCTGCTATAGTGTTAATGAGCAAAGAGATTGCTCTGGTACAGACATTAGATTTTTTTACCCCTGTGGTGGATGATCCGTATGTATTTGGCCAAATAGCCGCTGCGAATTCTCTAAGTGATGTATATGCTATGGGGGGAACGCCGCTTGCAGCTATGAATATTGTATGTTTTTCGAAATGTTTGCCAAAGGAAGTACTAGAAAAAATTCTACAAGGCGGAAGCAATAAAATAGAAGAGTCGGGAGCATTATTAGTCGGGGGACATTCAATAGAAGACGAAGAACCTAAATATGGGTTATCTGTAACTGGAACAATTCATCCAGATATGGTTTTAAGTAATAATAAAGCTAAAATCGGTGATGTCCTTATACTAACTAAACCACTTGGCTTAGGAATATTAAACACAGCAATAAAAGCAGGTTTAACTAATGACAAACAGTATGAAGAAGCCGTACATACTATGAAAACTTTAAACAAGTATGCAATTGAGGCAATTAGGCATCTTAAGATATCGGCATGTACTGACATTACAGGGTTTGGATTGATTGGACATGCATACGAAGTAGCTAAAGGCAGTAAAGTTTCAATAGCCTTAGAATCATCTACCCTTCCACTAATTGAAGGCGCGCAAGAATTTGCTAGCATGGGGATTATCCCTGCAGGAATGTATTCAAACAAGCAATATGTGGAGAGTAGTGTAGAATATTTGTCGCAAATTGAACAATCAATAGATGACATAATGTATGACCCACAAACTTCAGGTGGATTATTAGTGGCAATTAATAGAGAAGATGCAGAAGAAGCGCTAAGACTTTTGAAAGAATTAGACAAGAACCCATTTGCATTGATTGGGGAAGTAGTCCCCCAAAAGGTAAAAGCAATATCAATAAAATAGTGTGAATTGGTGTGATTTATTCATGCTTGACCACAAATCCTTTTAACAATTAAAGAGAAGAACCCCAAAGCAACGAGGGTTCTTCTTTGATGGTGAACTTTGTTGTAAAATGAATTCTGTAGCTATATGTTTTCTCTAACTATACTTTTTCAGTAAAAAACTCATTAGTCAACTTAAACACTACCGAACCTAACAAGAATAAACCGATTAAGTTTGGAATTGCCATAAGTCCATTTAGCGTATCAGCTATTCCCCAAATTAAATCTAAGCTTCCTACAGCTCCAACAAAAATAAGCGGAAGCCAAATAATTCTGTAAGCTAAATTGAACTTAGTACCTAAAATATATTCAGAACATTTCTCGCCATAATATGCCCAACTAAGAACTGTTGAGAATGCAAAGAAGAGTATTCCAATGGCAACAATAACTCCGCCAGTGCCAGCTAGACCAGTATTAAATGCTTCAGTTGTTAACGAAGCACCGGTAAGTCCAGAATTCCAAACACCTGTAGAAATAATAACTAATGCTGTAAGTGTACAAATTATGATAGTGTCTGCAAATACTTCGAAAATTCCCCAAAGTCCTTGACGTACTCCATGATCTGTTTGAGCAGCAGCATGTGCTATAGGTGCACTACCAAGTCCTGCTTCATTTGAGAAAACTCCACGAGCAACACCGTATCTCATTGCATACCATACTGTCGCGCCAGCAAATCCGCCAACTGCTGATGTAGGTGTAAAAGCATGGACAAAAATAAGTCTAAAGGCATTAGGAATGCCAGCAATATTAAAAATAAGAATAAGTACTGCTCCAATTACATAAAACATTGCCATGAAAGGCACGATTTTTTCCGTAACTTTTGCGATTCTCTTAAGCCCACCTAAAATAACTAAACCAGCAGCAACTGCTAAAACAACACCAGAAAGCCAATGTGGTACGTTAAAAGTGGCATTCATAGCGTCAGCAACTGAATTAGCTTGAACCATATTACCAATACCAAAAGCAGCTAAAGCACCAAATATTGAAAAAGCAACAGCGAGCCACTTCATTCCGAGACCTTTTTCTATATAATACATAGGTCCCCCAACCCACTCACCGTTATCATTTTTCTCACGATATCTAATGGCTAAAACAACTTCAGCAAATTTAGTCATCATTCCAAAGAAACCAGAAATCCACATCCAAAAAACAGCTCCAGGACCGCCAATTGCAATAGCAGTAGCAACACCTGCAATATTACCGGTACCAATTGTAGCAGCTAAAGCGGTCGAAAGTGCTTGGAAAGGAGTAATATCACCTTCGGCTTTTTTGTCAGGTTTTTCAAAAATTTTCATTAATGTTTCGCTCATTGCAAATCCGAATTTTTTTACTTGAAGAAAGCCGGTTTTAAATGAATACCATACTCCGGCACCAACGAGAAATACGAGCATATAAGGACCCCAAACGATACCGCCAATAAACCCATTGATTTGTTCAATTAAACTTACCATAAACTACCTCCTGTAATTTTTTTTTGAAACAATAATCGATGAAGCTTTCATACCACCTCCTATTACTGAGATGCCTAAAATTTGTGTGGTGACGGAGTTGTTGACAAAGCTTTTATTTCGAAGACAGCAAAATTGATAATATCTTCATCTCCACACTGTTACTTAAAAAATTATGAATATTACAAATATATTTTACCACAAGATAACAATAAAATAAAGGAAAATTGTTTCGTTTTTTTAAAAACTTAGGTGTTAATGAGTATATTGATAAGAAAATTTCGAGAGAATAAGCCTTTTAATCGACTCTCATAATTTTTGGCGTTGCTTTGAAATGCCTAAGCCTTTAAATCTTACAGAATTGAAGTTCTTTTATAACGACTTGGGCGAAGCCTGACAAAGTTTCAAGAGAATCATCCTTTAAAATACCACGGGATTATGCCCAGGATTAGAATCGAAGATTCTTTTATTAATATTAATATTATGTTATAATTTTAGTATTCGTAATTCTTACTGATCAAGGGAGCGATTTAAGTGGATAGAATTAATATACTAAGTACTTTACCCTCAACAGATGAAATTTTATATAGAGAAGATATTAAGGAATTATTAAAAGAGATTCCAAGGAATCTTGTAGTGAGAGAAACTAGAAAAGTAGTTAGCGATTTAAGGGGCGAAATATTGAAAATGAGCGAAGCAGAAAAATCAAATTATCAAATTGATATAGATCAAATAGTTAATGAAGTGATAAATAGAAGTGTTAAGTTTACTGAGATGAATCTAAAAAGAGTGGTAAATGCTACCGGTGTTGTGCTTCATACAAATCTAGGCAGGGCATTAATAAGTGAAGAAATAAAAGAAAAAATATGGGAAGTCTCATCCTCATACTCTACTTTAGAGATTGATATTGCTACAGGAAAAAGAGGAAGCAGATATGATCACGTTGTAGAGTTGTTAAAATTTATAACGGATGCCGAGGACGCTTTAGTTGTAAACAATAATGCTGCCGCCGTTTTACTAACCTTAGATACTATAGCAAAAAATAGAGAAGTTATTGTTTCGAGGGGAGAACTAGTTGAAATTGGAGGCGCATTTCGCATTCCTGATGTTATGGAGCAAAGCAATGCTAGGCTTGTTGAAATTGGTACGACTAATAAAACACATTTTAAGGACTATGCGAATGCAATCACTGAAAATACTGCGGCTTTATTAAAGGTACATACGAGTAATTATAAAATCGTAGGATTTACTGAAGAGGTTGCCTTAAATGAATTGGTAAAATTGGGCAAAGACACAAATATTCCTGTTATAGAAGATTTAGGTAGCGGAGTTTTATTGGATTTAACAAAATACGGTATAACTTACGAACCAACTGTGCAAGAAAGTATTAAAGCTGGAGTAGATATTATTACTTTCAGCGGTGACAAATTATTAGGAGCATCACAAGCAGGAATCATTATAGGGAAGAAATGTTATATTGATAAAATGAAAAAGAATCCACTTACTCGGGCTCTGCGAGTAGATAAGCTTACCTTGGTTGCTTTAGAAGCAACTTTAAGGTTGTACTTAAATATTGATGATGCTGTTTTCAAGATTCCTACGTTAAGAATGATTACAGAAGATATTAAATCTATTACAATGCGTTCTGAAATGCTCTATAATATGTTAAAGAAGGTTTCAGGAAAATTAACGGTAAGTATTAACGATGACTACTCACAAGTAGGTGGCGGTTCACTACCACTTGAAAAATTGCCTACAAAAGTAATTGCTATTACAAACTCAAGCATTACAGCAAGCAAATTAGAGGCGAGATTAAGAGGTTTTAGAATACCAATAATAACACGTATTCAAGATGGAAAAATAATTCTGGATGTAAGGACTATTGACGAGAAAGATTACAAAGTAATATGCGAAGCAATTAGAAGCGCGATTAAAGAGTTTTAGGAGGGCGAATATTGAAAAACATAATTATAGGAACCGCAGGTCATATTGATCATGGGAAGACTACTTTGATTAAGGCACTAACGGGCAGAAACACAGATAGGCTTAAAGAAGAGATAAAGAGAGGAATATCAATAGATTTAGGATTTACATATTTTGATTTGCCCAGTGGAAAGAGAGCGGGAATAATTGACGTTCCTGGACATGAAAAGTTCATAAAAAACATGCTTGCAGGCATTGGAGGAATTGATATTGTTATGTTAGTGATTGCCGCTGACGAAGGGATTATGCCACAAACAAAAGAACATCTCGACATTTTATCTATATTGGAGATAAAAAAGGGTATAATTGTATTAACGAAATCAAATATGGTTGATAAGGAATGGATTGAACTTGTAAAAGAAGAGATTAAAATAGAAGTGAAAGATACTTTTTTAGAAAATACAAATATTATTAGTGTAGATTCAATTGAAGGAGAAGGGATTTCTGATTTAATTAAGGAAATAGACGTTATCACAACTGAAACTGAATCTCGGGATACTGAAGCATTCGCGCGAATGTCTATAGATAGAGTATTCACAATCACAGGTTTTGGGACTGTAGTTACAGGAACGTTAATTGAAGGGATTATTGCTATAGAAAATACCATGGAAATCTTGCCACAGAAGACGAAAGTTAGAGTAAGAAACATCCAAGTGCATGGGAATTCTGTAGAGAAAGCTTTTGCAGGACAACGTGTTGCAATAAACCTAGCGAATATTAAAAAAGAAACCATAGACAGAGGACATGTTTTGGCAGCAACTGATTCAATGATTGATACCATGATGATTGACGTGAAACTTAGTGTGTTAAAAGATTCGTCAAGAATAATTAAAAACAGAGAACGTGTAAGACTATATATTGGAGCATCAGAAATTTTAGCAAGAGTGGCGATATTAAATGCCGAAGAAATACTACCAGAGGAGAGTGCATACGCGCAGCTAAGACTCGAAGAACCAACAGCTGTGAAAAAAGGTGATATAATGGTTATTAGATTTTACTCTCCAATGGAAACAATTGGCGGAGCGAAAGTAATAGAAAATACTCCCAAGAAGCATAAGAGATTTGATAAGAGAATAATTGAGGAATTAGCTTTGAAAGAAAAGGGAAACACAGTTGAGATTATAGAAAACTTCATAGAAAAAAGAAGCAAGCAATATCTAAACCTATTTGAAATAGTGAAAACATCGGGGTACCAAGAAAATGAAGTAAGGAAATGTATAATAAAGCTTGCAAAATTCAGAAAAATAATAATTTTAGATAATATATTTATTGTTCATATCAATTATTATGATACAATGAAGAAGGACATGTTGAAAATATTAGATGATTTTCATAGTGAATATCCTCTTAGGTGTGGAATCTTAAAAGAGGAGATTAAAAGCAAGATATCTAATAACAGAAAAAGCAAAGCAATAGAATCTCTTCTTAAAGAATTGCAGCGTGAAGCGGTGATAAGGATTGACGGAAAATATGTATCTAGGTTTAAGTTCTCAATTAAGTTAGATAAAGAACACAATAAAATAAAGCAGATAATTGAAAAAATATATAGTGATGCAAAATTTACCACTCCACCTATTGCCGAGGCTCTGGCAACTATTAATTATAATAAAGAAAAAATTGATCAGGTGCTAGAGAGCATGATTGGTAATGAATTAATCAAGATAAGCGGTGATATATATTTACATTTTTCAAATTTTAATGAAGCGAAAGATAGATTAGAGAATTTTTTAAACATTAATGAAAGAGTTACTCTTGCTGAGTATAGGGATTTATTGAAAACGAGCAGGAAGTATACGGTTGCTTTGTTAGAGTACTTCGACAAGAGCAAGATAACTAGAAGAGATGGTGACAAAAGAGTGTTGTTTAATGGCTAAAAGCAGCAATCGAATAATTTATTGAATGCTAGCTAAACATTGCACAGGTTATTTCATCACAAGTCCTAATGAGAAAAAAATAAATTTGAGGTGATCGAATGGTAAACAGAATTTTGATTGTAGATGATGAAAAGCTGCTAGTCAAAGGATTAAAACATAGTTTGGAGCAAGACGATTACGTGGTAGATACTGCCTTTGATGGGGAAGAAGCATTAGAAAAAATTAGCAAGGAAAAACCTAATTTAGTATTGCTAGATTTAATGCTTCCAAAGATTGAAGGTCTTGAGGTCTGCAAAATAATTCGTGAAAATTTCCAAATGCCAATAATTATGTTAACTGCAAAAGGTGAAGATATGAGCAAAATATTGGGGTTAGAATACGGGGCAGACGATTATTTGACAAAACCTTTTAACATTCTCGAGCTTAAAGCAAGAATTAAAGCTGTGCTTAGAAGAACTAAAAAAACAGACGTGCCTATCGCAGATCAAGTTATAGAAATAGATGATTTTGTTATGAACACTATAGGACGCAAAGTGGCAATACGCGGTAGCAACTTGAATCTTACTGCAAAAGAGTTTGATTTGTTATTGTTTTTGGCATCCCACCCAGGCGCAGTTTACAGTAGAGAAGAGTTATTAGAAACCATTTGGGGATATGAGTATTTTGGTGATGTAAGAACTGTAGATGTGCATATTAGGCGATTAAGAGAGAAAATCGAGACTAATTCAAGTAATCCTGAATACATTTTGACTAAATGGGGGGTAGGCTATTATTTTAGGTCAAAATAATTCGTTTGTAGGGATTAGGGCGAAAATAATATTTGCTTACATTACTCTGTTAGTAATTGCTTTGTTGATCATAAACACTTATGTATATATAAATCTAAGACAACGGTTTGTTGAGGAGATTGAAAACAACTTTTCTGTACAGGCTCAGATTTTATCAAATAGGCTATTAGTTGCGGTTGATAAGCCTTGCTACTCGTTTGACAGGTTAACAACTAGTAAGATTATTGAGCCGATAATCCATTTGATAAATGGAAGAGTATTAATCATAGATAGTTCTATGACTGTAATTTTTGATTCTTTTTATGTGCTAAATGATAAGCGTTTGGAAATATATGAAACAGAAAGATCTTTAAAAGGGGAAAGTGTATCAAACATTTATCAACTAGAAAATTACGGGAAAGCAATGTATATTAGCGTGCCAATTACTTATGCGGATTGTATTTATGGAGTTGTACTTATATCAACATCAATGGAGGGAGTATTTGAGTCTTTAGACAATGTGCAAAATATGTTATTTGTAATTTCTCTTGTTACTCTAATACTAGTAACAATTATATCTGTATTTTTTGCTAGCATCATTTCTAAACCTATCAATGAATTAATAACTGCAATGAAAAGAACTGTAAAAGGAGTTCTCAACGAAAAAATCGAAATCTCAACTAATGACGAAATTGGGCAGCTAGCACATGCGTATAATCTTATGAATACCAAATTAAGCTACATAGAAAAACAAAGAAAAGAATTTGTAGCTAATGTATCACACGAACTTAAAACTCCGTTAGCTTCAATTAAAATACTGGCCGAGTCGTTAATCGAAGACGAAAATGCAAATATAGCCATGCATAAAGAATTTTTGAAAGACATAAATTCTGAAATGAATAGACTAAACAATATGGTCGATGAATTGTTGGTATTAGCAGATTTAGACGAAGAAAAATTGGCGCTGAAGTTTAGTAGATGTACATTAAACTCCGTTGTGGATAAAGTAGTGACTACAATTTCACCATTAGCAAACGTAAGAAATATAAAAGTGACGGTTGAACACAAAGACAGAATTCAGATAGTAATTGATCAAGGTAAAATATTTCAAGCACTGATGAATATAGTACATAATGCAGAAAAATATACTGAAAAAAATGGAAGTATAGACATTGTAATTCATTGCAAAAATATGCATGCTGTTATTGAAGTGCAAGATAATGGGATAGGCATACCAAGTGCAAATTTACCATATATTTTTGATAGATTCTATAGGGTTGATTCTGATAGGGCAAGAAAAACAGGCGGAACAGGGATAGGACTTTCAATAGCACACCGTATTATTAGCTTACATCAAGGTGTGATAGAAGTAAATAGTGACATAAATAGAGGAACTACTTTTGTAATAAAGCTTCCAATTGAGCCTAGACTATATAGTATTTAATTAATTTTGAAGGGAATTTCCTACAGGTCAGTCCGGCTCTGTACTAAACCATAAGAGACACGTTAGCCATAGTCGTAATAATACCTATCACGACTGCCAATTGTTAGTTGTTGCTTGAATGAGAGGGTGTAGGAAAAAGAAATGAAAAAAACTATATTTTGATATTTTTTGCTGTGATCAGTTTTGGTTTTGTATATTAAATTAATTTTTTTACAAATTCAACATTTATTTCTCCTGAGATAGAAATACGACCTCGCCAAGAAAAAATTTATGAAAATGTTATACTCTATTTTAGGTGTCCAACGAATAACATCCTAGCCAAAGAAACTAGATATATTGTAAGAACTGTTGAATCAAGAGCCGCGATTATTTTAAAAGAATTAATCAAGGGACCTGTTGATCCCAAACTACAACCGATTTTATCGCCTAGAACGAAAATATATTCAGTTCTTATAGTAGGTGATACAGTATATGTGAATTTTTCAATAGAATTTTCTGCCGATTTACCTAGAAGAGAGATTGATGAAGTATTGGCTGTGTATTCTGTGGTGAACTCTTTAACTGAAATTGACAACATAAATAATGTTCAAGTATTAATTGAAGGAGAACGATCTTATGCTTTTTTGAATCATTTCTCCCTGCGAGAACCATTGGTTAGAAACGAAAAACTAACAAAAGAAACAATTGACTTACCAATTGATGTGCTTAGATTATATTTTAAGCATCTTGAAAATCAAGAAATTAGACAGGCATTTAATCTTATATATTGCCCTAAAGAGTTTGAGCTTGGTTATTCGACTTTTTTTATGAAACTATGAAGAAAATTCAAAATTACAAGCGAATCGAGATTAATGAGTTTGTAATTAGCTATGAGACAAAAGGAGTAATTCTTACAATTGATTATACCGTTGAACAATTGTCTGGAGAAACTGTGCTATTTGAAAATGCAACGTATCAGTTTAGAAATTACTCAGGAGAATGGAAGATATTGAGAAACAGTGAATTATGATAGGGAACATGATGATTGTTCATACTGAAATTGATGAACGTACACTCTAGTTTTACAATTAAGGACGTAGTTACAGTTCAGAGGCGAAATATGTATCGAATAGCCTGAGCGAACGCCCCTCAACATGTCACCCTGAGCGAACGCAGTGAGTCGAATGGGTCTCAAAAATAGATAATCAAGCAAAAAAAGAAACATTAAATTGGTTTGGCAAAGGTGCAGACCCGTTCGACTCGCAAAAGCTCGCTCAGGGTGACATTGGGGGGGATTAAATATTTACCTCTGAACTGTAAACACAACGTACACTCTAGAGAAAAATTTCGCGATGTTTTTGTTTACTTTTTATAATAAATGCTGTATAATTGAATAGCATAGAGTAATGTACGTAATATGGTGGTTGCGTAGTAAAAGATGCTCATTCTATATTTTGTTAGCTCCTTGATTTTTATAATTAATTTGTCCATTCGTAGCAGTTTGTGATTTTTTTTAGGATTTCCTATAAAAAGTGTTAAATAAAAAACTAATATGTATATATTAGTGTGGTTTAAATATAGCAAAATATCTAATTATATTTAAGAAGAGTAATCGCATTTGAATTTGAAGATGTAGTATATACAATTTACATGCGAAAATTAGAATCAAAGGAGGTTATATTATGGAATATTTAAACGCATTTGAACAAAGTAAAATGGAAAAGTTGATATTTTCCCAAGATAACATTGCTGTCACCAAGGCTCAACCCGCGGACGTCCTAGAAATATATCACATCGCTTGTAGTGTAGGACAGAATAAGAAGGTTGCAACAAAAGGGTTTTTAATGGACAACTATGCAAGTGACCCTAAATTTTACCAAACTAAATTGTTGCAAAATATTTTCGAGTTAAAATATTTTTATGTAGCAAGATCTAAATCCCACAATAAAATAATAGGATTTTTGATGGCCAACACTAAAGAAGAATGGCTAAAGAATAATGAAGGATGGATAGATGAAGTTTATTGGAGTCCAAGATTTGATTTAGGCAATACTGATAACTTTGTGTTTGTAGATAAAACTGCTGTTTACGCTCCGTTTACAGGAAGAGGGATAGGAAGTATTTTATTTTCTACTCTGCTTGATGATGCTAAGAAAGAAGGCGTGAGTGATGTTTTAGCAGAAACAATTATAGGACCAGAACCTAATTTTGCATCTCTTTCTTTTAGAATCAAGCAAAATTATAAAGTTGCAGGTATGCGGTATGAAACGTATAAAGGGAAAAATCTTACCACACTTGTATATCATAAAGAAATTTAAACTTGGAAATACCGCTTCGGGGGAACCCAACTAAGCCTGACCCCCTGAACTGAATAATAAAATAAGTATTTAATTTTAAGAGCGACAGCGAGAAGAAGTCGTTCTTGTTTTTGTTCTAATTCTGTGTTTTGCAGGGTCAGTAGAGGGGGTCAGGCTTAACCTTTGCAACTTACTGCTGAAAGAGATTTCAACTAAGTAATAAGTTGCAAAGGTTAAGCCTGACCCCCTGATTTTCAATTTTTTTTGATTTCGCTATTGACAAAGTACTTTTCTAATGTTATCTTATATTTAGACGTTTTAGCACTCAACGTGTGAGAGTGCTAACAAAACGAGGTGAGACTATGGAAATGCACGATAGGAAGCTGAAAATACTGTATGCTATTGTCAAGGATTATATTGAAACTGCTGATGCTGTTGGATCTAGAACTTTGAGCAAAAAGTATAATCTCGGTATTAGCGCAGCTACAATTCGAAATGAAATGGCTGATTTAGAGGAGTTGGGCTATTTGACGCAACCATATACTTCTGCTGGTAGAATTCCTTCTGATAGAGCATATAGAGCGTATGTAAACTACATAATGACATTAAAAAAGAAGGTGCATACTCAGGATTCTGAGCTAAAGTCAAGCTTTGCTAGTAAAGTCGGCGAGATAAGAGAACTACTTCACTACAGTTCTAGAATTCTTGCGGAAATTACTGACTACACTACGATTGCTTTATCACCACATATAGAAGAGTGTAGGTTTAAAAATATTCAGTTCGTTAGAATATCAAGTGAGATGATTTTAGCGATTATAGTTACTGATACGGGAGTTGTTCGAAAACCAGTATTCAAAATTTCAGGTGGAATAGATTCTGATATTTTGCAAAAAGTATCAAACTTACTGAATTATAAAATGGTGGGATTAACTCTAAGAGAAGTTGAGCAATTATTAGTACAAGAAATAAAACACGAAGCAAGTGTACTAGAAAATATAGCAAGGAAAATTGTACCTGAGCTACTTAAAACTTTGGACAAAATAGAAGAGTACGATTTAATATTTAGTGGAACGACGAATATTTTTAACTTTCCTGAGTACAATGACGTCGTGAGAGCCAAAGCATTTTTAACAATGCTAGAAAAAAAGCAAGCAATATATGATTTAATTGCTGCAGTTAATAACGATGGGATTAGTATTTCGATTGGAGGCGAAAACGATTTTGAGGAAGTTAAAGATTGCAGTTTAATTACGGCTACTTTTAAAACTGATGATAGTATTGTGGGATGGTTAACTGTGATTGGACCAACTAGAATGGAATATTCAAAAGTTATTAGAAGTATTAGGCAAGTTAGTGTATTTGTAAATGATTTACTGAAACACAAATATTAGCGAGGCATTTGTCAAAACGCTAATCAATCTAGATATATGATAAAGTATCGCTAGAATAAAATGTATAACAAGGGAGGTGTATTGAGTGGGAATTGAAAACAAGCACAATGATTTAGAACTAGAAAAAACAATTGTTAGAAAAGAGCAACTAGTAGAAGCGAGTCAAGAAAATAGAGAACCACTAATTGAAGACGAAGAAAATGTAGAAGAAAGCGTTTTATTTGATACAGACGAAAATAAGAAGAAAGAAGATAAGGATGAGGGTGAGGATGAATTATTGATGTTTAACAAGAGGCTTAAAGAAAAAGAAGCTGAGCTAGAAGAAAATGTTGTTAAATTTCAACGCTTGCAAGCAGACTTCGCGAATTATAAAAAGAGAGTTGAGAAAGAAAAAAGCGAAATTTTTTTATATGCCAGCGAAAAACTCGTTTGCGAACTGCTTGAGAGTATTGATGACTTAGAGAGAGCCGCGGAACAAAAAAACGAAAATTCAGATAACGAAGCTCTTAGAAAAGGAGTTGAGTTAGTACTTAAGAAGATGAAAGAAACCTTTTCTAGACATAACATAGAAGAAATTGAAGCAATAGAAAAACCCTTCGATGTAAATCTTCACTATGCTGTGATGCAAGAGGAAGCTGAAGTTGGAGTTGAACCAGAGACTGTAATTGAAGTGTTTCAAAAAGGCTATACTATTAATAACAAGGTAATTAGACCATCTATGGTTAAGGTATCAAAGTAAAAAAAAATATAATATCAATGAGAGGAAGGATGCAAAATGAGTAAAGTTATAGGAATTGACTTAGGAACAACAAATTCATGTGTAGCAGTATTAGAAGGTGGAGAACCAGTAATTATACCAAACACAGAAGGAAACAGAACAACACCATCTGTAGTTGCATATGGCAAAGATAGTGAAAGAATTGTTGGAGAGCCCGCCAAAAGGCAAGCAGTTATTAATCCGGATAAAACAGTAGAATCAATTAAGAGGCATATGGGAACAGACCATATCACAAAAATTGGTGGGAAAGATTATTCACCACAAGATATATCAGCGATGATATTACAAAAGCTAAAGGCTGATGCAGAATCATACTTAGGAGAAAGAGTTTACGATGCTGTAATAACCGTTCCTGCTTACTTTACAGATAGTCAAAGGCAAGCTACGAAAGATGCTGGCAAAATAGCAGGTTTGAACGTCCAAAGAATCATTAACGAGCCTACAGCTGCGGCTTTAGCATATGGCTTGGACAAAAAAAAAGAGCGCCAAAAAATATTCGTGTATGATTTAGGTGGAGGAACATTCGATGTTTCTATCCTAGACTTAGGAGATGGAGTTTTCGAAGTTTTATCTACAAGTGGGAATAATCATTTGGGTGGAGATGACTTTGATCAAGTAGTTATTGACTATATTGCAGATGAGTTTAAAAAACAAGAAGGAATGGATTTAAGAAAAGACAAAATGGCATTGCAAAGGCTGAAAGAAGCTTCAGAAAAAGCAAAAAAAGAACTATCAAGTACAATGAGCACTAACATAAATCTGCCATTTATTACTGCAACAAGCGATGGACCAAAACATTTGACAATGGATTTAACTAGGGCGAAGTTTGATGAAATAACCTCATACTTAGTAGAAAAAACGTTAGAACCAATGAAAAAAGCAATTAAAGATGCAGGAATAGCTACAAGTGAAATTGATAAAGTAATTTTAGTTGGTGGGTCTACAAGGATACCAGTTGTACAGGAAATAGTTAAGAAAGTGACAGGAAAAGATCCATATAAAGGAATTAATCCTGACGAATGTGTTGCTGTTGGAGCGGCAATTCAGGCTGGCGTTTTGACAGGTGAAGTTAAAGATGTACTGCTCCTAGATGTCACTCCTTTGTCGCTTGGGATTGAAACGCTTGGCGGAGTATTTACGCAACTGATTGAAAAAAACACTACTATACCAACTAAGAAAAGCCAAACATTTTCTACAGCAGCGGACAATCAACCTACAGTAGATATTCATGTGCTCCAAGGAGAGCGTTCGATGGCATCTGATAATATTACTTTAGGACGATTCCAATTAACAGGAATACCACCAGCGCCAAGAGGGGTGCCACAAATTGAAGTAACATTTGATATTGATGCAAATGGAATAGTTAATGTTTCCGCTAAAGATTTAGGAACGGGTGTTGAGCAGAAAATAACTATAACCGCTTCTACTAACTTATCAGAAGAAGAAGTTAAAGCCAAAATTAAGGAAGCAGAGGAATTTGCTGAAGAGGATAAGAAACAAAAAGAAAAAATAGAAGTTAAAAATAATGCAGACTCTATAGTATATCAAACAGAGAAAACACTTGAAGAATCTAAAGATAAACTTAAAGAAGAAGATGTAAAAAAAGTGCAAGAGGAAGTAGAAAAGCTTAAAAAAGCAATAGAGACTGACGAATTAGAAGCTATGAAAAAAGGCGTAGAAGACCTTACAAATGCTTTTCATGCAATATCACAACAACTATATGAGCAGGCGGCAAAAGAGCAAGCTGACAATAAAGAAAAACAAGAAGGAATGGATAAAAGCGAAGATGACAATATAGTCGATGCTGATTTTGAAGAAGTGAAAGAAGAAACAAAAGAATAATAACAAGAAACAA
>JAJOKP010000136.1:23756-32889 GCA_021129775.1 Clostridiales bacterium
GATGCTGATTTTGAAGAAGTGAAAGAAGAAACAAAAGAATAATAACAAGAAACAACAATCTAAGGGCGCAAACTGCCCTTAGATTGCAATTAAAGGGTGTGGAAAGTTGCATTATACTTATTCTTAATAAGAAAGCAAAATCCATGATTGATTTTATATATAAATTTGATTATAATTGTTTTGATTAGTAGGAATACTTATGTAGTGAAAGGCTGTGGTGAAGTGAGCAAAAGAGATTTTTATGATGTGCTTGGCATTAGCAAAGGTGCAACTAACGATGAGATAAAAAAATCATATAGAAAACTAGCAATGAAATATCATCCTGATAAAAATCCTAATAATAATGAGGCAGAAGCTAAATTTAAGGAAATTAGTGAGGCATATGAGATATTGAGTTCACCTGAAAAAAGACAAAAATATGATCAGTTTGGACACGCAGGAGTAAGTGGGAATGGTGCTGGCGGATTTGGTGGCTTTGGTGGCGCATCAGGTGGTTTCGAAGATGTTTTCGGTGACATTTTTGATATGTTTGGTGGCGGAGGTTTTAGCTCAAGAAGGCAGAGCGGACCTAGAAAAGGTGCAGATATAAAATATGAAGTTCCCATAGATTTTGAAGAAGCGGTTTTTGGGACAGACAAAACAATTGAGTTTTATAAGTACGAAAATTGCTCAACTTGCAAAGGCACAGGCGTAAAACCAGGAAAATCCAAGAAAACTTGTTCTACTTGTAAAGGTTCTGGTGAGATTAGGTATATACAAAACACAATTTTAGGTCAAATAGTAAACACTAAAACATGCACCCATTGTCACGGTGAAGGTCAAATTATTGATCATCCATGTATGACATGTAGAGGGACTGGAAAAGAAAAAAATCTTAAAAAAATTAAAATAAAAATCCCTGCAGGGGTTGATAATGGTAGTGTTATTCCTATTCGTGGCGAAGGCGAATTAGGAGAAAAAGGCGGACCACGAGGTGATTTATACATAGTGCTAAGTGTAAGAAAACATAAGGTATTCACGCGAGATGGTCTAGATATTTTATGTGAAATGCCGATTACATTTGCACAAGCGACATTAGGAGATGAGTTAGAAGTTCCAACTTTAGAAGGTAAAGTGAAGTATAAAATTAAAGAAGGTACTCAAAGCCAAACTGTATTTAGACTAAGAGGCAAAGGAGTAGTGGATCCAAAAGGATATGGCAAAGGTGATCAGTATGTCAAGGTAGTAGTTGAAATCCCTAAAAAATTATCCGAAGAACAAAAAAACCTTCTTAGACAATTTGCATCATCTTGTGATAAAGAAGTGCATGAAAAAAGAAAAGGATTTTTTGATAAAGTAAAAGATGCTTTTAGTGTTTAGTAATGTACAAAGGATGTGAGTTTATGGAGTGGGTAGAAGTAGCTGTTAAAACAACATATGAGGCAAAAGAGGCTGTTGCTAATATTCTCTATGATGCAGGAGTGAATGGAATTGTAATAGAGGATTCTATAGATTTTAGGTTCCTAGATAACGAAGATAGCTCTTGGGACTACGTGGACGATTCACTTTTAGAGAAAGATTTTGATGATATCATTATAAAAGCATACCTACCTACAACAGTTGATGTTTTAGAAAAAATTGAATTGATTCGTCAATTAGTTGCATCATTGCCACTTTACAACATTAATATTGGATGCGGAAAAATAAACACAATAAACATCTCGGAAGAAGAATGGAGTGAGTCATGGAAGAAACACTTTAAGCCGACAAAAGTAGGCGAGAACATTGTAATTAAACCTACTTGGGAAGACTATACTCCGAAAAATAGCGAACTAATCATCGAACTTGATCCAGGCATGGCATTTGGAACAGGAACGCATGAAACAACTATAATGTGTATAAAAGAATTAGAAAAGACAGTTTTATCAGGTTCTATTGTATTAGATATCGGATGTGGAAGCGGAATTTTGTCTATAGTTTCTGCTAGGTTAGGAGCATCTAAGGTGCAAGCAGTAGATTTGGACGAAGTTGCAGTTAGAGTAGCTAGTAAAAATGTAGAGATGAACAAGTTAGAAAACTTAATTGTAGTAAAACATGGTAACCTAATGGATGTAGTAGAAGGGAAAGCGGATATAATTGTTGCTAATATTGTGGCGGATATTGTAATGAAATTAAGTGGGAAAATCAGCGGGTTTTTGAATCCAGATGGAGTTTTTATCGCTTCGGGGATAATACAAAAAAGAGTTTCGGATGTTATAAAAACGTTTGAAAGGAATGATTTAACGATTGTAAAGACTGAAAAAATGGGTGAGTGGATTACAATCGTTGCTAAGATTGAGCAGAAAAATAGTTAAAATTTTAAATATAAAATTTGAAGAAATTCAAAATTGTAACAAGTCAAAAAGAGTTATAACCTAATCGCGCGCTATTATATACATAGGTTTTTGTATCAATTCTAAATGCCTTGTAAATATCTTTAGTCCCCTTGGTTGACCATTCTTAATAGCAAATTGGCAGGCAGATAAAAACCCGAGTATTTCGTCTACTATAGTCAATCTAAAAGAGTTTTCTAATTTTTCTTCTCTTAGAGCTTTAAAATTAGATATCCCATATGGTATTTTCACATTAACACATCCTATTTAGTTTTTTTAAAAAATAGAGCTCGGTGTCTTTAAGTTATGTTTTGCAGTTAAACTAATGCATATCTCATATATTAATTTATTGTAGCACATACCCTTAAAAATTGTTCGGTAAGATTTCTTCTATTACATGCGTCTTTAGTCAGTTTACTGTACAGCGGCGAAATATGTGTCAAATAGCCTGAGCGAACGCCCCCCACAGAATATTACCCTGAGCAAAGCCATTTGATTCCAGTTTGCTCCACTCAGGGTAGACTCCGCGAGTCGAACGCGTATAAAAACAGATAGTCAAGTAAAACAAAAAATATTAAATTGGTTTAGGTTAGCAAAATCCTCTAATATGCCGCTATTAGCGCATGTTAACTCCTCTTCCTCTAAGTTCTTCAATAATTTCTCCTGATTTTTGATTTAAAGGATTGTCACTTACCCAAAGGTTAGTCAAGTTCGTTAAACCTTCTAATGGAGTTATGTCGCTTATTCGATTGGTATATAGCCAAAGTTTAGTCAAGTTCATAGCATACTCTAAACCAGTCAAATCTACAATTCCCTTGCCGTGTGCAGATAATTCTGCTATTTGCGCCATATCATATGCTGTAATATCACTTGTTCGTTTCTTTATGGTTTCTCTTATCGCTTCTTTAAGCTTTTCATCAGGTATAATTACAACAATTTCCTTTATTGGAACATCTACTACGCGTTCACCGTTAGTTTCTTCTTCTGCCGCTGGCTCTGGTTCTGTTACAGGGTCTAGCTCTGGTGCCGGAGTCGGGACTGCTTCAACAACCTCTGTAGCTTCTGTGTAGTTTAATACTACTCCTCTCACTTTCAGTTTTGTTATTGCAGTTGCGTTTTGTTCATCTGGTAGTAGTGGGTTGTTTTCTAAGTTTACTTGATCTCCTTGGCCTATCCCTTTATTTTCTAATAATGGCTCTATACTCTCTATTTGATTATCACTTAATACTAATGTTTGTATTTTAATTGCATATTCTAATCCAACTAAGCTTGTAATATTTTTTCCTGCTGCATCTAATTCTATTATTTTTTCTATGTCTTTGTCTGTTAGTTCTCCTGTTGGTTTGTTTATATTTTGCCTTATTACTGCTTCAAGATTTTCATCTTGTATTACTATAATAGTTTCTGCAGGTTCTGATTCCGACTCTAGTTCCGGTTTTCCAGCTAATATTATCTTTCCTTCTTGAATTTCTCCTGCAATTGTGTCTACTCTTTTGGTGCACGCTGTTGTTGAAATGAGCATTCCTAGTAGTAGTGTTATTATTAATAGTGTTGATATTGATTTTTTCATTTGTTTTCCTCATTTCTTTTTTTGCTTTTGTCTTGATAGTTTCTCTCCGTATTTTTCACAAAAACTACTACCTAAATCATTTTTAGCATTACATTTAAAACATGTATGCATTGTATCAGTGTTTGGTTCTCTTGTTCTTCTATAGATAACTGCGTTACAGTTCAGATGTAACCACTACAAAAAAGTGCAAATTAATATTACTCCATCTCAAGAAATATTATTTATTGTGGCATGAAGTTCTTTTGTGATATTATTTTGATGTTTAACTACACTTGATAATCTTTCAGTTTCAAGTAGCAATTTTTCATAATCTTTTAGTAATGATTTATTTTAATTCGCAGCCATAAAAACACCACTCCCTCCTCTTTAAGTCAAGTACTAATTTGCAATACTTAACCACTTTCTTTTTGTATAATTCAAATACATCTCGTTTGTTCATCACGTTATCAATAACGCTCTCTTGTCCATCTCTAAATTCCTCATAACCAAAATGTTTCTTTAGTAATTCATGTCTATTCAATTTACGTCCCCTTTCTGCTAGCCAAATCATAATGTACTAAATCAACGCTGCTAAGTCTGCTCCCTCTGGTCGATTACCACTTCCAATCCTTTCTCCTGTGGGTATAGCTATAAGTGTTGTCAGTTATGAGTTTCTTCAATTATAGTTCAATAAGCTATTTGTCAAATTTTAGTCCTTTTAATGCATTGGCAAATGGGTTGTCTTCGATATTTGCTTTTTTGTTTAATGCTTCTTGCTTCTTTTTGTATTCAATAAAATCTCTTTTCCCACCTTGTTTATCTCTTTCTTTTTTGCGCTTTTCAAAAGATTCCATACTTTCTTTAAATCCGCATTTGCATGCAAATATCTTTTTATCTTTTGAACCAACAAGGTTAAGTTTCTTCCTACACTCAGGGCACCTTGCATTAGTAACTTTAGAGATTGATTCTCTATAACCACACGACCTGTCTTGGCACGCTAAACTTTTACCATGCTTATTATCTATAGCCATCATTGATTTACCACATTTTGGACATTTGTTAGGGGTCAAATTGTCATGTCTGTATGATTTTTTGCTGCCTTTAATTTCTTCTACAACTTGTATAGCATAATCTTTCACTTCACTTGAAAATTCTTTTGAATTTAACCTACCTTTTGCAATTGCATCTAATTTACTTTCCCACTTAGCAGTTAGGACAGGCGATTTCAAATCAATTGGAGCAATGTCTAATAGTTGTTGCCCTTTTTTAGTGATTCTAAGTAATTGCCCCTTCTTTTCCATAAGTTTTGTATTTAACAATTTTTCCATAATATCTGCTCTAGTTGCAACTGTGCCTAACCCACCTGTTTCTGTTAGAATTTTTTTTAGATTCTTCTCAGATTCATTTAAGTACTTACTCGGGTTTTCCATCGCTGAAAGTAAAGATGCTTCATTAAAGTAGTCTGGTGCTTTTGTAGCACCTTTTGTTTTCTTGATATTTGTTATGCTTAACTCTTTATTTTCTCTAAAATTTGGCATGTTAACATCAGTGCTTTTTCTATCTCGTAATTTCATAAACCCTAATTCTTTAGCGATATGCCCTTTTGCCTCAAAAGTATGTTGTTCAATTTTTAGAACTACTTTTGTTTCTTCATACTCATATGGCGGCATTAGAACTTCTAAAAACCTTTGAACAACTAACTCGTATATTCTTCTCTCTTCATAACTCATATCAGTAGTGTTTGCTAGTTCTTCTGTAGGAATAATGGCATGATGATCTGTAACTTTTTTATCATCTACAAAATGCTTTCCTGCTCTAATTGGTGTTTTTAACAAACTAAATGCAAAAGATCTATATGGATCAACTCTAATTGCTTTTAATCTGTCCTTTAGTGTGTCTACCATGTCACTAGTTAAATAATTTGAGTCAGTTCTTGGATACGTAAGAACTTTATGCTGCTCATAGAGCTTTTGCATATATGATAAGGTTTCCTTGGGTGAATACCCATGGCGTTTATGTGCATCTCTTTGCAGCTGAGTTAAGTCGTAAAGCTTATCAGGAAATTTTTTCTTTAGTTTTCTTTCGACTTCAACTGCTTTAGCTTTTTTATTTTCACAATCTCTGATAATTTTACTCGCATAAGCTTCGTCAAAACTTCTAGTATCGTTATTCATATCTCTCCATGTAAAATCTACATTCATTGCATTTATGCTTATTCCAAAAAAATCTTTGGGTCTAAACATTCTTATTTCTTCTTCTCTTCCTTGAATTAATGCTAAAGTAGGAGTCTGCACTCTACCCATACTAAGTTGGGCATTGTATTTTGTAGTTAATGCTCTAGTTCCGTTAATACCTACTAGCCAATCGCCCTCTGCTCTTGCAACAGCAGCTTTATACAGTGCTTCATATTGTTTTCCTGGTTTTAAATTCCTAAACCCATCTTTAATTGCTTTGTCAGTAACTGATGAAATCCAAAGTCGCTTTATCTGTTTATTAATTCTAATTTTCTCAATAATCCACCTTGCAACTAACTCGCCTTCTCTACCTGCATCTGTAGCAATGATTATTTCTTTTACGTCGCCTCGTTGCATAAGTTTTTTCACTGTATGAAATTGTTTTGCTGTATTTTTAATCGTTACAAGTTTTAGTAAATCAGGTATTATCGGCAAATCCTCTAACACCCAGTTTTTATATTTATCATCGTACACTTCTGGGTCTGCTAAGGTTACTAGATGCCCTAAAGCCCAGGTTACTATTGTGTCCTTGCCCTCATAATATCCATTACCACCATTTTTACATTGTAATACTCTCGCAATTTCTTTTCCAACTGACGGTTTCTCTGCTAAAACTAATCTTTTTCTCATTTTATCATTCCCTTTACCTTTAAATTGTTATTCCAATCCATTCAGCTTCTATACACAAATTATATCTTATTTTACCTCTAATGTCACCAAAACTGCATAACTCTAATAATTTTTCACAATCCTATTTTAAGAGCAGATTCTCACGTCGTTTTAACTCGGGCGAACGACCTTTATGTCACCCTGAGAGAACACAGTGAGTCGAATGGGTCTCAAAAATAGATGTGATTTTAGTAAAAAGAGTGATAGAATATATAGTGAATCTAAATCGACTCATTTTTTAACATAATAGTTGCCCCAAGGAGGAAAAATATGTTAGGTATTTTGTTCGCAATAATTGGCGGATTTTTTATGAGTATACAAAGCGCCTTTAATACAAGAGTAGGTGAAAGCGTAGGAACTATTGAAGCTACTGTTGTTGTTCACTTTGTTGGGTTAATTGCTGCAATTGGTGCAATGATGTTAATCGGAACAGGAAGCCTCATGAAAGCAACTGAGGTTAACAAGTTATACCTAATCGGCGGAGCATTTGGAGTCATCATTGTTTATAGTGTTATTAAGTCAATATCAGCTTTAGGAGTAGCGCAGGCGATAATGGTTATAGTTGTTTCACAACTTTTATTAGCATATATCATTGATCTTTTGGGGCTTTTTGGTATGGAAAAAGTCCCATTTTCCATAACTAAAATTGCGGGACTTCTAATTATTTTGCTTGGTATTTTTGTATTTAGTAGGAAATGAGTTATTTAGCTTTGAAGTCTTCAATAACCTTAATAAATGTTTCTCCATAGTTATCAAATTTCTTTTCTCCAATACCCTTGATTTCTAATAATTTTTCTTTTGTAGTCGGCATAGAATATGCGAGTTCCTCTAACACAGTGTTATGAAAAATTACATATGGGGGCATTTTCTTTGCCGTTGCAATTTCTTTACGTTTCAAGGCTAAAAGAGCATACAATGTTTGATTAAAGTCAAAATCAGCTTTCTTGACTTCTTTGCTTTTCTTTTTATCTTTAGCTTCAATTCTTTCTCTTCTAATCAATATTTTTTCTTCACCTTTTAGTACAGCTCTCGAACTTTCGTTTAACTTTAAGACTGGATAATTATCTACTGTCATTCTGATAAATCCTCTAGCAATCAAATTCATTATTAACTCTCTTAAGCCGCCTTCAGAAATGTCTTGTATAATGCCATAAGTAGAAACTTTGTCAAGATTCCAATCAAGTATTTTTTTGCTCTTAGAACCCCTTAATACTTGAATAATAACGTTTACTCCAAATCTTTGCTTTGTTCTATAAATGCACGATAGTACTTTTTGAGATTCGACAGTCATGTCTACAAACTCAGAATTGTTTTGGCAATTTCCGCAACTTGCACAATTGTTCTTCTCTGTCATTTCACCAAAGTATCTAAGAATTTCTTTTCTTAAGCAATCATTTGTATGGCAGTAATTCACTAGTATTTGCAAATTTGTAAGTTGAAGTTGTTCCCTCTCTTGTGTCATCATATTCTGGGCAATAATTAGTTTTTGTTTCACAATATCCGAAGGTGAATACATAAGCATGCAGTCGCTCTTCTTTCCATCTCTTCCTGCACGCCCTGCTTCTTGATAGTAAGCTTCCATATTTTTTGGCATGTTGTAGTGAATAACAAACCTTACGTCAGGTTTATCAATCCCCATACCAAAAGCATTCGTAGCCACAATAATTTTAGCTTCATCTAACATAAAGGCATCTTGTACTTGAGTCCTAATTTCAGTTTCCATTCCACCGTGGTAACCTTCTGCTAAAAACCCATCCTCTTTTAATCTCTTGCTTAAAGATTCAACAGTTTTTCTAGTTGAACAATAAATGATACCTGATCCATCACCGAAGTCCTTATCAATATACTCTCTCAAATATTTATACTTGTCTTTAGGTTTAACTATTTTATAAAATAGATTTTCTCTATCAAAGCCAGTAACAAGTTCAAATGGATTGTTTAGTTTAAGAATTTCTTTAATCTCATCAACAACATGTTCAGTTGCTGTAGCAGTGAACGCCGCAATTACAGGGCGCTTTTCTAGTTTTGAAATAAACCTAGGAATGTTTCTATAGCTAGGTCTAAAATCATGCCCCCATTGACTAATACAGTGCGCTTCGTCAACTGCAATTAGGGATATATCGATTGTCTTGATTAAATTGAAAAAACTGTCAGTTAACAGCCTCTCTGGTGCCACATAAATTAGTTTATGTTCGCCTCTCATTATCTCACTAATCCTAATATTCGTTTCTGCTGCTGATAGTGAGCTGTTTAGATATGTTGCCTTTACTCCGTTTTCTACTAAAGCATCAGCTTGGTCTTTCATAAGTGCAATCAATGGTGAAATTACT
>JAJOKP010000027.1 GCA_021129775.1 Clostridiales bacterium
AATAGTTTGATAAAATATATCAAACTACTCAATCTATTCAATGAATTAAAGGTAATGGATAAAAATTAATGTCCCTTTTCCAAATTGAATTTTTTTGCTTTTAATCCAATAGTTCTATGACACAAACCAAGTGCTTTTCCTGCCTTATTAAAAGAACCATGTTTTTCTAAAGCAAACTTGATAATTTCTTTTTCATATTCTTGCATTGTTGCTACATCATCATTGGTCGTATTAATAAGTCCAAAACAAGGAAGATTTTCTTTTGAAGGTTTGAAAACTCCAAGTAAGTATTCCTCGTTTAACAATTTGCTATCTGAGAGAACGATAGTTCTTTTAATGATATTCTCTAGTTCTCTTATATTTCCAGGCCAATCATAAGCAACAAAAGTATCAATTGCATTTTTAGAAATCTTCTTTATTGGGAGTTTCTCTTCCCTGCAAATTTTATTAATGAAATACTCAATGAGCTTAGGAATGTCTCGTTTCCTCTCTCGCAAGGAAGGCATAAAAATAGGAATAACATCTAATCTATAGTATAGATCTTCTCTAAATTCTCCTGTTTGAAGCATGTTTTCAAGATTACGATTGGTTGCTGTTATTATTCTGGTGTCTATTTTAATAGTTTCAACGGATCCAACTCTTTGTATTTCTTTTTCTTGTAGAACTCTTAGTATTTTTGATTGCATTTCCTTACTAATGTCCCCTATTTCGTCTAGAAAAATCGTGCCATTTTGAGCGAGTTCAAACTTACCAAGTTTTCTATCGGTAGCTCCAGTAAAGGAGCCTTTTTCATGTCCAAACAATTCGCTCTCGAGAAGAGTTACGGGAATAGCAGAGCAATTTATTTTAATAAAAGGTTTATTTGCTCTTAAACTGGCGTTGTGAATCCCTTGTGCTACCAACTCTTTTCCAGTCCCACTTTCACCTCTTATTAAAACTGTAACAGATGTTTTAGCGGCTTTAGATGCAATAGATAACGCGTTTTTTAATATCCCACTGTCTCCAATAATATTATCAAAGGCTTCGTGAACATGTTGTTCTTTTTCTAGTTCTTTTTCGAAATACTCAATTTTTTCTTCGGCAATCATAAGTTTTTCGATGATTTTTTGTATTTCTCTTACTTCATTAAAAAGAACTACGTTTCCTTTAAAAACATTATCTATAAATATAGGAGTAATCTTAGATATTATTTTTATATCATCACTTCGTTTTAAAAGAATATTGGATTCCTTCTTTTTAGTGAATGTCTTTTTGTTGATTATTTTAGGTAATACGTCAACCATTTTGCGATTAAGTAAAGAAGCTTTATCTAACATCCAAACTTCGTAAAACTTTGGATTTGCATACGTTATAATGCCATTTTGATCTAACATGCAAATTCCATCACTTGCATTAGTTAATATACTGAAAAAACGCTCTTTCGTTTCTTTAACGGACTCAAGCGTATTTGATAGTTTTTCTGTTTCAGTAATATTTTGAAAAATAGCAACAGCACCAATAATTTCACCATCGGATACAATAGGAGTTCTGTCTGTGATTATTGTAGTTGCGCTTATTTTCTGCTTATCGTCTTTTATAGGTATGCCTGTTTTAATAACTTCATGTAATCTTGAATTTTCAAGTATTTCATTAGCTTTTCTACCTATTGATTTTTGTCGCGGTATATTCGTAATGTTTTCAGCAGCTTTGTTAAAAAGGACAATTACATTATTTTTATCGACTACAACTATACCGTTAAAAATACTCTCAGTTAGCTTTTCGTTAAGAATAACGTTTTGTTTCAAAATGCTGTCAACTTCATCAACATTATTGTTTTTCACATTGATATCGTCAGTAAAAAAGTTTGCCATATCTTCTAGCGCATTTGAAGAAAAAGTGCCTTCTGTACAACTTAGCAGAATTTTCTCGCCTTTTCTTAGTGACATAGCGAGTAATGCCATCATGCTAGATAATGGTACCTTATGCTCTTCTTCTCTCCTTTGTATGAACAGCATTACTTCATATTTGTTGTTTATTATACTAGCTTTAAATGACAACCATGCGGCAACTCTAGTATGTATGCCTTTGCTATTTGTAATAATTACTTCTTTGGTTGAAATATTACCCATTGTGCCACCTCTCATATAAAACGACTTGGGCAAAGCCTGACAAACTTCATGAGAATCATCCATAGTGTTTTGCAAGCTTCAGCTTGTAATTTAAATCAACGATTCTTTTATTCCGATAGAAAAGATTCAATTCGGTCTAATCCTTCTTTAATATTCTCAATTGAATTAGCATAGGACAATCTCGCGAATTTATCAGCACCAAAAGCACTACCAGGAACTACTGCAACATTAGCTTTTGAAATAACAATTTGAGCAAAATCTAGGGAATTGTTTATAGTTTTACCCGCTACTACTTTTCCTATAAACTTAGAAATATTTAGCATGACATAGAAAGCACCTTTTGGAACAATGCATGATAAATCTTTCATTTCATTAATTCTTTTAACCATATACTTTCGTCTTTCATCAAATGATAATCTCATTGATTCTATAGAGGTATCGGAGTTCTTTATTCCTTCAACGCTTGCATACTGGGCAATAGTGTTTGGATTAGAAGTAGAATGACTTTGTATTTTACTTATTATTTTAGCAATTTTTTTATTTGAAGCAGTGTAACCTATTCGCCAACCTGTCATAGCGTATGCTTTTGACATTCCATTAACAACTATTGTTAATTCTTTTATTTCATCGTTTAAAGCTGCAATACTAATGTGTTTTGCATCATCGTATACTAGTTTTTCATATATCTCATCAGAGATAATTAGAATATTATGATTAATAGCTACACGTGCAATAGCTTCTAATTCATGTTTGCTATAAATTGAGCCTGTAGGGTTTGAAGGGCTATTAAGCAAAAGTGCTTTAGTCTTAGGTGTTATAGCCTTTATTAATTCATCAATCTCCAATTTAAATTCATTTTTTTCGCTACATTCAATAAATACAGGTACTGCATCAGCCATCTTAATCATCTCTGGATAACTAACCCAATAAGGAATTGGAACAATTATTTCATCTCCTGGATTACATATAGCTTGGAGCGCATTATATAGTGAATGCTTTGCACCATTAGAAACCACAATATTTTCTGGTGAGTAATATAGCTGATTATCATCTTCTAGCTTCTTACAAATAACTTCTCTAAGCTCAAGCATTCCAGAGGCAGCAGTGTACCTTGTATGACCTTCATTGATAGCCTTTTTAGCGGATTTCCTAATATTATCAGGGGTATCAAAATCAGGTTCGCCGACCCCAAAGCTAATAATGTTTGCACCGTCTAACTTCATTTGTTTTGCCATAGCGTTAATTGCTAATGTTACCGAGTCTGCTAAACCTGCATGTTTTTTTGACAATTGTATACTCATAATTACCTCCACTTTAATTTTTGGTGACCTTTCTATCATTCTAACAAATATTAAGTGGTTTTGCTATACTATTTATAAAATTGGGTGGGGATCAGGGGGTCAGGCTTAAGCTCATCTATCTTTTCCGACAGCTCATTTATTTCCTCTTTATAGTCTAAAGTTTTAATTGATTCAAGTAACTTATCTTTAAAGCAATTCAATACATCAGCAGTGGAAATTTCATTAATATTCTGTTCTGAAGTTATGGGTGTATTTTGAGTTTTAACTAGAGATAACGCTGTTTTATTAATTGGATCAACAGCTATTTTAGGAGATTTTAAGATTTGCCTTATTCTCTTTTCTTGGAATTTCTAATTGGAATTCATTTTCATAAAACCTAATTACATGTGGTTTAAAACCAGTAATCTCAGAAACTTCTTTGATATAAAAAATATCTTTTGTAGGATTAATTAGAATCACCTTCCTTTCTTACATACTAATTCAATTAAAGTTTTTGTTATCCTCTACAATACTAACAATTTCGTAATACAAATCTCGCTAATTTTGGACTTAAATCGACAAAAAAAAGAATGAAAAATTAACTAATAGTTTTTCATTCTTTTTTTCCATAAGAATAGCTATAATTAGAAACCCTACATTCAAATTGACAGTTTATGAAAATTTATACGCGGATGTATCCGCATCAATGTTGTTTTCAATCAATTTAATTGTGAGTTCGATTGAATTTAAAATATCTGATACACATGCCATTTCGCATGTACTGTGAATATATCTAGATGGAATTGATAATACTCCTGATGGAACCCCTGATTTTGATACATGTATTGCTCCAGAGTCAGTACCACCGAATTCTAGTATTTCTAATTGATAAGGTATTGAATTTTCCTTTGCTTGCTCTATCATATAGTTCTTGATTTTTGGGTGGCATAAGATTGATCTGTCCTTTATCTTAATAGCAGGACCAGCTCCTAATTTCACTGCCATTTTATGTCCTTTTGGAGTATCTCCAGTTCCTGTAACATCAAATGCATAAGCATAATCTGGGTCAATTCCGTATGCCGCTGTTTTAGCACCTCTTAAACCTACTTCTTCTTGAACTGTAAAAATGAAGTATAAATCATTTTCTGTTTTGCCCATATTCTTTAGCGCTTCAATCATTATATAGCAACCAATTCTGTCATCTAAGGCTGGGGTTATTACTTTTTTATCATCAATTATCGGCTCGCTGTAATATACACACATGTCACCAATCGTTATCATTTCTTCTGCTTCTTCTTTTGTTGAAGCACCTATATCAATAAATAATTTTTCCAGTTTTAAATCTTTTATTGAATCAAGTTTTTCGCATGCAACTACTCCAATAACACCATTATTAAAAATTACTCTTTGTGACAATGATGTACTTGGCGAAATTCCTCCCACGTTTGTGAATCTTAAGAAACCTTTATCATCAATAAAAGTAATCATTAAAGCAATTTGATCCATATGTCCTGCAAGCATTATTTTTTTGCCAATACCTTTTTTTCTTACTATTAAATTACCCAAAGCATCATTATATATTTCGTCAGCATATTCTTCTAATTCTCTCTTGATAATGTCACTTACTTTATTTTCTAATCCAGAAGGTCCATATACAGATAGTATCTCTTTTAATAGGGCATTATTTATCTTAATCATTAGGTATTCCTCCCTCGCCTATTTTTTCGATATATTTTAGTATCAATTTTTTTGTATTAATAAAATCATCTCTGTTCATAACAGAAACAGCAGAGTGGATGTAACGACATGGTACAGCCACTGATAAAGAAGGGGTTCCCGATTTTGCTACATGGAATCTACCTGCATCATTTCCACCAGAACCTGATCTTCTATACTGCCAGGGTATATTATTTTCCTTTGCAGTATCAACTAAAGAATCGACTAAAGTCCTATTGTAGATCGAAGTTCTATCCATTATTGAAATAGCAGGACCAGCTCCAAAATTAGTGACCTCTAGATGAGGATCCTCATCGTAAATATCAGCACACAAAGTCCCTTCTAAGATAATGGCAAGATCTGAATCTACTTGGTTTGCAGCAACAGCCGCACCTCTTAGCCCAACTTCTTCTTGAACAGTAAAAACTCCAGTTACAGTTATTGGCAACTCCAGTTTTAACAGTTCAATAATTATTGCACAACCGACTCTATCATCAAGTGCTTTTGCTTTTATGCTATTTGAACCAAATTCAACATACTTGCTGTCAAAATATATATAGTCTCCTAGAGAAACTAATTTTTCAGTCTCTTTTTTATTAGTACAACCTATGTCAATATATAATTTATCCATTGGTATAGCTTTAGAGGATTCATCTGCTGTTTGCAGATGTATTGCTTTAGATCCAATAATACCAGAGATTTTGTCTTTCCCAATATAAATAGCTTTTGAAACAAGGACTCTTGGGTCAATTCCTCCAATAGAAGCAAATTTAATATATCCATCACTATCAATACCTTTTACCATTAATCCTACTTCGTCCATATGAGCACAAATAATAACATGAGGAGCATTTTTATTTTTGCTTTTTTTAGTTGCAAAAACATTACCCATTATATCGACTCTGTATTCATCTACAACATCATTTAATTCCTCTTTAATAATTTTTCTTACTTCGCCTTCATCTCCCGATGCTCCAAAGGACTCTGTTAGTTTTTTTAATAACATAAAAAATCCTCCATATTTTTGTCGTTTAAATCCATTATAAAATGTGCTAACAATTTTGCTGTTTTTTTAATGTCGGATATATCCAGAGTTTCAACAGAAGTATGCATGTATTTTAGAGGAATTGACAATAGTCCTGTTGCAACACCCACTTTAGAGATTTGTATTGCCCAAGCATCTGTTCCAGTAGGTCCTGCAGCGATTTCTACTTGATAATCAATATAGTGAGCTTTAGCAGTAGCTTCAAATTGCTTGAATATACTTGGGTGTATGTTTGGTCCTATTGTAATGGCAGGCCCTTTTCCAAGTTCAGTAGTTTCATAATCATTAGTGTCTGGAATTTTTCCATGCCCTACATCAATAGCTATGCCAAGGTTTGGCTCTATATTATATGTAGATACAACAGCGCCACTCATAGTTTCCTCTTCTTGAACAGTTGATACACAGTATACGCTCAAGTCGTGCTCTTGACGTTTAAGCTCTTTTAGGCACTCTAGCATAACAACCACTCCTGCTCTATCATCCATAGATTTACCTGCTAATCTATCATTTTGCAAAGTAGTTATATCTTTTTTAAAGGAAATTACATCACCAATTTCCACTAATTCTTTCAATTCTTCTTTGCTATATCCTACATCTACAGAAAGATCTTCAATTTTTATAGACTCTTTTCTTTCCTTCGCTGATACAATATGAGGTGGTTTTGTTCCAATTACTCCAAATAGAGTTTTTTTCCCATGCACTAATACTTCTTGACAAAGTAGAGTTCTTTCATCTATTCCACCAACACTCACAAATTTAATAAATCCATTTTTATCTATGTCTTTTACCATAAGACCGATTTCGTCCATATGAGCAGCTAACATAATACTATTTTTGCCTTTGCCTTTTTTAAAACAAACCAAATTTCCTAAGGTATCTGTTTTAATTTCATCGCAATACTCTTGAAATGATTCACTTATTATTTCCGCTACATTGGTTTCATAGCCTGAAATGCCGACTGTTTCTGATAATAACCTAACAGTTTTTTCAGTTTCCATGCATGCACTTCCCTTCATTTAGATGTAATGTAATTGTATCCCCAATCAAGATTTTAAATGTTTTTCTGATAAAAAAAAGTTTTGTAAGAAGAAAATTTGAAACGTTGTGGTAATACAATTTGCTCAGTGCTTCCTACAAATAGAATTCCTTTATCAATCAAAGCATCGTTAAATTTATTAAATATTTCGCTTTTAGCTTCTTCTGTAAAGTATATCAACACATTTCTACAAACTATTAAATCGCATTGGTTTGGGTAATTATCTTTTAGTAAATTATGTTGTTTAAATGTTACCCTTTGCTTTATACTTTCTGAAATTAAATAACCGTCGCCTTTCGGTTTAAAATACTTTTCTACAAATTCATCAGGTATATTAGCGATGCTTTTGGCAGAATACATTCCAATTTTCGCTTTATTCATAGCTTCTTGGTCCAGATCTGTAGCTATAATAGTGATTTTTTCAAGAGAAAAGAAGTTTGTTAACATCATTACTAAAGAGTATGGTTCTTCACCCATAGAGCAAGCAGAACTCCATATTTTTATGCTTCTCTTTTTGTCAATAAGCAGCGGAATGACGTCTCTTTTTAGTATTTCCCACTGCTTTGGATTCCGGTAGAATTCGGATACATTAATAGTCATATAGTTAATAAATTTATTTAGAGTACTTTTGTCATTTTCTAATGCATGAAAATATTTTTCGAAAGTATCAAAGCCACTCCGTTTTGCAAGTGACTCGATTCTTCTTTTCATTTGTTTTTCTTTATACGAAGATAAGTCTATGCTGGTTAACTTGTATACATTTTTCATGAAATCCGGATATCTTTCCATATATTCTCCTTTTGTTGTCGATAAAACATTAGCTGCACTATTTATTTTCGTGATTATTATTAACTATATCTGCTATGGTAACTTCCGAATGGTTATTCGTATACTCGTCTTCCACTGGTTTTTCAGTTTCTTCTGAATTTTCAGGTTTGACGTTTTTAATTATTTCTATTTCAATAGTTTTAGAAATACTTAAACTTATTCTTTTTTTCTCAATGTTAATATCCAATATTTTCGCATTCACTTCTTGTTCAACTTTCAAGACCTGAGTAGGTTTTTCAATGTAATCATGACTAATTTCTGAAATATGAACTAATCCATCAACTCCCGGGATTACTTCAACAAAAGCGCCAAAATCAACAATTCTAACTACTTTGCCTGTTATAATATCGCCTATCTTATAGTTTTCTTTGACAATATCCCATGGTCTTGGTTGAAGTTGTTTTAGACTTAACGATATTTTTTCAGTAGACTTATCGATGTCGATTATTTCTACTTCTATTTCATCTCCCACACTTAGTAGTTCAGAAGGATGTTTTATTCTGCTCCAAGATAATTCTGAAATATAAATTAATCCATCAATTCCTCCTAAATCCACGAATGCTCCAAAAGCTACAATGTTTCTTACTTTCCCTTTAATTCTTTGCCCTTTTTCAAGTTTTTCAAGGGCTTCACATTTTGCGATTTGTTTCTCTTTTTCTAACACTGGTTTTCTTGATAAAATTATTCTGTTCTTTTTACGTTCCATCTCAATTATTTGCACATTCAAAGATTCCCCAATATATTCATTCAGGTCTTCTACATAAGTATTAGACAATAAGCTTGCTGGTATAAAACATCTTACTCCTTTTGAAATAGTAATGAGTCCTCCGTTAACAGCTTCTAGTCCTTTTGTAACTAAAATCTCATCATTTTCATATATTCTTACCAATTCCGCCCAATTGCTTTGTGCTTCTACTCTTTTTTTTGATAATAGTACATTTCCTTCTCCATCATTAACTTTAAGTACGTATACTTCAATCTCATCACCTTCGCTAACTAGTTCACTAGGTGCGATTGTTGCATCGCTAGACATTTCGTCTCTAGTAATAATTCCATCAGACTTATAACTTACATTGACAAGTATTTCACTATCGTTTACGCTTATAACTTTTCCTTTTACTATGTCTCCGTTGTGTAATTGTACCATTGATTTCTCAATTTCATCTAGCATGCCTGTCATTGTTTCTTGTGCCTCTTTTGTTGTTTCTTGTATCTCTTCTGTTGTTTCTTGTGCCTCTTCTGTTGTCTCTTGTGTCTTTTCTGTTATCTCTTGTGTCTTTTCTGTTATCTCTTGCATCTCTTCTGTTGTCTCTTGCGCTCCTTCTGTTGTCTCTTGTGCCTCTTCTGTTGTCTCTTGCTCCTCTTCTGTTGTTTCTTGTGTCTTTTCCGTTATCTCTTGCATCTCTTCTGTTGTCTCTTGTGTCTCGTCGACTATGACTTGCTTATTTTCCGTTTTATTTTGCATATCTTCGCTCATTATAATGCCTCCTAATTAATTTAAAATAATATATTAAATAAAAAGAATCTTCGATTCTAGACCATATGTTTATCTGCCTGCTTGCTAGCCTGCGCGCCATGCGTAGGTAAGTGCTATAAGCAAACAGAAAACTCCAGGTGTTATAAAGGATGATTCTCTAAAATTTGTCCACTTTGCGGAGTTGTTATATAATAACTCCACAACTTTGCCCGCAATATTTAATCATAAGACTTTTAATCTATTTAGTACATCGTAAATAGTTTGAGATGATGTTGACGCTCCTGCCGTAACACCTACTGTCTCGTATTTTATGATTTCAGAAATGTCTATTTCTGCAACTGTTTCAACGTGATAGGTGGAATTAGGTCTAATTTCTCTACATATGTCTACTAACTTATTTGTATTAGAGCTATTATAACCACCAATTACGATAACCGCTTCGGTGTTAATAGCTAAATTTTTTGCCACCTCTTGTCTCTTAGCAGTCGCATCGCAAATTGTGTGAAATATTTTCGTACCTTTGTTTTTCATATTTATTATTTTACAAATTTTCTCAAACTTCTCAACAGAAACGGTTGTTTGCGCAACGACACATATTTTGTTAATGTTAGATATATCCATCAAATCATTTTCATTTTCAACAATACTTGCTTTGTTACTACACCAACCATTTAGTCCAATTACTTCCGGATGAGAAGGATTACCTATTATTATAATTTGATATCCTTGGCTATAATATTGCGTTACTATTTTTTGAATTCTCGTCACAAACGGACATGTGGTATCAACAATCTTTAGTGATTTACTATTAGCCAATTCATATGTTTCTTTACCAACACCATGCGATCTGATTATCACAGTCCCCTTAGATATTTGATTAAGATTTTCAATAGTTTTAAGCCCTGCTTTTTCTAAATCTTCAATTACTTGCGGATTATGAATCAATTGTCCTAAAGCATAAATCGGTTCATTCCGCTGGGATGTAGATAGTTCACGGTGAGTCATTTTGATGGCTTTTTCTACTCCAAAGCAAACTCCACATACATTTGCAAGAATTACTTTCATCGTTAATCCCTCACATCCACATAGACACTCAGTTTGGTTGAGTGTTTTTATTTTCGTAAAAATGTAGACTATTTATTATTCTATAAAAAAAGATAAATTCCTTCTCTGTAGAAAATATTATTTCTATAGTATCAAACAGAGGAGTCTTTCAATGCATCTTTTACTGTAATTAATATGCTATCAACAACTTCGGCGATGTTTAATCCAGTAGTATCAATGGTTACAGCATCATCAGCCCTTGCTAGCGGTGAACATTTTCTATTTTCATCTATTTTATCTCTTTTTCTTATTTCTTCAAGTACTTTATTAAAATCTATGCTATTATTCTTAGTTTTCATTTCATTGTATCTTCTTTTAGCTCTCTCTTTAACTGAAGCAGTCAAAAAAAATTTCAGATTAGCTTTTGGTAAAACTATTGTACCAATGTCTCGTCCATCCATAACGATATTGTTATTCAAAGCTATTTTTTTTTGTGTGTTAACTAGTATTTTTCGTACTTCAGCAATTTGTGCTATATACGAAACCTTTTCATTTACTTGTTGAATTCTTATTTCTTCCGTCACCTTTTTATTATTTATAATGATGTCTTTGTTACGAAATTCTATAACGCAATTTTCAGCCAAGTTAATAATTGCGTCAACATTTTCTATAGAAATTTTTTTTTCAAGAATTGTATATGTTAATGCTCTGTACATAGCTCCAGTATCAATGTAAATATAATTTAATTTCGCAGCTATTTTTTTTGCTATTGTGCTTTTGCCTGCTCCCGCAGGACCATCTATAGCAATTTGAAATCCACACATTAGTTTTTCCCCCTTTCAACCAAAATTCAAAAAACACAAACGGTCGTTTTTTATCAAACTTGGTTTGAATCGTAACAATAACCACCCTAAGGCTCCTAGTAGGTGGCTACTACTTACTTAGTAAATCTCGTCTTAATTCTTTTGCACCTTTCAAATAAATATGGTTTATGGATTTTTTACTTTTAGTACTATTGATGTACACCATAACTCTAATACAAGATTTAATGCTATTTGTAATATATTTTTCTTCAAAGTTAAGAATAGGTGTATTTACCCAACCAAGTATTTCTCTTACACACACAGAAGGATATAGTTGATTTAAGTCGTTAGTGGCTGTAAACAAAATGCTTATAACATCATCCTCAATAATACTGTTTGCTTCAATAATTTTTTTCATCATTTGACACGTACATTCATTTATTTCTTGTAAACTATTCCCATCGGAAGTAGTTGCTCCTCTTATTGCCAATACCAAATAAATCCCTCCTTGTGCTAATAATATTGATTATACATCAACTTATCATGATATACAAGAGTGCTATATTTGGATAATAGCTAGAGTTTCAATACCGCCATTGACTATTATTTCCCTATTTAATTTACTAATGCTAATATTATTTGAATTTCCAACGATTTCAACATGTATTTCTTCTTCATACATTGATCCATCAATTTGAATTACGTCATGAATTTTTTACGCTAATAGTTATATCAAAGTTATTCTCAAAACGTTTATAAATCTCTCCATTTAACACAATTACTAAGTTTGGGTACAGTTTATCATTCTGTATTCGTATAGAAAGACTTCCTTTTTCTGAAAGAACAAAATATGAACTATTCATGTCTATTGCAATTAAATTTTGATTGTATATAATGTTAATATTCACTAGTAACAAAAGAAAAAACAGCACCATAACAGATGCTAAAATAATTTTTTCAAGCTGTTTAATTATACTATTACATTTCATTATGGCACCCCATCTTATGTTTAGAGAGTATCAAATTCACAAAACAATGAATTTGCAGCGACAATGGTAAAGAAAATGAAGAACTACCATTACTCTTAGTATAGCAAATGGGATGTATTATTATTCTTTCTAATGTCTTTAGTTTTTTCTATCATAAATATTATAGCGATACCATATTTTTTCTAACTTATTAAAGTAGCGCCCAATTTTTTCTTTCTCTCTCATGCCGACCGCAACTATTAAGGCGTTGACTAAACTTAGTGGTGCTACTAACGAGTCTACAAATGAAAACATGTCACAATTCGAAGTTAAACAATAATCAGAAATGCTTGATATAGGAGATGTTAAACTATCTGTAATGGCAACAATGGGGACATTTTCTTCTTTAGCAAATTTTACAGCTTCTATAGTTCGGCTAGAATACCTAGGAAAAGTGAAGGCAATAACTAAATCTTTTTGAGACATTCTAAGCATTTGTTCGAAAACATTACTAATTCCATCCCCTACAACTACTACATTATCAAGAATCATGTTTAAATAGAAGCCAAGAAATTGTGCCAGAGCTGCCGAACTTCTTAATCCAAGAATGTATATTCTGTCGGCTTTTAGTATTTGTTCTACTACTTCATTAAATGCTTTCTGGTCTAAATTTTCGTAAGTATTTCTAATGTTTTGCATGTCTGCTTTGAAAGCCTTTTTTAATAAATCATGTTCACTAGAATATTCTTGCGCCATTTCAACTCTTTGTACAGTCGTTAGTTTTGTTTTGATTATTTCCTGTAATTCATTTTGCAGTTCAGGGTACCCCTTAAATCCTAGGGCATTTGCAAACCTAACAACAGTTGATTCACTAACCCCAACTTTATTTCCTAACTTTAATGCAGTCATAAAAGCGGCCTTGTCATAATTATCTATAATATAACGTGCAAGTAATTTATGTCCTTTACTTAAAGTGGATAAATTTTCTTGGATCCGTAAGAGCAAATCTCTTTTTTTTGACATACTATCACCTTCTACAGAAAATATAATTGCAAGCACTTCATTTTTTATAATGATATCTCTATTTAAAGTAACTGTCAAGTATGAAATCAGGGGTCAGGCTTAACCTTTGCAACTTATTGCCTAGTCGAAATCTCTTTAAGCAGTAAGTTGCAAAGGCTAAGCCTGACCCCCCTCTACCCTACCTGACCCTCTCAAACTCCAATCTTTTAAGAGGTTTTAACTGCTAAGTTGTATCCTTCTTCTAATGCTTTTTTGTTTAATCCTATCATTGCTTTAGGAACGCGTTTCAATACCGCTTCTTCAAGTGAGCTTTTATCCACAATACCCGTAATTTCTTGAATAGCTCCTAGAGCAACAATATTAGCAACTATACTTTTCCCAACCCTATTGATAGCAGTATCTGTAATCGGAAGTTTAACAATTTTAAAAGAGGATTTACCACAGTCAATATCAATAGCTGAGTCAATTATTAAAGTTCCATTAGTCTTTAAAGAGCTAATGTATTTTGTATATGACTCTTTCGTTAAGACAAGTAACAAGTCGGCTTTACCAACTTTCGGAAAATCTATTTCGTTGCTATCAATAATTACTTCCGCTTTACTTGCTCCACCTCTAGCTTCTGGCCCATAAGATTGTGATTGCACTGCATTTTTATCTTCTGAAATTGCTGCATCTGCTAAAATAATACCCGCTAGTATCAACCCTTGACCACCAGAACCACTAAGCCTTATTTCCGTTCTTTTAGTCATACCTAACCCTCCCAACCTTTAATTAATTCTAAATATTTATCTGTAAACTCTAATTCATCAGTATTTTTAAACTCTCCTATTATAATTTTATTCTCCAACTGCTCTTTTGATAATTTTTCAACTCTTTTCGTGTCAATCGTATTATCTTTAAAATATTTTAGCATTTTTGCAGGTGTTCCTTTTTTGTTTTTTCTTCCATAGTATGTCGGACAAGTACTCATCACATCTACTAAAGCAAATCCTTTTTTTATCATAGCTTTTTCAAGTAACTTGACTAAGGGATTTACATGGTACGTTGTCCCTCTAGCAACATAAGTCGCTCCAGCTGCAGCTGCTAGATTGCAAATATCAAAAGGTTTTTCCATATTTCCATAAGGAGCAGTCGTTCCGTAGTTCTCCATTGGCGTTGTTGGTGAAAATTGCCCCCCCGTCATACCATAAATATTATTATTGAAAACGATTGTAGTAATATCAATATTACGTCTAGCTGCGTGAATTAAATGATTTCCTCCTATCGCTGAGCAATCTCCATCACCTGTTACAACCATAACTTTCAAATTAGGGTTAGCTAATTTAACCCCTGTAGCAAAGGCAATGGCTCTTCCGTGTGTAGTATGCAACGTATTATAATTCATGTAGCCAGAAGTTCTTGAAGAACAGCCAATCCCTGAAACTATACATACTTTCTTTTTATCAAACCCTAAATTCTCAATTGCCTGCGATATAGCTCTCATGGCAATTCCATTACTGCAGCCAGCACACCAAATATGTGGCAACTTATTTGTTCTCAAATTATCTCTAACTAACTGGGACGGCATACTAAATTACCTCCTCTATCTTTGTAAGTATTTCAGTTGGTGTAATTATTTCACCATTTGCTTTTCCTAAGAAAAACACTTCTGCCTGGCCTGCTACAATTCTCTCTATTTCAAGAACGTACTGCCCTAGGTTTAATTCTGCGACGATAATTTTTTTGACGTTCTTAAGTAGTTTCTTAATTTGTTTCTCAGGAGATGGCCAAATTGTTGTTGGTCTAAAAAGTCCCACTTTATGCCCACGTTCGCGTGCAGTTTTAACAGCATTTATTGCTGATCTTGCAGTTATGCCGTAAGCTAACACTATAGTAGTTGCATCTTTAATAAAACTTTCTTCATAGTCTACTATATCATTTATATTGTCATTTACTTTATTCATTATTCTATTCATCAGTTTCTCTGCATTATCAGTATCGTTTGATGGGAAACCAAATTCGTCATGCATTAATCCCGTAACATGAAAATCAAATCCATCTCCAAATGAAGCCATCGGTGGAACTAGATGGTTAGCAGGCACTTTATACGCCATATATTTAGTATCATTTTCTTCTGGTCTCACTCTATCAAATATTTCTAGTTCTGATGCCACAGGAATTTCAATTTTCTCTCTCATATGTGCTACTACCTCGTCGAGCATAAGAAATACTGGGGTTCTATACTTTTCAGCTAGATTAAATGCTCTGATTGTTAAGTGAAATGTTTCACTTACTGAATTAGGAGATAATGCAATTACTGGATGATCTCCGTGAGTACCCCATTTGGCTTGCATTATATCGCTCTGTGACGGTGCTGTTGGCATCCCAGTACTTGGTCCTCCTCTTTGTACATCTACAATTACACATGGAATTTCTGCTAGCATTGCATATCCAATATTTTCTTGTTTCAAAGAAAAACCTGGTCCACTTGTAGCAGTCATTGATTTAAGCCCTGTTAATGAAGCTCCAATAGTTGCCGCTATCCCTGCAATTTCGTCTTCCATTTGTATAAACTTTCCTCCTACGCGAGGTAATTTTAGTGCACTTATTTCTGAGATCTCCGTTGATGGTGTAATCGGGTATCCTCCAAAAAACTTCATTCCTGCGGCAAGTGCTCCTTCGACACAGGCTTCATTTCCTTGCATTAGTTTAATTTGTTTAACTTTCATTCTCAATTTCCTCCAAATAAATAGCATAGTCTGGACATCTCAATTCACAGAGTCCGCATTTTATGCACTTATCAATATCCACAACAGTAACAATTCCGTTTTTAATCTCAAGTACATTTGTTGGACAAAACTCAACGCATATACCACATCCTTTACACCAATCCTCTGTGATAAGTAATTTTTTTCCAGCTGACACAAAATTCCTCCTTTAAGAAGTGAGTCAAGGGGTCAGGCTTAACCTTTGCAACTTATTGAAAGAGATTTCGACTAAGCAATAAGTTGCAAAGGTTAAGCCTGACCCCTTCTATTCTATTACATGCTTAGATTAGCTAAATTGTGTGTCAATTGCAATATTGACATCGATTTTAGCCGATTTTTCGGCGTTATGCAAGTTTAGATTCGCATTCTTTGATATGTTTTTAGCAAAAACAACCCCCTATCTGACCTTGGGGGTTGTAGTACTTGAAATTCGTTTATACTGGGTGGGTCATTTCTTCTTCATTGTACAAAGTTGTTTCAATTTTATGCTTTTTGGCCCATCTGTCTTTAAAGTAAGTCATTGCAACTTGTGGGAATAATGCATATGACAAAACATCCTCCTCATGCTCTAAATACTCTTTCATTTCATTTTTTAATATTTCCATCTGAGGTGAAATTAGGTCTGCTGGTCTACAGGTAATTATTTCAGCATTTCCAACAATTTTTTCTTTGATTTCTTGTTTTATTGGAGTAGTCGGTTTACCATATAGCCCTTTAACATAATCTTTTACTTCTTTAGGTATCATTTTATACCTTTCACCTAACGCTACGTTGAGAACTGCTTGTGTTCCTACGATTTGACTAAGAGGAGTAACTAAAGGAGGATATCCTAAGTCTTCTCTTACCTTTGGAATTTCTTCTAGTACCTCTTGAAACTTATCTACCTTGTTTTGTTGCTGTAGTTGAGAAACTAAATTAGACAACATACCTCCAGGCACTTGGTATACAATAGTTTTTGTGTCAACTCCTAGAACTTTGGGATTTATTAGTCCACTAGATAAGTATTTTTCCTTAATCGGCTTAAAATAGTCTGCAACTTCTGATAGAATATCCATATTCAATCCAGTGTCATACGGTGTATCACGCAGAGTAACTACTAGTGATTCAGTTGTAGGTTGACTTGTTCCTGCAGACAAAGGTGATATAGCGGTATCAAGTATATCTACACCCGCTTCAATAGCTTTTAAATACGCCATTTGAGCAAATCCACCTGTACAGTGACTGTGTAGATTAATTGGTACTTTAATTTCTTTTTTTAGTCTCGTTACAAGATCAAAAGCCATAAATGGAGTTAGTATTCCTGCCATGTCTTTAATACAAACAGTATCTGCACCTAAGTTTTCCATTTCTTTCGCCTTTTTTACATAGTACTCTATATTGTGAACAGGACTAATAGTATAAGAAATGCAACATTGCGCATGTGCTCCTTCTTTCTTTACAGTTTTTAGAGCTGTTTCTAAGTTTCTGACATCATTTAACGCATCAAAAATTCGAAAAATATCAATTCCGTTATGTACTGCTGTCTTAACAAATGCTATTACGACATCGTCTGAGTAATGCTTATATCCTACAACATTCTGACCTCTTAGCAACATCTGCAGTTTAGTATTTTTAACTCTACTCTTAATTTTGCGTATTCTTTCCCAAGGGTTTTCGTTTAAAAATCTCAACGCAGAATCAAAAGTTGCACCACCCCACATTTCTAATGCATGATATCCAACTAGGTCAAGCTTTTCAATTATAGGTAACATTTCCTCTGTTGTCATTCTTGTAGCAGCTAGACACTGATGAGCATCTCTTAATACTGTTTCTGTAATTTTAATTTTCGCCATGTTTTTGCTCCCTTCTTTTTATCAGATAAACGATTGAAACCCTGTAAATATAATTACATTCTATCATACAATACTCCTGATTGACAACTTTTTAACAATAAACAGATTCTTATGATTTACATTCTTTGCTAAAAAAATCTTTAGGAATACAATAATAATAGTTTTTTAAACGTGTTTTTGTTAATGAATCATTATCGCCTTTAACAATTTTCTTAATAAGGTCAGAGTGTTTTGCATTAAAAGACTTTTCAAATTGGTCCATGCCTTCATGTAAATAAAAAGAATTCAACTCAACGTTCTTTTTAAGAAGTATTAATTCGCTCCCTTCCCTAAACAAATAATTAAGACTTGTTCTTAAAAGAGCATCTCCTAGTCCTTTCTTTCTTTCGAAATAATAAATAACATTTCTACTACAGGTATTTTATAATAATCCCGACTTAAAAGTTGTACATCCTGCAAAATATATTTCTCATACAATACCTGTGAAGCGCCTATTATTTCTTTACTCTCTAATACAATAACATAAGTTGCTGACTTATTAAATTCATTTTTTAAGTTTAACTGGTTTTCATTGTAAAACTTTTCAATCATGTTCAAGTCGACTCGACATGCTACTTTAATTTCAATCATACAAGGTCGCCTTTCATATAGCTGCTTATTTCATTTGGTCTTAAATATCTCCAACATCCTTCTTTCATATTTCCTAATACCAGTTTACCAATAGATGTTCTTTTTAATTCAAGTACTGGATGGTTAATTACTTGGCACATCTTTCTTACTTGCCTATTTCTTCCTTCTGAAATTTTAATTTCTACTATAGCATTACTATTAAAAACATTAATTGCTCTTATTTTAGCAGGCGAGGTTACGTAATGTTCTATTCGTAAACCCTCCCTAAACAATTTCATCTCTTTTTCTGTTGGAATTCCTTTTATTGTAGCAATATATGTTTTTTCTACTTTATGTTTTGGATGTGTTAGAGTATATGTCAGTTCACCATCATTAGTCAGTATTAAAAGACCAGAAGTATCATAGTCAAGGCGCCCTACTGGAAAGATTCTCTCTTTAATGTCAATTAAATCAGTTACCTTTTTTCTATTGAATTGATCGCTGACAGTAGTGATATAACCTCTAGGTTTATGGAGTGCAATATAAATTTTTTTTTTTTAACTTCAGTTATTTTTTTCCCATTTACCGAGACTATATCCGTACTCGGTTCAATTATATATCCCATCTCTTTTATTATGATATTATTCACTGTAACTTCTCCTAGTCGAATAAGCTCTTCGCTTTTCCTCCTAGAAGCTACACCACATTTTGCCAAATATTTTTGCAATCTCAAATGATCACCTCTAGTTCATTTTAACAAATTCTTTTAATAATTCCAACAAGAATATGAAAATGCAGAATATTATTTTTTTTAAATAGAAAGTTTCCTTGGAAATATTCACCTTTCTACATTTTTCGACCGTAAGGTAATCTCGTTCAGGGCGCTAAGATAGTGTTAAACACAAGGAACCAAAATCTGAGGTCAATTGAAGAGGCTTTCAATACAGATACCACCTACAGGTGTCAAGTTCATACCTTAGCTCAATTAGTTTAATAGTATTATCGGTGCAAATCTCACAAGTATATATTAACATATTATTTCCTGCAAACTTGTTTAATTCTTTTTTTATAAGTCTCTCGATTTTGATTGTAATTTTTTCTTGTTCTTCGTTAAAGAGCTTAAACTTCACAGGAGTAATATTTCCTTCAAAATCAAAATAAGCTATCATGAATATTGACTTTCTTGTTGGTTTCATTGTTTTATCTCCTTATAAATTACCAGATATAGACGGATAATCAGCAGCATCTTCTATATCTCCCGTTCCACCTAAGACCGGCTTATGTTCGTTATCTGCAAATACTCCTCTCATAATTGATGTTTTGCCATATTTTTCTCTAATAGAATCAACTACTTGATCTAATTTATGTTCCTTTCCTTTATCCTGTATATCAAAAATAGATAACTGATTGTATCCGTCGTTTTTAACAATACAGGCTCTTACACCTAATTGTCTTAATTTTTCTCCACCCCAACATTCATCAAACAATTCTTTTACAGTGATAAATATATCATTTGTTATATTGGTAGGCGAAAAAAGTTTTCTTTGATGCGAATAAGACTTAAGTTCTGAATTCTTCAAAGAAACACTAACAACAGTACAACAGTAATCCCCTGCTCTTATTCTTAATGCAACAGATTCTGTTAAAGATAATAAAATTTTATAGGCAGTATCTGCATCTTCTACGTCAAATTTTATTGTACTACTATTTCCTATCCCTTTTGCTGGCATTTTAGATTCTCTTTGCACTTCAGAGCTTTCTATTCCATTTGCATAAGAACGTATTAAATTGGCATATGATTTAAACCTATATTTCAATAATTCTTCATCGGCTACTGCAAGTTCACCTATGGTGTATATATTAAGTTCTTTTAGTTTCTTCTCTGTTTGTCTACCTACCATGTATAATCCTCTTACAGGTAATGGCCACAATTTGCTTTTTATTTCATCAGGCCAGAGTGTATGAACCATGTCTGGTTTTTTTAGTTCTCCTGCCATTTTTGCTGTTAATTTATTGCTTCCAATTCCTACATTCACGGTGAACCCTAACTCGTTTTTTATTTTATCTTTGATTGTATAAGCCATAGAAACAGGGTTTCCATAATCTTTTTCCATTCCAGTATAATCAACAAAAAATTCGTCAATAGAAAACCTCTGTATATTTGGAATATATTGTTGCAACAATTCACCTAGTGCCTTACTACATTTCTTATATAATTGATAGTTTGGTGGCACGACAATTAAATCAGGACATTTTTGCCTTGATTTCCAAAGTGCTTCTCCAGTAATAATTCCATACGATTTTGCAGAAATGCTTTTAGCAAGAACAATTCCTCTTCTATCTTCTTTAGAACCACCTACTACTGAAGGAATACTTCTTAAATCCACTGTACTTCCTTTTTGCAATTCATATGCTGCTTGCCACGACAAGAAAGCAGAATTAACGTCAATATGCATAATTATTTTTTTAGTGATTTTTGGTTTGATATGTATCACACCTAACAGAGTAGTTTTGTTTGCTTTACATAAGACTCAAAAAAAATGCACCCAGAACATGTTTGAACATACGTTCTAAATACATTATAACACTATACTTCAAAAAAGAAAAGAGGTAATACTTTTACCCGACACAAAATAAATTTGATTCTGCATCAAGTAGTTCTGACAACCTTTCTGATTCAGATACTGCTTTTCCAAGTCTTTTAGAATAAGCTAGACATTTTCCATCAATAATTCTAGTTTCTAAAGATCCATTGGCATTTGGATTCCCTCTTAAATGTGGAGCATCTATAATTCCCCTTTTAATTACATCTGCTAACACTGAAGGATCACTCCAAGGATCCTTACTTTGAGGATATAACTCTTTAATTCTCTCTAACAAAAACATTGCTTCTTCTATAAGCTCATTTTTCCTATTTTGCACAAGTGTATCTTTACTCATATCAGCCACACCATGTAGTGTTGAACGAATTACTCCCCTTACGATTTTGCAACTTTCTATGACATCTTCAGGGTTTGCTGCGTGATTAGCTTCACTAAAACCTACTACATGTATTATATGAGGTTTTAGGCTCATTGCTAGATATGTTGAGGCTGCAAGTTGTCCCTTTGCTAGATTCAAATCTGCACTTAAACTAGCTAATCCCGCTCTCACTTGTCGATATGATTTAAAGTTTTCATCTTCTAATGTTTCAATTAATTCAACTTTCGCTAGCATTTTAGCTAAATCCATGCTATGGTGCATAGCTGGAGGGACATTAAACATATATTGGGCAATATAATCCTTAACTCCCATTTTCTTAGCATTATATGCTGCTAAAAATGCCATTGCTACGGCTATCGCATCATGTGCATCTCTAAGACTCCAATGATGAGATTCATTTACCTCTACAGGGATATCTCTCTCGGCGTGCCATTTCATTAACTGTTGCCCCTCACGGATTGAAACAGGGACAGCTCTTAAACCTCTACCATCTAGCACATTGTACCAAGTTAAAGGTACTGCGCACCATGCATTATTGAGGGTGGCATTTAGCAACTTAGCGTATTTAAAGAGTTGGGCTGTTCCACTATAGCACCTCATTAAAGGATAATTCCCTCTTCGTGAGCTTTCATATAATTCTTCAAAATCTTCTTCTTTTCTTAGCGGTACTCCTCCTGCCCCATCTAAATCATGGTTCATTTTTTCTGGGGTAAAAAAGTTTTCTTGAGCATTTTGGTCGGGACCTATTGAGATTACATCAAGTACTTTTGCTTCTGCTATCTTTTTAATGCCTTCATATGTTTCTCCAAGAGAAGGCAATCCAAAATGATGCCTTAATACTGGATAAGGATATTTGTTGTTGATTCTTTCGATAATATTTTGTGGGCAAGAGATTGTAACTTCCGTTAAATTTCTTCTTCTTAAATAATTGATGACATCATCTAAATCTTCTGTCCCATCAAATATTTTCGAAAAAAACAAATATTTTTCTGCCATTTCAGCAACAGGCTTAGTTCCACCAAAAATCCACTTAATATTATTTAATTGCTTTTCTTCTATATATTTTTCTAATTTGTTGAGTAATGGAACCACAGATTTAGGCGTTAATCTAAACCCCACACAAACAATATCTGGTTTACTCTTCAGCACACCATCAATTAATCTCTCTATGCTTACTGCAGCACCTAAAAACTCGGTTTTATTTCCTTCCTCTTCTGTTAATCTTAAAAAATTAACAATTCCCCCTATATGAACACAATTTCCTATTGCAGCTCCTAAATATTTTTTCATTATATAACAACTCCTTCTAAATCAATTACTTGTCCGTTTTGTACATAGCTCCTTATCTCATTTATTGTTAACCCTCCAATACCCATGTCTATTACTTTTCTGCCATCCTTGTAATAATCTGTATCATGAATAATAGATGCGATTTGTATCACTGAGTCTATTGTTGGTGTGTTAATTCCTAAACACCTGCCCATGTCTGAAATAGGAACTAAACTTTGTGGTACGTCCTCAAAAAGATATCTCGTATTCATTGTAGGTGGTGCCTTTATTTCCCAATAACACTCTGTCTCGCTTAATGCTTCGCATAAAGTATCCCCATGTGCGTTATAAGTATAGGCCAACCATTCTCTTAAAGAGATAGTCTTCACACCCAGATTAGTAGCTACTAACATTCTTTCATAATCAGCTTGCTCAATAATCTTTGCAACGGCTGGAGTAATCCCGTCAATATAATACTGAAAATCCCCTAAAGTGCTTTCAATTCTTGCACAATTAAGTATCGTTGGAATAGGGTGCAATACTGCTCCTATATTATTAAAGCTTGTTTCCAGCACAGAGTTTACAGCAGTGAATTCAGGCAAAATTCCACTAATTTTTTCAATAAAATCGAGCGTTCTTATCGCTGGCAGCGCAGCAACTTTTACCTCTTGCTTCTTTTTGAGTATTTTTACTTTGCCTTCTTCTAGTGTTCTACATGCGAATAAAAAGGTTTGCGCTTCAACAATACAAATCTCTTTCATATGATCATATTTCTTAATTATACTTTTAAACTCCAACGCGCCTCCAGTTCTTCCTGGATTAAGAACAATATATTGTTTTTCACTCACAAAGGGTGCAATTTTATTAGCTATACTTTTATGAGCACTCGCAGGTAGTACCACCATAATAATGTCTGTATCTTTTATTGCTTTTTCAATGCTATTTGTTGCTAACTTTAAATACCCACGTCCGACTATATTCCCCTCTAAATCAATATAGCCTCGTTTTTTAATTTTTTCGATTTTTTCTATGCTCCTATTATATAACTTAACGCTATGGCCCCTATAGGCTAAGTACCCTGCCAGTCCTTGACCTCCATTACCTGCCCCAATCACACTAAAACTTAATTTTCTCGTTAGTTTTTTTTTCACGTACTCCCTCCTAATCATTTTATAATTTTGTTTGTTTAGTTCTTTTCATAGCATTATCTACAATCATAAATATTAAATCATCATAGGCTACACCTGCTTCTAATGCCATCTTAGTTAAATCACTATAACCCGGCTTAAGTCCTGGAAGGCTGTTGATTTCAATAACATAGGGTTGGTTATTTTTCACTCGGATATCCGCCCTTGATATATCTCTGCATCCAAGAGCATCAAATGCTCGTGAAACTTCATCTTTTATTGCTTGTTCTAAAGCTACACTTACCTGCGCAGGGCAAATAAATTTCGTTTGTTCTTCAAGTTCTGTTTTAACTATAAAAGTATTAAATTTCCCATATTTCTCAGGTATATCATCAAAATTAATTTCCATAATTGGTAATATTATTTTATCCATACCATTACCAATTATACCTACCGTAAATTCTCTGCCTTCTATAAACTCTTCCACCAAAACAGGTGGTCGGTATTTCTGTAGTAATTCTTCTGCTTTTTTTTCTAAATCTTTTTTGTTATAAACTACACTATCCTTGTGTATTCCATAGCCAGAACCTTCACATGCAGGTTTTACAATTAGCGGAAATTTCAAATGAGCATTTAGTTGTTCATTATGTGTATGAAATATTTGAAAAGCAGGAGTAGAAATATTATGATAAGTGAAAATCTGTTTTGCCATAGACTTATCTAACGCTAAAGCATGTGCTAAAATTCCAGAACCAACATACGAAATCCCTAACATCTCTAAAATAGATGGAATTTGTGATTGTCTGCTTTCTCCTCTTATCCCTGTGCTTAAATTAAAAGCTAAATCAATTTTGCTCTCAATCAAATACTCAATTATTTTCTCGTCTGCTAAAATTTTAACAACCTCATATTTTCTATTGAGAATATCGTAGATAGCATCCTTTGTTACTTTTTTTTGACCATCAGTATATTTTGTTTCTATAGTATCTACGATTTTCACACTGAGTTTGTCATAAATCAGACCAATTCTGCAACTCAAAAAATTCCTCCTTTTAATAGCAGCATTTTAAAAAATAGCGTTTTCACTTTTACCCCAATATAAATCGACATTAATTAATAACCTAAGGAATACACAGCCTTCAGGAATGAAAACCCAATAAAACTCTCACTTGCGTAAGTTGAAAAAATAAAATGGTAGGTACATAACAGACAGTTCGTTCGCTAATTACATAAAGATGCGGAAGCTTGCCATAGTTTCTCAAGGTAGGGACTATAATTCAGAAGAAAACAATACAGCATCATTTTTATGTTATGACCGATGCAACTATATAATTATATTATACACGTCATTCGTCTCAAGGTCAAGTCCTTGAAATCTCTAGCTAAAATCTTTCTAACATAAAAAAGAAATATAAACTACCAAAAATAATTATATCTCTGGTAAGTAAAATTCTATTTTTATTTTACTCAATATACTTCAGCAAATTGCGATTAAATTAACTTTTCAGAATAAATATTTATTAAATTCAAACTCTCTATTTTATTTTTTAGAGCTGTTTTATCCAAAGTATATAGACCCAGTTTTTTCATTCTATTGAAATAGCTTGCCCCAGCAAATGTAAATCTTTTCTTCAAACCTTCTTTTTTTTAAATTTCCTCATTTGCATAAGCAATCAAATCCCCAGAAGCAAGATTTCTTGGTAATTTTAAAAGAGGCATGCCAAGATCTAATCTTATACTATTATGCCCTGCTAAACTTCCAGTTACTATTGCTTCGGTGTGCCCAACAAATAATCCTGATTTTTCACCAGCACATAAAAGATTATCAAGACCATTTACTTTCATTCCGTTATCTCTAGGAGCAATAGATAAATACCGTATAGAATTTCCACGTCCGCCAGCATAAGGATCTTCGTATCTTGCATTTTCTAAGCCCTTTATTTTTCTCAATTTATCAAGAGGATAGAATGGTACCATAAGTTTAGCATGACCAGTATCTAATAAAACTAGGTTCTCTGCATATTCTTTTAAAGCGTATTGTTGGCACACTTTTATGTTCAGCTTGTCAAAACTAATATCTTTTTTTGGTATAGGAATTATATACAATCCCTTATCATTTAATTCTTTTACTATTTCTTTTGACAAAGAATCTTTATTTAACTTACATGATCCGCTAAAGGCACCATACGATCCGTCTTTACGCTGACCGAGAAGATCTGAAATCCCTGCTTTTTGACTTAAGCTTATCCGTGGTCCAAAAGAAGGACATCTCAATATACACATAACACAGCCATTTCCGTATTTCAAACAGTTCCCTATTGATCCTGTAGAACCTGTAGTTTCAATAAACACATCGCCTTTAATAAGTTCCTCATTATGAAGTTTAATTTTTGTTAGTTTAACGCCATCTTTTTGCACATCTACTACTCTACTTTGTAAAAATATATGAATACCTAGTGATTGTAGCAGCATCTTTACTTGCGGTTCAATAATTGCAACATTGTACAAGCTAGCATGCTTATGCCCAGGGAATTCAATCTCTTTGTGTTTAGAGCATTCATCACTAATATCAAAAAGTTCGCCTCCACCAAGTAAAATTGCTTCTTCAGTCGCAGTATATCTTCCATTATTTCTCATAATGCCGCCGACGTTTCCTAACCCCAATAACATGTCAGTTCTTTCAAAAAGGTAAACATCGCCACCTGCTTTTTTCGCTGTAATAGCTGCAGCACAACCAGCCTAGCTACCACCTACAATGATGATTTTTGCCATAAGTATTCTCCTTTCATCAATTATTATATGATATTTGAGTTTTACAAGAGCGTATAGGAATACCAGATGAATTATTAACTACACAAGCCCCACATATTCCTTCGCCGCAGCACATTTCTTTATTATTGCTTAAAACTACATTAGCATTAGAGTACTTATTCACACACGTTAATACTTCTTTTTGCAAAGCATTAGAGCCACATATTAAAACTATATTGTAGTTAACAGACTCTAAAGAGTCTTTAAACAGTTGTTGTGCTTTATTTTCATATAAATTAAGTTTATCCGATATTATGTTTGCTCTTGTGTAGTATTTAATAAAATTGGTATTAGTACTTCCTTTATCTACAATAACATCAACTATATTATTATTTTTAAGTAAATAATTAACTGCCAACACTGCTGGGGCTTGCGCTATTCCCCTTGCTATAACTAAACAGTTAGTATTCTTTGTCTTTTTCATAAATTCTATTCCAAACAGCGCATTCCAATAAGGGCCTTTAATCAACAAAAAATCATCTACTAGCTTAACTGCTTCAGTTTTAACACCATGCACTTCAACAGCAATTATGATTTCGTCATTTTCATCATCTACCAACATTACTGAGATTGGAATATCGAAATAATGCTCAAAATTCTTATTATGAATAAAAATATACGACCCTGGTTGTTTTAATTGTCTCGATAAAGTATGCGGAACTTTTATTGTAAAGATAATTATCTTATCATTAATTTTTTCTTTTCTTACTATTTCAAGACATAGATGTGTACGAATATCTTTTTTTTATTATTAGAAAAATGAAATTCGTTATAGATACAAATTCCACTCCAATTACAATCACAAAAATGTTCGCCTCTCAAACGCGAGCAAGTAATACAATTATTCATTTCTGCAAGGTAGCAAGGACAGTAATCACTACCAACATCAATACATTTTTCCCCTTTAATTGACATTTTATTACTCCCTTCTCTGTAATCTAAGAACCTACTATCAGCATATTTGTTTCGAATGATATTGTTACAAAGTATTTTAAATGGGAAAATTACAATAAAAGACAAGGAGACAGGTACCTTGTCTGATGATAATTAAAACTACACCAGATAAGGTACCTATCCCCTTGTCTTAGACAGTTATCCTGTTTTCTTATTTTTTGTTAAAAGTACATTAATTCACATTAATTATAAATAACATTAGCCAATATTAATACAAATTGGTTCTAAAATCAAGAAATCATTGAAATGGCTACTAAAATAATAGTAGGGATAAGAACTGGCAGGCTAACTTTAAGTTCACTATTCATACCTTAGAGCCTCTATTGGATCTAATTTCGCTGCTTTATTAGCAGGATATAATCCAAAGAAAATACCAACCCCTGCTGAAAATGCTACTGCTATCAAAACAGTAGTAAAATCAGTAGATGGAGGTACTTTCACAAAGATTGCAATAATGTAGGATAATACAATTCCTAATGTTGTTCCAATTGCTCCACCTATTCCAGAAATAATAACAGCTTCTACTAAAAACTGAGTCATTATATCCCTATGTTTAGCGCCTAAAGCTTTTCTTATCCCAATCTCTCTGGTTCTCTCTGTTACTGAAACTAGCATTATATTCATAACGCCTATTCCTCCTACCAAAAGTGATATAGCTGCTATAGCACTGATTACTCCAGTTAAAACACCCATTACATTATTAATAATTTCAAGTTGACCTTCAGCACTATGTCCTATATATTTATTTTCGTCTGTATTTCCTCTTCTCCTTTCGAGTAAGCTAATCATTCTATCCATTGTTTCTTGAGGCTCATACTTAGCATTTAAATTCATTTCAATTACTCTATGCAGCTCATTTAAACCATATATTTTTAGTAAAGTTGAAATTGGTATATATAAATTAGAAGGTTGCTCAAATCCAGCTAAATCAGCAAACATAGATTTAGGAGTTTCGTATATGCCCACCACAGTGAATGCTGTAGTAGTTCTTCCTGTAGAAATTAAGAGTCTTTCCCCTATAACATCTGTACGACCAAACACGTTAATAGCTAACTTATCGTCGATTACTATTGAGTGACGCCTCGCTTTCACATCGTTAGGTAATAGGAACCTACCAACTAATATCTCAAGCCTGGCTATTTCTAAATAATCTTCTTCTACTCCAATCATACTAACAAGAATTTCTTCATTATTTCTTGCTCTATTAATTACCGTTCCTGTTCTGTTTCTCATTACTGAAATAGCGTCAATTTCACTTGGAAAAGCTCTCTTCAATGCTTCAATATCTTGATCAGTAAATAAGTCTGCTCTAAAGATCTTTTCTTCCCAGTTAGTAGTGATTGCGATTCTATTTGCCCCAAACTGTTCAAATTCAGCGCCAATAGACTGTTCAGCTCCACTACCTAATGCAACGATAGCTATTACTGATGATATCCCAATTATAATACCTAACATAGTTAATAAAGATCTCATTTTATTAATCCAAATTGCATTAAACGCAATTTTTACGCTTTCCATTAAATTCATATATAATCCCCCAGCACAAATTTCTTAACCTAAGAAAGAAAGGAAAAACAAACTTACTAAATAGAAAAATTTGCTCTTAGTACATGTTTAAATATCAACATCACTTAAAATCTCTCCATCTTTAAAAGTAATAATTCTTTTAGCTTGTTCTGCTATATGTTGTTCGTGAGTAACAACTATTATAGTTGACCCTTCGTCGTTCAATTTCTTAAATATCTGCATTATCTCCTCTGATGATTTTGAATCTAAATTTCCAGTAGGTTCATCAGCTAAAATTATCGCTGGATTATTAACTAGAGCTCTTGCAATTGCAACTCTTTGTTTTTGTCCACCCGATAATTCGTTAGGTTTATGACTAATTCTATCCTCTAGACCCACTTTCTTTAATGCCTCAAGTGCTAGTTTCTTTCTGTTTTTCGCCTTCGCATAGACCATAGGTAGTTCAACATTCTTTAGTGCACTTGTTCTTGCTAATAAATTAAATGATTGGAATACAAAACCAATTTTTTTATTCCTAATGTACGCTAACTTATCGTCTTTAAGTTTGTCGATTGTAGTATCATCTAAAACATATTTTCCTTTAGAAGCTTTATCTAAACATCCTATAATATTCATTAATGTAGACTTACCCGAACCCGAAGGTCCCATTATGGCAACAAATTCGCCTTTTTTTACTTCAATATCTACATTTTTCAGTGCTACTACTTTAATTTCACCTGTTCTATATATTTTCCAAAGTCTTTTGATTTCAATCATTGATTTTACCTTCAATTGTTCTAACTAACATTCCTTCTTTAGTATCTTCTGTTGGGTTTAGAATAATTAAGTCTCCATCACTAATAGTTTTAGATTTGATTTGAATAACAAGATCGCCTTCAATACCTGTTTCAACATAGTGTGCTACCGCTCTATTATCTATAACTGTAAATACAATGTTATTTCCATCTTTATCAACAAAAATAGCTTCATAAGGCACTGCAATTACATTTTCTTCACTATCAGTTACAATTTCGATTTGTGCCGTCAAATTTGGCTTAAATAGCACACCCTTGCTTTGAAGATCTATAGTGATTTCTACGGCAGTTTCTTGTCCTTGTGCAGTATTTACTGTCTCGGCACGCGAAGCAATATGAGAAACTTTCCCTATGTACTCATCATCTGACACAGCATCACTAGTTATCTTTACAGTTTGGCCTATTTTAATATTCCTGATATCGAACTCACTGATATGTGTAACCACTTGAATATTCTCTAAATCTTCAACTAAAAAGATTGCTGTTGCTTGATTAACAATAGCTAATTCTTCAACAAATCTCTTAGTAATAACTCCATCAATAGGTGATAGTATTTCTAAATCACTTAATTCACCCTTCATATTTTCTAAATTACTAGTAATTAAGTTAATACTAAGTCTTTGAATTCTTATTTGCGAATCCAAGTCAGCTCTGAAATTATCATAATTGAGTTTAGTAAGCAGTAAATCATTAGATGCTCTAGTTAATGTGCTTTTTGCACTATTTAATTCTTGCTTACTTATTAAACCAATATTAAATAATTTCTTTTTATCCTCATAATTTTTTTTAGCATCTTCATAAAAATTTTCCGCATTTTTAATAGCAATTTCTAAGTGCGTAGCATCTTTATTTAGTAGTTGATTTAAACGTTCTCTTTCAATATTTAGTTGAATCACCGTGCTTTCAATACTCTTGTGAATATCAGAACTATCAAACTTAGCAAGCACTTGACCATAGACGACAGAATCGCCTTCTTCGACTAAAATTACAATTAATTTGCCACTTGTATTAGGGGTAATTGTTCGTGTTTTTTTAGCTATTATACGCCCACTTGTAAATACAGTTGATTTTAAATCTAGTATTTCCACATTTGTAGCTGAAACAAAAGTTGCTTTTTCTGCTTTTTCTCTATTACCCATGAATATCGCGACTGAAATTACAGCTACGAGTACGATTACTCCTAACACAATAAATATTTTTTTCTTCTTTGACTTTGCCAAAATATAACCCCCTTGCAATTCATACTAACTGATTCTCTCTTAATTCGCAAAAATCCAATATGATTGCATAATTTAATAGCGGTCCAATTCTACAATTAACTGTACAGCCAATAAGCTTTTTTGTCAATGTTTTTTAATGTTTTTTTTTTAGACTTTATG
>JAJOKP010000061.1:0-28050 GCA_021129775.1 Clostridiales bacterium
ATGGAAGTAAATGTAGGAGATAAGGTTATTTTCTCTAAATATGCTGGAACAGAAGTGAAATTTGAAGGCGAAGAATACACTATCTTACGACAAAGCGATATTTTAGCTGTTGTAGTGTAGTACTTAAGATTGAAAATATATACGCTATAAAAGAAGTTTAAAAATAAATAATATAATGGAGGTAAATGATATGGCTAAGGAAATTAAATTCGCTTCGGATGCCAGACGCGCACTAGAAGCAGGAGTAAACAAACTTGCAGATACGGTAGTAATTACTTTAGGACCAAAGGGGAGAAACGCAGTACTTGACAAAAAATTTGGTTCGCCGCTTATTACAAATGATGGAGTTACAATAGCTAGAGAAATAGAGTTAGAAGATGCATATGAAAATATGGGGGCCCAATTAGTTAAGGAAGTAGCAACGAAAACAAATGATGTTGCTGGAGACGGAACTACGACGGCAATCCTGCTTGCACAAGCGATTATTAGAGAAGGAATGAGAAATGTTGCGGCGGGTGCTAACCCAATGATTTTGAAAAAAGGAATAGAGAAGGCTGTAGAAGTTGCGGTTAATAAATTGAAAACTGTTGCGGCTCCTGTAGATGATAAAGAATCGATTGCACAAGTTGGCGCTATAGCAGCTGGCAATAAAGAGATAGGAGATTTAATTGCTGGGGCTATGGAAAAAGTAGGTAAAGACGGAGTAATTACTGTTGAAGAGTCAAAATCAATGGGAACAACATTAGATTTTGTTGAAGGAATGCAGTTTGATAGAGGGTACTTATCTCCATATATGGTTACCGATGCAGAAAAAATGGAAGCGGTTTTAAATGATCCGTACATCTTAATTACAGATAAGAAAATCACAAACGTGCAAGAATTACTACCAATATTAGAGAAAATAGTACAACAAGGTAAAAAGATTCTAATAATTGGTGAAGATATTGAAGGTGAAGCTTTAGCTACTTTGGTAGTTAATAAGCTTAGAGGAACTTTTGAATGTGTGGCTATTAAAGCTCCAGGTTTTGGTGATAGAAGAAAAGCTATGCTAGAAGATATTGCAACGTTGACTGGAGCAACTATAATTTCTGAAGAATTAGGATATGAGTTAAAAGAAGCTACTTTAGAAATGCTAGGAACTGCAAGAACTGTAAAAGTAGACAAAGATAATACAACGATTGTTGAAGGTGCAGGAGAAAAAAGTAAAATTGCTGATAGAATTCGACAAATTAAAGCTCAGATTGAAGAATCTACTTCAGAGTTTGATAAAGAAAAACTTCAAGAAAGACTTGCAAAACTTTCTGGTGGAGTAGCTGTAATTGAAGTTGGAGCTGCAACAGAAACTGAACTTAAAGAAAGAAAACTTCGAATAGAAGATGCCCTAAATGCAACTAGAGCTGCTGTAGAAGAAGGAGTAGTATATGGTGGAGGAACTGCATTAATTACTATAATTCCTGCTGTTGCGGAACTTTTGGCTACTTCAGAAGGTGACGAAAAAACAGGTATTAAAATAATTAAAAGAGCGCTTGAAGAGCCAGTAAGAAGAATTGCACAAAATGCAGGACTTGAAGGTTCTGTAGTTGTTGAAAAAGTAATTAATTCAGAAAAAGGAATAGGATTTAACGCATTAACCGGGGAGTATGTAGATATGGTTGCGGCAGGAATTATTGATCCTGCAAAAGTTACTAGATCTGCTCTTCAAAATGCAGCATCTATTTCAGCTTTACTGTTAACAACAGAAAGCGCAGTAGTAGACACTAAAGCAGATGAGCCTGCAATGCCTGGCGGAATGGGCGGAATGGGCGGCGGAATGCCAATGATGTAAAAAATCCCTCAAGACTGTCAAGTATTTGCAGTCAGTAGAAGGATTTAGCGCTATAAAAAGAACATACTTGCCAACGATTTGCCAACGTCTATTTCGGGTCGTTGGCAATCTTGCTTTTTGGTTTTAAAAATCTCTGCAAAATTCAAAAAATATCAGGCGGATATAGTCAAAAACGAAACGGATTTAGTTAATTTGAATGGACAAGTAAAAGAAATGGATGTAGTGAAGACTTTAAAAAGTGATATTGGTCGCGTAAAAAGAGAAGTAGAAGAACTAGCAAAGAAAACCGATGAACTAATTGTTGAAAGCAATCTGGACTATAGGCAAATAAGGCTATTGTTTAGCAAGTATTTATTAGAAGTTATAAATATTAAGGCACTATTATCAATTATGATAAATAATAGTGGAAATTTAGAATTTGAGGCATCGCTTATTGACGATAAGACTGGAAGCAAAACATCGGCTAGCAAAGGAAACTCATATAAGCAAATAATGTGCATTTGTCTCGACTTAGCAATTTTATCACACTATAGTAATAGAAGTTATTTCAAATTTGTTTATCATGATGGGAGTCTAGAAAGTTTAGATGATAGGAAAAAGCTGAATTATATTAAACTAGTTAGAGATTTAGCTAAAGAAACGGGTTTTCAAATTATTTTCACTGTAATTGATTCTGATCTACCTTACGATGCATATGGAGAAAAAATTGAGTTTGAGGATAGTGAAATAGCGATTGAGCTGACTGATGAAAGCGATTCCCGACGTCTGTATGGTTTCCACTTTTAAGGTAGTAAATCAAACCAACAACTCTCTTGTTTCCCACAAAGAAAGCAGGAGTGTTGTTTTGTGCAGAAAACTCAATCTTCATCCCTTGCTTTTTAGATTATCTATCTACAAATACCCCCCTGCAGGCTTTTGATTAAAAATTATAAAACTCTTTACCTCTCTATATTTCGATGTTTGGGACTTAGTAGGATTAAAGCGAACAGTCAAAAACGTAACATTTTGACTGCTCGCAGTATCTTTACTTTTCTGTTTTAATAGTCTGTTCTAAGACGTCCCACATTTCCTCAGTGAGCAGTCCTAAGCGCCAGAGGGAGATGCCCTGTAAACGGAAGTGTTTTGCAGCTCTGACTTTAGAAAGAATATTTTCTGGTGGTTCCTCGGGTACAGAAAGGGCTAAGACGAGCTTTTCTCTAGGGACATATGTTAGTGCCATTTCTATTGCTTGAACAATCTGCCAAAGTGGTTCTGGTTTTGGCCCATAATCGTGAGCCATGATGATGATGCGGTCGACCAATTTGCCAAGAGCCAGGTAATCGTATCCACGGAAAGAATTATTTGGTGGATGAAGTGTAAGGGTTAAGGTTTTTCCAGTATCCTGTAATGGGGGTGCTAATGAAGCTATGAAGTGGGTGAATCTATCACGGATCTGTTGCTGTTCTTCACCTTGTGCGTAGAGCCCTAATCCTTCAAAGTTTATATTGACACCATGAAAATGTTCTGCCTCTAAAACGATAGCACCGACAAGATTTTCTACAGCTTGCTCGTCGTTAAGAACCGCATAGAGCATTCCGTCCCGGTTTTCCTCATGGACAACCATTTCAGTGCGTAGATTATAGTATTGTGCGGCAGCGAGAACATCTTCCCAACCAGGTGGACGTTGCCACGCTGTTCGTGGACTGCGGGTCAAGAGATTACCTTGTTCGTCTATTGTATACCAACCCAAGGCTAGCTCGCTTACCATCTTAGTGTTGCCGACAGCAGTAATTGGGTAGGGCTCGCCGAAAAGATTAGTCCAGCTGCTAGTTCTTGCATCGCCACCAAGAGCGTAGAAGCCGATAACTTCCATAACTCTTGGAGGGGAGATAATCTTGACTGTGCGAGTTTCATTAACCCATTCTACTTGGCAGTTGAAGGCTTCACTGAAAAAACGTAACGGAACTAGAGTTCGTCCATCCACAATTTGCGGAGGCACGTCGAACTGTAGAGGCAGACCGTCTAGCAAAACGACAATATCTGTTTGGGGACTAGCTTCCGCTTCTTGATATGGCGACACAATAGGCAGCAAAGTAACAGTGAACAAAAAAGTTACTATTAGAGTAATTACTTTTTTCATATTATCTCCTCCTGCACTTTTTTAAAAGCTTATCACATATATGGAAACAAGTAAACTCTTAAACACGGGGCATGGATGTTGCAAGAATCAGAAGGGGGCTGAAAAATAATGGCAGAAGCTACAGCATTTGAGCAATTAACAAGAGAAAGGGCTATTCCAGTTGGTAGAGGGAACAGATCAGGTCCAGAATTGGATGCAACGTCAATTATGGTTCATGACACAGCGAATAGTAATTGCGGAGCAGACGCTTTTGCACATGCCGATGATGTAAGGTGCAGTTGGAAAATAGAAATATCACAAAGGAGAGTCGTAGACTCTCCTTTGTTGTTTTTATAGCAATTGCTATTGTATTTGATTTTTCTCTTGCTTGAACTTTGTTTTTGCAGCTTGCACTTCTGGAGCAGGCGCCTGTTTGGTTGGATACCAACCTCTTTTATTCATTGCATCAAATACATCATATTGCATTTCTTGTGTTCCAGTTAAGCATGTAGTCAAATTTTTTCTGAGCTCCGTACACGAAGTTTCAGTAATCCCCGTATTGTAGGCAGAACTAACTTGTTTCTCGCTTAATAAAAGATCGTTCATTAATTCTCGTTCAGTAAAATCTCTTTGTTGATGCATTGTCTTACCTCCTAGTTTTTATGGTGTATAGGACTTGTGCTCTAAAAATCGTATCAATGTTAATGAGAGTTTAGATAACTAAACAAGTCGTCGTAATGCTGTTTGTGTTTTTTTGCAGATTGCTGACATAAAGATCTTAGTTCTGGATCAGTACAGTACTCAGAATAAGTTGAGCATTTTTTATTCATTAACAGCTCATAATTCAATTGGTCTTCAATTATCTTTAAATTACTACTGTCCATCTGATTGTTCGTGTTCATTGGCATAAATATCCTCCCATTTTTTAATCGCTGATCTTTATTGTTACAACAATGATCAAGATTAAGTATTTTGTTTTTCTATATTAAGTCCAGATTATTTCAACAGAGGATAAAAACTTTTGCGCTCTTCGATTATTAAATCATAAAACGCTTTTTTGCTATCTTCCGTATCAATAATCCAGACAATTATAGTTTGAGCTTTGTCAAAAAAAATATTAGCAGTAAATAATGGATATTCTTAAATGTTCCTAAAGAATATGCGGTAAATGTACCAATAAAAATTTGGTTCTAAATTTTCCTTGACAATAGCATATTCATTTGTTATTTTATAAGATATACAACAACTAAATACTACTTATATAAAACCGATAATATGGTTCGGAAGTATCTACCAAATGACCGTAAATCATTTGACTATGAGTGAATTATTATAGTATGAGTTCTTCGGGGCTGTGTAGAGAGTTTCCTATATGGTTTTGTTGATATACTACAGAGACCTGTATAATATTTTCACTTATGAGAAATTATTATACAGGTCTTCAATTTTTTTTTGTTAGAGCTGTTTTCTGTTATTTACTTAAAATACTGGGTATAATTAATTAACGAAGGAGATGTTATGGTGGAAGATAAAATAGTTAAAGAAGGACTGACTTTTGATGATGTATTATTGATTCCAGCGAAATCGGAAATTTTACCGCATGAAGTTAGTGTGAAAACGAAACTGACGAAAAAAATAAAAATAAATATTCCGTTGATGAGTTCTGGAATGGATACAGTAACAGAAGCTAGAATGGCAATTTCAATGGCAAGAGAAGGTGGCATTGGAATTATTCATAAAAACATGAGTATTGAAGAGCAAACACTAGAAGTGGGTAAAGTAAAAAGAAGCGAGCATGGCGTTATTGTAGATCCATTTTTCTTATCACCTAAGCACAAAGTAGCGGATGCGTTAGAGCTTATGCAGACATATCATATTTCAGGAGTCCCAATTACAGTAGATGGAAAACTAGTCGGAATAATAACAAACCGTGATATTCGATTTGAAACGAATTATCAAAAAACAGTAGATGAAGTTATGACAAAAGAAAACCTTGTTACCGCTTTTGAAGGCGTTACCATGGGCGAAGCTCAAAAGCTTTTAATGAAACATAAAATAGAAAAACTTCCGATTGTAAACGAAAAAGGAGATTTAAAAGGTTTAATTACTATAAAAGATATTGAAAAATCCATAAAGTATCCCAATTCAGCAAAAGACAAGGGCAAAAGGCTTTTGGTAGGTGCTGCGGTAGGGGTAACAAATGATATGCTTGACAGAATTGAATCGCTTTATAGTGCGAAAGTCGACATTATTGTTATTGACACTGCACATGGTCATTCCAAAGGAGTTTTGGATGCAGTAAGAAAGGTGAAAATAGCATACCCAAAATTGGAATTAATTGCTGGGAATGTTGCAACAGCAGAGGGTACCGTAGATTTGATAAAGGCAGGTGCAGATGCCATTAAGGTTGGTATTGGTCCAGGCTCTATTTGCACAACTAGAGTTGTAGCAGGAATTGGAGTGCCGCAAATAACTGCAATTTACGATTGTGCAAAGGCTGCAAAGGAATATGATATACCTGTTATAGCTGATGGAGGGATAAAATATTCTGGGGATATACCAAAAGCAATTGCAGTAGGAGCAAGTGTAGTTATGATAGGTTCACTGTTAGCTGGTACGGAAGAAAGTCCAGGGGAAACAATCATATTTCAAGGAAGAAGTTTTAAAGTATATAGAGGTATGGGATCTGTAGGCGCAATGAAAAGCGGAAGTAGCGATAGATACTTTCAAGAAGAAAACCAAAAACTAGTGCCAGAAGGCGTAGAAGGTAAGGTACCATATAAAGGGATGTTGAGAGATACAGTATACCAACTCATTGGTGGTTTAAGGTCGGGAATGGGATATTGCGGGACTAGTACGATAAGGGAGCTTCAAGAAAAAGGAAAACTCATTAAAATAACTGGTGCAGGATTGGTAGAGAGTCATCCTCACGATATTTCTATTACTAAAGAAGCTCCTAATTATAGTGTTGTGAATGAATGATGCAGGATTGGGAAAGGAAAAGAGAATTGAGAATGGAGAATGGAAATGGAGAATGAAATTATTGTAGTCTTAGATTTTGGTGGACAGTACAATCAGCTTATAGCAAGAAGAGTGAGAGAGCAAAATGTGTATTGCGAAGTTATACCATATAATGCAGAGATTAGCAAAATAAGGGGATTAAATCCGAAAGGCATTATTTTTACAGGTGGTCCTGCAAGTGTTTATGGAGAAGGAGCCCCAAAATGCAATGACGGAATTTTTGAATTAGGAATTCCGATACTTGGAATTTGTTATGGAGGACAATTAATAGCGGAAAAATTTGGTGGCAAAGTAATTAGTGCTGACAATAGAGAATATGGCAAAACTAAACTGAACATAATAAAACACTCGAAACTCTTTATTGGGGTTTTAAAGAATTCAACTTGTTGGATGAGCCATACAGATTTCATTGAAAGCACACCGAAAGACTTTGAAATAACAGCCGCTACAAAGGATTGTCCTGTTGCTGCAATGGAGAATGATATTAAAAAGGTTTACGCAGTTCAATTCCATCCAGAGGTTGAACATACAGAAATAGGGCGGAATATTATAAAGAATTTTCTATATGAGATATGCAAGTGCCAGGGAGAATGGACTACAAAAAACTACATAAACGATGAAATTGCTGAAATTAAAAAACTCGTTGGCGGTAAAAAAGTTTTATGTGCACTTTCAGGGGGAGTTGACTCTTCTGTCGCTGCAGTTCTTGTAAATAGAGCAATAGGAGATAATTTAACTTGCATATTTGTTGACCATAGGCTTTTAAGGAAGAACGAAGGAGATTGGGTCGAAGAAATTTTTAAGAAAAAATTCGAAATGAATTTTATTCGAGTAAATGCTAAAGACAGATTTTTAGGGAAGTTAAAAAGAGTCGATGATCCAGAGAAGAAAAGAAAAATTATTGGCGAAGAATTTATAAGAGTATTTGAAGAAGAGGCAAACAAACTTGGGGAGATTGATTTTCTCGTACAAGGGACGTTATATCCAGACATTATTGAAAGCGGAACAGAAACAGCTGCAGTAATAAAGAGTCACCATAATGTTGGAGGTTTACCCGAGGATATGACTTTTGAACTTATTGAGCCGTTTAAACATCTCTTTAAAGATGAGGTTAGAGAAGTAGGGATGCAATTAGGTTTGCCAGATGAGATTGTGTGGAGGCAGCCATTTCCTGGACCAGGATTAGCTATAAGGATCCTAGGTGAAATAACAGAAGAGAAATTAAATATAGTTCAAAATGCAGATGCTATTGTTCGTGAAGAAATTAAACATGCAAATTTAGACCGTGAAATATGGCAGTATTTTGCTTTGCTTCCAAACATCAAAAGTGTTGGTGTAATGGGAGATGAAAGAACTTATGCACATACGGTAGCAATTCGTGCGATAACAAGTTCAGATGCCATGACGGCAGATTGGGCGCGTATTCCCTTTGAAGTGCTAGAAAACATGTCAAGAAGAATTGTTAATGAGGTTAAAGGTGTTAACAGAATTGTTTATGATATCACTTCAAAACCTCCTGCGACTGTTGAGTGGGAATAATCCAAAATAACGACATATGTATCAAAACGATATACGAATAAATTTGAAAACAATCTTGTTTTGTTGAGCTATTGATATTGCTTTGATACTATATAATTAACTATTTTAAAAAACAGGAGGAAATTTGAAATGACAAAACTTGATTCATATTTTAGGTTATCCGAAAAGAAGACGGATTTAAGAACGGAAGTTTTAGCAGGTACAACAACTTTTATCACAATGGCTTACATACTGTTTGTCAATCCCCTAATCTTAGCGGATGCAGGGATGGATCCCAACTCTGTCTTTATGGCTACCGCTATTTCGGCGGCGATAGGTACATTGATAATGGGGTTATATGCTAATTTGCCATTTGCACAAGCACCTGGGATGGGATTAAATGCGTTCTTTACTTACGCTGTAGTTTTAACACTTGGCTATACCTGGCAGCAAGCACTGGGAATCGTTTTTATCTCAGGTATTGTATTTATTATTTTAACGGTTACGAGTGCTAGAAAAGCTATAGTAGAAGCAATTCCGCTCTCGCTAAAACACGCCATCGGTGGTGGAATTGGTTTATTTATTGCGCTAATTGGTTTTAAGAATGCAAAGATTGTAGTAGGGTCAGAAGCTACTTTAGTAACATTTGGTTCTTTTGAACAAAGTGGAGTAGTACTCGCAATTATAGGTTTGGTAATTATGGGTGCATTAATGGCTAGGAAACAAAAAGGAGCAATATTAATAGGAATTGTCGCGACTACTTTAATAGGAATTCCAATGGGGGTTACAGACCTAAATCTGGTGAATAATTTTTCTTTTGATATGTCGCCTACATTTTTACAATTGGATTTGGTAGGCTTACTAACAGCTGGAGAAAAGGGATTGTTGGGAACATTGCTTAGTGTTATTACTGTTATAATTTCTTTTAGCTTAGTTGATATGTTTGATACTTTAGGTACTTTAATTGGTACAGGCGCAAAAGCTAAAATGCTAGATGAAAAAGGAAACTTGCCCAATATGAATAAAGCACTACTTTCTGATGCGGTTGCTACATCAGCAGGAGCATTACTAGGGACGTCAACTGTTACTACTTATGTAGAGTCTGCTGCAGGTGTGTCTGAGGGTGGCAAAACAGGATTAACTTCTGTTACAACTGGGATATTATTCATTTTTTCTATATTTTTAGCGCCAATAGCTTTGATGATACCTAAAGAAGCAACTGCTCCAGCATTAATTATTGTTGGAATACTAATGATGGGTACATTAAAGGAAATTGATTTTGAAAACTTTGAAGAAGCAATGCCAGCATTTTTCACACTTGCATTAATGGCGTTTTCATTTAGCATAGCAAATGGAATTGCTGCAGGAATAGTATTCTTTTGTATTATTAAACTGCTTACAGGAAAGTATAAAGAGGTACACCCTACAATGTATATTTTAGCAATACTCTTTGTACTGAAGTTCACTATATTCCCTCATTAATAATACATTTTTAAAAGGCAGCTAGGCACAATACTTAGCTGCCTTTTGACTTTATTCAACCTGTATATGAAAAAGTGCGCTTCACTTGATACATTTTGTGCCTTTGTCACCCTGAGCCCGTTCGACTCGTAAACTCGCTCAGGGTAAACTCCACGAAGTGAAGTCGAATGGGTCTCACGTAGCAAACAAAACATACTCTATGCACAGGAGGCATACTAAAAATGGCAAAAGCAATTAACAATAAGAGAATAGGCATCATTGGCGGTGGACAACTTGGCAGGATGATGATCTTAGAGGGGAAAAAAATGGGGATTAGTTTTGTGATTTTAGATCCAACCAAAAGCTGTCCAGCGTCATCCATCGCAGATGAACACATTGTAGCAGATTTTTATGATATTGATAGAATAAAAGAACTTGCAAGAAAATGCGATGTAGTTACTTATGAATTTGAACATATTAATGCAGATATATTGATAGAGTTAAAGGATAAAGGGAGTATTATTTATCCACCACCTGAATCGTTAAAAATTATTCAAGACAAATTGAAGCAGAATCTGTTTTTGAAAGACAACAACTTCCCAACACCAAGTTTTACGAAAGTTGAAAGCATAGAAGATATTTACTTGGCTAGCAAAAAATACGGTTTTCCTATTATGCTAAAAAGTCGTAAGGGTGGGTATGATGGTAAAGGAAATTTTTTAATAAACGAAGTTGAAGAAATACCACTAGCGTATAAATCTCTCCGCTTAAGAAGTGACTTATTAATGGTTGAAGAATTTGTACCTTTTGAATTAGAAATTTCTGTTACGGTGGCTAGAGGGATAGTAGGAGATATCAAGGTATATCCAATTTCAGAAAATATCCATCGTGATAATATTTTATATACAAGTATTGTACCAGCAAGAGTTGAATATGTGGTTACGCAAAGAGCTAAAAAACTTGCACTAGAAGTAATTGAGCAAATAAAAGGTATAGGTGTACTATGTATTGAAATGTTTGTAACAAAAGACGAGAAAATCTATGTAAACGAAATAGCGCCTAGAACACATAATTCAGGGCATTATACTATTGAAGGTTGTGCAACTTCACAATTTATGCAGCATATAAGAGCTATACTGGGGTTGCCTTTAGGGAAGACGGATTTAATAAAACCATGTGTAATGATTAATTTGTTAGGAGAAAGTGAGCACGAAGGTAGGGGAGTGATGATAGGTGCGCAGGATGCGCTAGCTATTTGCGATGTTAACATTCATTATTATGGGAAAATATTCACTAAGCCAGTGCGTAAGATGGGGCATGTAACAATTTTAGGGGAAAATATTAATGATGCTCTTGCTAAATCAGACAAAGTAAGAAAGTTAATTAAAATAGTTAGCGAGGATGAGGTGTAAATTATGGATAAGCCAATTGTGAGTATTATTATGGGCAGTAATTCAGATTTGCCTGTCATGCAAGAAGCAGCAAAGCTGTTGGACGAGTTTGAAATACCTTATGAAATATCAATTGTCTCTGCACATAGAACACCAGATAAATTGTATAAGTATGCTAAAGAAGCAGACACTAGGGGTATTCAAGTAATAATAGCGGGTGCAGGTGGTGCGGCGCATTTGCCAGGCATGGTAGCATCGCTTACGGTATTGCCTGTTATAGGAGTTCCGATAAAAAGTAAAACTATGAATGGGATTGATTCTCTCTATTCAATTGTTCAAATGCCAGCGGGTGTTCCGGTAGCAAGCATGGCAATTAATGGAGCTAAAAATGCCGCGATTTTTGCAGCCGAGATTATTGGTCTTAGTAGTAGTGAAGTAAAGGAGCGATTGATAAAGTACAAAGAGGATATGAGAGTTATGGTTGAGGATATGAAGGATTTGTAGGGGTGCCTCTCGTGGGTACTCGAAAAAGGCAGAGTGACGGTTTACGATGGTGCACGATGGATGGTTTGAACATGGTGTGGGAACGGTTCGTTTAACAGGTAATGTCTGCCGTAAAATACAAAACACACACAAACTGTCTTAGACTTTGACAATTCAAAAACTCATTCGACATAAAAATCCTAAACTCGTGAACTCGCTTCGCTCAAACAGCACGAGTTTTATACGGATTTTAATATCTCACTCGTTAAGAATTGTAGAAAAGTCTGCGAATGTTTGCTTAGTATTTTGTATTTTACTGCAATAGGCATGAATGTCGTGCGGATGTTTTGCTTAGCATCTTGTATTTAACTAGATTTGTGGCTGTGGCATGGTATGTGGGTGTTTCGTTTAACAGGTTTTGAAAGTGGAAGGAGTAAAATTAAATGAAAAAACTAGCTATGATATATGAAGGAAAAGCAAAAAAAGTTTACAAGACAGAAGATGAAAGCAAATTCATTGTATATTTTAAAGACGATGCAACAGCTTTTAATGGATTTAAAAAAGGAAGCGTTGCAGAAAAAGGAATAGTAAATAATCAAATGTCGGCTATTTTGTTTGCTGTACTAGCGAAAAAAGGAGTCAAAAATCACTTTATTGAGCTGATTAATGAAAGAGAAATGCTTGTTAAGGCAGTTAATATTCTACCTATTGAAGTTATCGTGAGAAATATTGCAGCGGGTTTACTGTCTAAAAGACTAGGAATAGAAGAAGGTACAGTGTTAAATACAACAGTATTAGAATTTTCATATAAGAATGATGAGTTAGGAGATCCACTGATTAATGAAGATCATATTAGAATACTTAATTTGGCAAAAGACAAGCAGGTTGAAATAATAAAAAGCTATGCATTCCAGATTAATAGTATTTTAAAAGAGTATTTTTTAAAAAGACAAATAAAGCTAGTTGATTTTAAGTTGGAATTTGGAGTGTGTCAAGGTGAAGTGATTCTAGCTGATGAAATATCGCCAGACACTTGTAGATTATGGGATGCGGATACAGACAGAAAAATGGATAAGGATCGTTTTAGAAGGGATTTAGGTCGCGTTGAGGATGCTTATAAGGAAGTTTTATCCAGAGTTATGAAATGAAAAAACGTGTAAAAACAGGAGGTAAGTATGAAAGCGAAAGTATACGTAACTTTAAAAAAAAGTATTGCAGATCCACAAGGAACAGCAATTAAAGGAATGCTAAATAAAATTGGATTTTCGAGAGTTGAAGATGTGAGAATAGGAAAATTGATAGAATTAGATTTAGGAAATGTAGAAAAAGAGAATGCTGAAGCACAGCTTACTGAAATGTGTGAAAAATTATTAGCTAATACAGTTATTGAAGAATATAGATTTGAGCTTGAAAAGTAGAAATAGAAAAGAGTAGATTAAGGAGTGTGAGGCATATGAAATTTGGTATTATTGTATTTCCAGGTTCAAATTGTGATATTGATTGCTATTATGCATTAAAAATTGAGTTAAATCAGGAAGTAGAATATATATGGCACGATACAGAAAACATAGATGATTTTGATTGTATAATTTTACCGGGTGGTTTTTCTTATGGAGATTATTTGAGATGTGGAGCAGCTGCAGCAAATACAAGAATAATGGAGTCAGTAAAAGAACATGCCCAAAAAGGAAAGTTGGTAATTGGAATCTGTAACGGGTTTCAAGTCTTAACAGAGGTAGGGCTGCTGCCAGGAGCGCTAATTAGAAATAGAAATTTAAAATTTATATGTGATACATCTGTTGTAAAAATTGAAAATATCGACTCGCCTTTCACTAATCAGCTTAAAAAAGGAGAAATAATTAATTTGCCTATAGCGCATGGGGAAGGGAATTATGTAGCAGATGAAGATACGTTAAAAAAGCTTAAAGAAAATGAACAAATACTATTTACTTATCAAGGGAATCCCAATGGATCGATTTTAGACATTGCAGGAATATGTAATGAAAAGAGAAACGTATTAGGCATGATGCCACATCCAGAAAGAGCATGTGAAGCGTTACTAGGAAATATAGATGGAAAAGCGATATTTGAATCAATAATAGTCTTTCTTCAAGGGGGCGAAAGCAAATGAGTACAAGATATGAAGAAGTAGGATTGAAACAAGAAGAATACGATAAGATACTAGATTATTTAGGAAGAGAGCCAAACGAACTTGAATTAAACATGTATGGTGTTATGTGGTCGGAGCATTGTAGCTATAAACATTCAAAAGTTTTATTTAAGCATTTCCCAACATCGGGAAAGAATGTATTGCAAGGGCCAGGAGAGAACGCAGGGATAGTTGACATTGGAGATAATTTAGCTGTTGCTATGAAAATAGAGAGTCATAATCATCCTTCTGCAATTGAACCCTACCAAGGGGCAGCAACTGGAGTTGGGGGGATTATAAGAGATATTTTCGCTATGGGAGCAAGACCGATTGCACTACTTAATTCTTTGAGATTTGGAGAAATAGAAAATAGCGATAGAGTAAAATTTTTATTAGATGGAGTAGTAGAAGGAATTGCAGGATACGGAAACTGTATGGGCATTCCTACAGTTGGTGGAGAAGTTTATTTTAATTCATCATATAAAGGAAATCCTCTTGTAAATGCAATGTGTGTTGGTGTGATTAAGCATGACAAAATACATCGCGCAAATGCATCGGGTGTAGGCAATTCAATTATGTATATTGGAGCAGCTACTGGAAGAGATGGTATGGGCGGTGCTAGTTTTGCATCGGTCGAGTTAACTGAACAATCAGAGGAGAAAAAGTCAGCTGTTCAAGTTGGAGATCCATTTATGGAGAAGTTATTACTAGAAGCATGTCTTGAGTTGTTAGACACAGATTGTATTGTAGGGATTCAAGATCTAGGCGCAGCAGGACTAACATCAGCATGTTGTGAAACGGCAACAAAAGGCGAAGGTGGTATGGAAATTGACGTGCTAAAAGTTCCACGTAGAGAAAAGAATATGTTACCTATCGAAATAATGATTTCTGAATCACAAGAAAGAATGTTATTGATAGTAAAAAAAGGTAGAGAAAATGAAGTAAGAGAAATAGTTGAAAAATGGAACCTTCATGCCGTAATAATTGGAACAGTAACTGATAATGATCGTTTAATAGTAAGAGAAGGCGATGCGGTTGTAGGAGATATGCCAGCACAAAGTTTAGATTCATCAGGGGCTCCAAAATATTATAAAGATTATGAGATACCTAAATATATTGAAGAAGTTAGAAAATTTAGAAGCAGTGATATTGATGAACCGACTGATTATAATGAAACACTTCTTAAAATACTAACTGCGCCGAATATAGCAAGTAAAGAGTGGATTTATAGGCAATACGATCATAGGGTGAGGACAAACACTGTAGTTGCACCGGGGTCCGACGCAGCGGTAATTAGAATAAGAGGTACAAACAAAGGAATTGCGTTAACAACGGATTGTAATAGTAGATTTTGTTATTTAGATCCTAGAGAAGGAAGTAAAATTGCTGTTACGGAAGCTGCAAGAAATATTGTATGTAGCGGGGCAACACCTTTAGCTATTACTGACGGACTAAATTTTGGAAGTCCAGAGAAACCAGATAGGTTTTGGCAATTTAGAGAATGCGTAATAGGGATAGGAGAAGCTTGCAGAGAACTGGATACTCCAGTAATTAGTGGTAATGTTAGTTTTTACAATGAAACAGAAGATAGTGCAATTTATCCTACACCAATAATTGGAATGGTTGGTGTTCTTGATGATGTTAGCAAGGCTTGCACTATGGAGTTTAAATCTGCAGGCGAAGTTATAATACTTCTTGGAAAAACAAAAGACGAAATTGGTGGTAGTGAGTATTTATCAAGGATTCATAACTTAGAAAGTGGACATGTTCCGTATTTGAATTTTGCTTTGGAGAAAAAAATTCAAAAGCTAATCTTATCTGCAATAGATAAAGAACTACTTTGCTCGGCGCATGATTTAAGTGAAGGTGGTTTAGCTGTTGCCTTAGCAGAGTGCTGTATAGGAAATAATCTTGGCGCTAAAATAGATATAAAAACGAAGCTAAGAACTGATATTGAATTATTTTCAGAAACACAGTCGCGATTTATTGTTTCTTTAAAGCAAAAAGATGTATACGAACTTGTTGTAGAACTTGAAGATGAAAAAATTCCATTTACTATAATCGGAGAAGTAGCGGAAAGTGATTTTAGAATTGATGTAAATAATAAAGAGGTAGTTAGCTTGAAGACAGAACTAATGGCTGAAAAATGGAGAGGGGCATTAAAATGTTTGATGGAATAAGCCTCGACAAACTTAAAGAAGAATGTGGCGTTATAGGTATCTATCATCAGAAGAATATTGATGTGTCTAAAATGGTGTATTATGGGCTGTATGCACTGCAACATAGAGGACAAGAAAGTGCGGGGATAGCTACAAATGATGGAATAAGAACACATCAACATAAAGCTATGGGTAGAGTGGCAGAGATATTTACTGACGAAATTTTTAGAAAGTTAGTTGGTAACGTAGGAATTGGGCACGTGCGTTATTCAACCACCGGAGAAAGTTACGTTGGAAATGCGCAACCTTTGACTGTCTTTTACCGCAGAGGCAGTATAGCTGTAGCACATAATGGTAATTTGATTAATGCTGATTTAATAAGAAACAAATTAGAAGATGATGGAGTAGTATTTCAAACTACAATAGATACAGAAGTAATAGTGAATTTAATTGCAAGATATAGTGGAGATGGGATTGAAAATGCAATTAAGCGTACTATGGGGCTGGTAAAAGGTTCATATGCATTGGTGGTAATGACAGAAAATCAACTGATTGGTGTTAGAGATCCTTTAGGATTAAGACCGCTTTGTTTAGGCAAGTTGGAAGACGGCTACGTTTTAGCATCAGAAAGTTGCGCATTAGACATATTAGGTGCAGAATTTGTTAGAGATATAGAACCTGGTGAAATTGTAACGATTAATCAAAATGGTGTTAGTAGTAAAAAGGTTAATGGTGTGAGCAAAAGGGCATCTTGTATTTTTGAGTATGTTTATTTTGCAAGACCAGACAGTATTATTGATGGAGTAAGTGTATATGAAGCTAGAAAAAATGCTGGAAAACTCTTAGGAAAAGAGCATCCAGTAGACGCTGATTTAGTTATTGCTGTACCAGACACATCAATACCTGCGGCGATTGGCTACGCGCAGGTATCAGGAATCCCTTCAGAAGAGGGTTTAATAAAGAACAGATATGTCGGGAGAACATTTATTCAGCCAGATCAATCATCAAGGGAAATGGCAGTTAGATTAAAGCTAAATCCTTTAAAGAGTGTAGTTACTGGTAAAAGAATTATTCTTATAGACGATTCGATTGTACGAGGGACTACAAGCAAGAAAATTGTAACGAATTTAAAAGAGGCAGGTGCAACAGAGGTGCATATGCGAGTTAGTTCGCCTCCTGTAGCGCATAGTTGCTATTATGGGATTGATACTCCAAATAGAAAAAGTTTAATTGCTTCATCTCAGTCTGTAGAGGACATTTGCAGAGAAATTGGAGCCGATAGTTTAGGTTATCTCAGCACAGACCGATTAGTAGAATCGACTGGTCTTGGGAACGAACATTTTTGCTTAGCTTGCTTTAATGGAGATTACCCGATAGATGTTGAAAAAAGCAAGTGTAGTAGGAGTTTTAATAGGTTGAAGACATGAAAGGTTAAAAACACATAGAACCCCTTTAGCCTCTGACAATTCAAAAACTCTTTCGACATAAAAATCCTAAACTCGTGAACTCGCTGCTTGCCTGCGCGTGGCGCGCAAGCAGGCGCTCAAACAGCACGAGTTTTAAACGGATTTTGATATCTCAATCGTTAAGAATTGTAAAAAAGTCTGCGAATGTTTGCTTAGTATTTTGTATTTTACTAGTGAAGAGGTGATAGTGGTTAAATATTTATCGAAAACAAAGCAAAAGGAGTGAGAAAATGTCTGAAATTACCTACAGTAGTGCAGGAGTGGACGTAGATGAAGGACAACGAGCAGTACAGTTAATGAAAAAGCATGTAAGAAGCACTTTTAATCCGCAAGTACTTGATGATTTAGGTGGGTTTGGAGGATTATTTGCTCTGGATTTAAAAGGTTTAAAAGAACCAGTATTAGTTTCGGGAACTGATGGAGTTGGAACGAAACTCAAAATTGCCTTTATGTTAGATAAACATGACACGATTGGGCAAGACTGTGTAGCAATGTGTGTAAACGATATTCTGTGTCAAGGAGCAAAACCGCTGTTTTTTTTAGATTACATTGCTACAGGAAAATTAAGAGCAGAAAAAGTTGCGGACATAGTAAAAGGAATTGCTACAGCGTGTAAAGAAGTTGGTTGCGCCTTAGTCGGTGGAGAAACTGCTGAGATGCCGGGATTCTACTTAGATGGAGAATATGACGTAGCAGGCTTTGTTGTAGGAATAGCAGACAAATCTAATGTTATTACTGGTAAATCCATAGAAGAAGGCGATGTAATAATAGGGCTTGAATCTAGTGGTTTACATAGTAATGGTTTTTCCTTGGTAAGAAGGGTATTACTTGAATTCAAAGAATTTGCACTAGATACGCATTTTGATAGATTGAATTTAACACTAGGAGAGGAATTAATAAAACCCACAAAGTTATATGTAAAGCCGATAATAGAAGTAATAAAAAGCGTAAGTGTAAAAGGAATAGTACATATTACAGGTGGCGGATTCTATGAAAACATCCCTAGAATATTGCCTGCTAATGTGAATGCAGAAATTGACCTAGGTAGTTGGGAAGTCCCAGAAATATTTAGATTAATTCAAGAAGAAGGCAATATAGATAGTGATGAAATGTACAAAACATTTAATATGGGTATCGGCATGATGTTAGTCGTTAATAAAGATGATGTTAAAAAGGCATTAGAATTTTTAGTTAAAAACGGAGAAAATGCTAAAGTGATAGGAAAAATAGTAGGGGGTAGCAGGCAGGTGGTTTTATGTCAAAACTGAAAATTGCAGTTCTAATATCTGGAAATGGGTCAAACTTGCAAACCATAATAGACAAAATAGAAGAAGGATATATAAACGCAGAGATATCCGTGGTTGTATCGAACAAAGAAAATGCTTATGGTTTGACGAGGGCTTGCGAACGTAAAATAAAAACAGAAATTGTTGATAAAAAAACTTATCCAATGAAAAAAGATAGAAACAAAAAACTAATGCAAGTGCTAGGTGAAGCAAATGTAGAACTAGTTGTATTAGCAGGTTTCCTAGAAATAATTGCAGATGAGATTATAGAAAAATATGAAAACAAAATTATTAACATACATCCTTCAATTATACCAAGTTTTTCTGGGAAAGGCTATTATGGCGAAAAAGTGCATAGGAAAGTTATTAAAAGTGGTGTTAAAGTAACTGGAGCAACTGTTCACTTTGTAAACAAAGAAACTGACGGTGGTCCAATTATCATGCAAAAAGCTATATCAGTAAATTTTGACGATGACACTAGGTCGATACAGAAGAAAGTACTTAACATTGAGCATGAAATTTTACCTCTAGCAGTAAAACTAATTTCAGAGGGAAAGATAGAAGTAGTAGGTAACAGAGTAAAAGTGAAGTGATGAAAACACAAAGAGGGAAGAGGAAAGTTGGTAAGTTGGAAGGGAAGAATATTGAGGTAAAAACCTGTAGGGGCAATCCCTTGTGGTTGCCCGAAACAAAGAAAAGGGTGGTTTTATGATAAAAAGAGCATTAATAAGCGTTTCAAATAAAAAAGGGATTGTAGAATTTGCAAAACAATTATCAGAATTAGGAATAGAAATCATTTCAACTGGTGGAACTGCAAAAGTTCTTAGGGATTCAGGATTATCAATCAAAGATGTATCTGAAGTTACGGGGTTTCCAGAATGTTTAGATGGAAGAGTAAAGACTCTACACCCATTAATTCATGGTGGGATTTTAGCGGTAAGAGACAAGTCGGAGCATATTGAGACATTGAACAAATTAGATATGCCGACGATTGATATGGTCGTAGTCAATTTGTACCCATTTAAAGAAACTATACTGAAAGACGGCGTAACACTTGAAAAAGCAATAGAGAACATAGACATTGGCGGACCTACAATGCTAAGGTCAGCTGCGAAAAACTATAATGATGTTACTGTAATAGTTGAGCCAGAGGATTATGAACGGATAATTTTTGAAATTACTGACAAAGGGAGTACGAAATTAACTACGCGCCAAAAGCTTGCTACAAAAGTTTTTGAACATACATGCCACTATGACGCGTTAATTGCTAGTTATTTAAAACAAGTTCAACAGGATAAAGAAGATAAAGAAGAATTTCCAAAGACAATTACATTCACATATGAAAAAGCGCAAGACTTAAGATACGGAGAAAATCCTCATCAAAATGCTGCTTTCTACAGAGAAATTAAGAATAAATCAGATGGATTAGCTGAAGGCATTCAACTACAGGGAAAAGAGTTATCTTTTAATAATATAAATGACTCGAATTCTGCAATAGAGTTGTTAAAAGAGTTTGATGAGCCAACAGTTGTGGCACTTAAACACACAAATCCGTGTGGGGTTGCTAGCGCAGAGACCCTTTACGAAGCGTATAAAAAAGCATATGAAGCAGATTCGCAGTCTATTTTCGGTGGGATAGTTGCGGCTAATAGAATAATTGATGTTCAAACTGCAATTATGATGAACGAGATATTCTTAGAAACAATTATTGCGCCTGATTTTACAGATGAAGCGCAGAAAATATTTAAGAACAAAAAGAACCTAAGGTTAATAAGACTACCCAATATTACAGAAAAGTTAGAGTCGGGTTACGATATTAAAAAAAATATTGACGGAATTTTAATTCAAAGCAGGAATATTGACTTAGTAAGTAGTATAACAAGGGTAACAAAGTATTCTCCATCTGCAGAACAGATGAGGGATTTAGACTTTGCGTTTAAAATTGTAAAACATGTGAAATCAAATGCCATTGTAATTGCTAAAAATCAACAAACTTTGGCTATTGGACCAGGACAAACGAGCAGAATTTGGGCATTGCAAAACGCAATCAGGAATACAATGCATAATCTTGTGGGGAGCGTATTGGCATCAGATGCTTTTTTCCCATTTAGAGACTGTGTAGACGAAGCTAAAAAAGCAGGAATTCTTGCTATAATTCAACCAGGTGGTTCGGTGAAGGATGAAGATTCTATTAAAGCGTGCAATGAAGCAGGAATAAGCATGGTATTTACAGGGATGAGACACTTTAGACATTAAAAACAGAAAGGGAGGATTATTATGGAGCAAAAAAACTACCAAGTTTTGCCTGGGCCTGAGAGCTATTTACCACCAGCTGCAGCCTCGCAGGGCATTGTGCTGCCAGAAAAAGGCGAAGGTCTAATTGAAGGGCGAATTTGTGGCGAAGAAGAAACAATGGCAACGATTGCAAAAAAATTACTAAATGCAGTAAACCCTACTTTTTTCCCAGGACCTTTACTGTTATGGGCGTGGAAAGATGGGGTTATCGAAAAAGCTGAGTTACTTAAAGAACTCGCTGATGTTGTTGGGGCTAAAATAATTCCAATGCCAGATTATCGACCGAAATACCCTAAAATTAACCCAGAAGAAGAAATAAACCCGAATCACCCAAATTTGACAATATGGCATAATAAAATCGACGCTTGTATATTTATTGGTGTACATTGTCATTATGCAAATATGGGACTTAAATTAATTAGAGGGGGCACTAATTGTTACACTATAGCATTATGTGGTGAGTATGGGCATGAAGATGCAAATATTACTTTACGTGATGTGAATCTTGATACTATGAGAAAATTGATCGAAGTAGTTAAAGAAGAAAAGAAGAACATGGCGCTTAAAGAAGGAGGGAATTTAAATGGATAAAATTGCGACTAATCAAAAAGAAGTGAAATTAGATTACTTGCTGAATGAATCAAAGAGAGAAAAGCATTTTATCACAGGCAGTGAAGCTGTAAAAGAAGCGATAAAAAGAGCAAATGTTGATGTTGCAGTTGCATATCCTATTACTCCTCAGTCTGAAAGTATGCATTTAGTTGGAGATCTTTATGCAGGAGGTTATGTTAAAGATTATTATCGAGGTGAAAATGAGCTTGGTGTTATGTCTGCTGTTGCTGGCGCATCAATGGGCGGTGTAAGAGCTTTTACTGCAACAGGTGGGCCAGGAACGTTAAGAGCAATGGAAATGTTTCCAACTTGGGCAGGCTCAAGACTACCTATTGTCTGTTCATTCTTAACACGCGGAATTAACTCACCACTTACGATACAACCTGATACAATTGAAATGAGTTTTTTACTGGATACAGGCATGTTAATGTTTCATGCTGAAAACTCACAAGATTTATTTGACATGATACTTAGTGCCTTTACTATTGCAGAAGAACCAGACGTGTATTTACCAATAGGCGTATTTGCAGATGGTTTCTTTACTACGCATACAAGGGAAATAATTGAAATACCACAAGAAGATATTAAACTAGCACCGTACAATCCATATATTTCACCAGTTCCAGCTATGGATATGGAAACTCCACCAGTAAGGCAAATGAGAGATCCATTTGTATTAAAGAGTAATTTTATTAGTTATGCGGCACATGCTTCGTGGCAACAAGAAGTACATGCAGCAAAAGAGAGATCTATTAAGCATATTAATAAACATCTCGGTGGAATGTTAGAAATAGAAAATGAAGATGCTGAAATTATGACAGTAACTTCGGGAACTGCTGTTTCACAATCAAGAGATGCTGTTAAAAGAGCAAAAGAAGAAGGGCTAGATGTTGGGTTAGTTAAAATAAAGACTATTCGCCCTTTCCCGTACGAAGACATTAGAAAAATAGTTAAAAAAGCTAAGAAAATATTAGTTCCTGAATTCAATATTACAGGTTGGTTAGCTAAAGAAATTAGAGCATCAGTTGAAGAAAATCACAAAATAATAGGAGCACCTCGTGTTTTTGGTGGTATGACAATGCCTCCTGAACTAATACTTGATGAAATAAGGAGGGCTTGCAAATGAAAGATGGAAAATTAAAAATAGTTCCAGTTTTCGAAGATATAATGCCACAAGAATATATTGATTTGGTAAACAACGGTCCTTTTGGAGAAGATTATGGGGTATCAGATTTAGGTTCTTTTAAAGAATTACTAGAAGAGCATCCACTTTGTGCTGGGTGTGGACTAGCATTAGCAAAAAGATTAATTGCAGCATCGTTTCCAAATCCAGAAGATACAATTGTAGTTGGAACTACTGGTTGTAGTAGTTTATCATTTACACAAATGGCGCTTCATAATATACATTCTATTTTTGGAAACCAAAACGCTGTTGCGTCAGGACTAAAAAGAGCATTAAAAATTAGATTTCCAGAAAAAACTAAAGATGTAGTAGTAATAGGTGGAGACGGAGGACTTGGAGACATCGGTCTTGGCATGGTTATGCATTCATGGTTCAGAGGTGAAAACATTGCTACAATAATGTTAGATAATGAAGCATATGCAAATACGGGCGGACAAGAAAGTGGAATGTCAACATTAGGAAAAGTATTAAATATGGCGCCGACAGGGAAAAAATTCCCTAAGCTTTCACTTCCGAAGATTGCATATGATTCAGGTTGTGTGTATACTGCTTTAGTAAATCCAGCAGATGCAAAAAAATTAGGGAAAATAGTTAGAAATGCTATCTTAATGGCTAGAGAATTAGGACCAACTTACGTTCAAATATATTGCCCTTGTCCTACAAACTTTAAATTTAAGCCAGAAGAAACATTGGATAAGTTAAAAGAAAGACGTAAAGAAGACTATAAAACACAAGAATTTATTTCTCCAGAAGCGAAACAGTTTATTGAAAGATTGGAGGGTGAAAAATAATGAGTAATAATTTATCTATAAGAATGTCAGGCTTAGGCGGGCAAGGTGTAGTTACAGCTGCAAACATACTAGGTGGAGCATTAGTAAGAGCAGGAAAACAAAGTACTGTAAACCCGTTCTTTGGTGCAGAGAAAAGACTTGCTCCAGCAGAGAGTTACGTACGTGTATCAGATGAAAAAATCTACGAGCGTGGCGAAATCATCTACCCAGACATTATCATGATTTATCATCCTCACGTTATCACATTAGGAAAGTCATATACTATGCCTTTTTATGATGGACTTAAAAAGAATGGGATAATAATAATTAACTCAGACGAAGAATTGCCAATGACGGATGAAGACATTGAACAATTAGAAGAAATTGGAGCTAGAATCTATTATATAGCTGCAACAACAATTTCAATTGAAACAGCAGGAACAGAACTTTCAACTAACATGGCTATGCTAGGAGCTTTACTAGAAGTTACAGATTTAGTTTCAATGGATTTTATTAAAGCTTCACTTGAAGAAAGATTTGGTGGTAAGAAATTTATTGCATCTGGATCTACTGCTGCACTTGATGATGCTATGAAAGGGAAATTCGAAAAAATTTCTCAACTAATTCAAAAAAACATGGAAATTGTAGAAGTATCTGGCGTGAAAACTAAAAAGTACTCACTAGGGAAAGGGAGGGTGTAATATGTATTTTGTCGTTAAAGTAGATAAAGAAAAATGTACTGGTTGTAAAATATGTATTTACGCTTGTTCAGAACCTAATGTGATTGAGTTCTTAAAAGATAATAAGAAGGTAAGAATAGACGGAATGAAATGTAAAGGTTGCGGATTATGCGTATCCGCGTGTCCGTTTAAAGCACTTGAATTAAGCTAGTTATTAAGGGGACGGGAGGATTACACTCTCATCTCTTTTTTCTACTTTCAAGTTTGTATATGCTTAGGCGGTATTTTGTATTTTACAATAGTATTATTTTGAGGAGATGATTTTTTGAGGATTTTAGTTGTTGGCAGTGGAGGAAGAGAACATACATTGGCGTGGAAATTAGCGCAAAGTCCGAACGTATACGAAATATACTGTGCTCCAGGTAACCCTGGAATAGCTGAAATAGCTAGTTGTGTTGATATTGGTGTAGATAATGTAGCGAAATTAATCGAATTTTCCCGGGAAATGAAAATAGACTTGACTATAGTGGGACCAGAAATACCGTTGGTATTAGGAATTGTAGATGAGTTTAGATCTGAAAAACTAAAAATTATTGGACCAACAAAGCATGCTGCACAACTAGAAGGAAGCAAATCATACTCAAAGCATTTTATGAATAAATACAATATTTCTACGGCCAAATTCGACGAAGTAAATACTTTTGAAGAAGGCATGAAAGTACTAAAGAAACACACTTATCCTGTTGTAGTAAAAGCTGATGGTTTAGCTGCAGGAAAAGGTGTTTTTATCTGCAATAGTTTAAGTGAAGCTGAAGCATCTCTTGAAACTATCATGAAAGATAATGCATTTGGTGATGCAGGAAACAAGGTCGTAATTGAAGAGTTTTTAGAAGGTATAGAAACATCTGTATTATGCTTTGTAGACAATGATTCAATCATCCCAATGGTCAGTAGTCAAGATCATAAAAGAATATTTGATGGAGATAAAGGACCAAACACAGGTGGTATGGGAACTTATTCTCCAAACTATGTGTATACAAAAGAAGTAGAAGAACAAGTTGAAAAAGAAATACTCTTGCCAACATTAAAAGGCATAAAATCAGAAGGAATGGACTATAGAGGAATAATTTTCATAGGATTAATGATAACAAAAGAAGGACCTAGAGCTTTAGAATATAACGTGCGCTTAGGGGACCCTGAAACTCAAGTTGTACTACCAAGATTAGAAACAGACCTAGTAGAAATATTTAACGCAATGTTAGAAAACAAGCTAAGTGAGACAAAAATAGAGTGGAACAATAAAGCAGTAGTATGCGTAGTACTTGCTTCTAAAGGCTATCCAGATAAATATGAAAAAGGAAAAGTAATAGAAGGAACTAATAATGTAGATGATGATATTTTAGTATTTCACTCTGGAACTGCAATAAAAGAAGGCAAGTTAGTAACAAATGGTGGCAGAGTGTTAGGAGTGACTGCAAGAGCGAATGATTTAAAAGAAGCAATAAGCAAGGCATATAGTAATGTAGAAAAGATAAAATTTGAAGGTAAAACATTTAGGACAGATATTGCTAAAAAATAAAGAATTTTCGATTCTAAAACACTCGAAAAAAAACAAGTGGTTTAAATTAAAACGCCCCTTGACTATTTCTAGGGTTTTGAGCTTTTGGTATGTTAATTCCGCCATGAACACTTAAAGCGGAATTTTACTACTTGACTTTTGTATGATATTTAATATGATTATATTGAGAAACTGTAATGAAGTAAGAGAGTATTGATACTAATGTATGAATCCAAGTTATCTTATAAAAAAATGTGAAAAAAAGGTGACGAGTATGATAAGGTATGATATTTTAGAAGAAAAATTTTTTGCTAAAAATGGAGTTATGAAAACTTCTGAATTAAAGTCTCTAGGATTAAATGATAGGGAGATAAAAAAATTAGTTGACGAGAAAATTATTGAACGTATAAAAAAGGCGTATTATAAACTTGCATCAATTGATTTAAGTGAGCATGAATTAATTGCAGGGTTATACCCTGACGGTATACTATGTATGGACTCGGCTTTGTTTTATTATGGATACAGTGATAAAATACCGCTAGAATGGCATATAGGAGTTGATAAAGATACCTCGAAATCAAGATTTAAGATAGATTACCCTTATGTAAAACCGTATTATTTTGACCTGAAACATTTATGCTATGGCATCGATTTGGTCGACTATGGCGAATGTAAGTTGAAGATATTTGATAGAGATAGACTTATATGCGAATGCCTAAAATATGAAATCAAAATGGATAGAGAAACATTCAACAAAGCTATTCAAGCGTATATTATAGATCCACAAAAAAAAATTTCGAAGTTAATGGACTATGCTAAGCAGAGAAAAGTGACAGTAAAAGTTCATAACATAGTAGGAGTGTGGTTGTAGTATGGACAAAGGTGCTGCTGTAATAGCAAAGTTGAAAGGCAAATCTAAAAAAACAGGTAAACTATTTCAAGTGCTGCTGCAATTATTTTTACAAGAAGAACTTTTAAGAAGAATATCGTTTTCGAAGTAATCTGAAAAACTAATATTGAAGGGAGGTTTGTTTATATACGTACTTACAAATTTTGAGAGTAGAACGACGATAGATATAGATTTTCTTATTATGCAGACAGTAACATCTTCAGAAGATATCAAAAAAATAGTTAATGATATTATCGAAGTAGATACAGGAAATAATGAGTTCATTCAATTTGAGGCAAGAAGTTTTGGAAAGATATCATTACAAAGAAAATATGAAGGATTTTCGGCACAATTAATAGGGAGAATAAAAAATACAAAGACGCCAATTAATATTGATTTTGGAGTGGGAGATGTTATTGTACCAAAAGCTGAAAAGAGATTAATGCCAACGCAATTATGCGACTATGAGTCTCCTGAAATTACTACATATTCAATTGAAAGCACTATTGCAGAAAAATTTGATGCCATGTTGCAAAGACTAGAACTTAATAGTAGAATGAAAGATTTTTTTGATATATACTATCTTGCTGGTGCATTTGATTTTGATGGAAGAAAGTTACAGGAGGCTATTTTAGAAACATTGACTAACAGAAGAACAGAATATAATAAAGAGAGCTTTTCTAGAATAATTTCTTTTTCAGAAGATCGAGCAATGATTAAAAAATGGAACGCTTTTATAAGGAAACAAAAGATAAAAGAACTACCACTAGAGGAGGGTCTGAATATAATAGACTTTTTTCTAGGTGATTTATTTGCAGCGATTACGCTCGAAAAAGAATTTTATGGATTTTGGCAAGCATCTAAAATAAGTTGGCAAAAAACAGGTGACAAGTGAAACGTCCCTGTGTCGTTTGGGAGAAAGACAGCACAAATGGAAATAGAACCATTTGATTTTTTTAATGCGGTTAAGTTCTTTGAGAAGTACAACGATGTTGACAAAGTGATAGCTTATAGTATAACCGGAGGGGTTGCTCAATACTTAGATATGTGGGATTCTGATGTAGGCATTGAAGATAATATAAGAGAAAAGTTTTTATCTAAATATAGCTATCTATTTGATGAGCCACTGAACTTGTTAAAACAGGAGCTTAGAGAGCCTAATCTGTATAGTTCAATACTAAAAGCTATATCAGAAGGGTACTCTAA
>JAJOKP010000061.1:28060-31351 GCA_021129775.1 Clostridiales bacterium
CCAAATATTATTTTAATTGAACAAAAGAAAGACAAACTAATATACACTGAAAACATCAAACCTTATATCAATGAATTTGTGGGTCATATATTTGAGGATATATGCAAGGACTACTTAATGCGAAAAAGTGAACTAGAAGAACTTCCTTTTGTAATAGAGGAAGTGGGAACTTGGTGGGGAAACAATAGCAAATTAAAAAGACAAGAAGAAATTGATATAGTATGCAGTAGTAAAAATAGAGCTATACTATGTGAATGTAAATGGAGAAACGAAAAAGCAGGACTGGAAGCATTAGAAACGTTAAAAAGGCGTAGCGAATTATTGCCAAACATTGAAGATATATATTACTATATCTTTAGCAAAAGTGGTTTCAGGTATGAACTAGAAGAAGAAGCAAAGAAAGATGATAGAATTAAACTCATAGACATAAGTAGAATATATAAGTGAAATATCAAGTTGGAGTCTGCTGTTTTGTATTCTTTGACGCAGTAATCTTACTTAATGGTGGATATCAATAGAGAGGAAACTAATTTTGATGAAAAAAGTAGCGATAGTTACAGTATTGACACTAATTTTCGCGGCAGTAGCTTCGTTCATATTAATACAAGTATTAATATACAAAAGTGGAAAAGTAGTTGATATTAACGAGTTAATTGCTAAAGATATCGATTACGTAATTATATTAGGAGCCGCTCTTTGGGACGATAGACCTTCGCCCACTTTACACAATAGATTGGTAGTTGCGTATGGTTTCGTTAAAGAGAATGATGTTAAAATAATCGCAACAGGGGGTTTAGGTGAAGGAGATACAATAACTGAAGCTGAAGGGATAAAAAGGTTTTTGGAATATAAAGGAATTGACGAAGAGAGAATATATAAAGATGAAATTTCAACATCTACATTTGAAAATCTTAAAAATGCAAAAACCATTATAAGGGATATTGATGATAGAGAAGATATAAAAATCCTAATTGTAACATCGGATTTTCATATATTCAGATCAAAATTAATTGCAAGAAGACTTGGATTCACTGCCTTTGGGCTCCCAGCAGAAACTCCTGCAAGTACGAGAAATAGAATGGTTTTGAGAGAGTGTTTTGCCGTTCTAAATACAGTTTTGTTTGACTGGTAGACCATATATGAAGATAAAATGGCTATAAGGGAAAGAAACAAAAAAATTAAAGAAATATACAATAACAAACATACAAGTATAAGGTAACTAAGTAGAATATTAGGAATGGGTAAAACAATAATTGAGAAAGCAATCAGAGAAGACAAGTGAAACGTCCCCATGTCTTCCAGCTTTTTTGTGTTTTTCAGGAATTCTGTTTTTTAACATAAAAAATGGTAAAAACGAAGGGAAGCCTAATTTCGTAGTCACAAATAAAAGGGAGGTATAAATAATTGCTTAAAGTACGTGTTGAAAATCTTAGTGTTGTAATGAACAAAACAACTATACTTAAGAATATTTCTTTTAACCTAAATGAAGGGGAAATTGTTGGACTAATTGGTCCTTCAGGTGCGGGAAAGACGACAATAGTAAAAACGATCGCTGGGATTGTTAAGAAAAAAGAAGGGCTAGTTGAAGTAATGCAATCTCAAAGCATTAGCAATAATGTCTTGATGAAACTTGGCTATATGGCTCAAAAAGATGCCTTGTATTATGACTTAAATGCTTATGCTCATCTAAAATTTTTTGGCCAATTATATAATGTTAAAACGAATGAACTCAAAGATAGAATTAGGAAAATCATGAAATTAGTAGCCTTAGAAGATGAAGCTTACAAACTTATTTATCAATACTCTGGTGGAATGAAAAGGCGATTATCACTTGCTATTGCTTTAATCAATGACCCTGAATTATTAGTGTTAGATGAGCCCACCGTAGGGCTAGACCCGATTTTAAGGAGGGAATTTTGGAAAGAATTCAAGGAAATGAAAAGCAGAGGGAAATCATTAATAATTACTACTCACACGATGGACGAAGCTGCATTATGTGACAGGCTAGTGTTCATTTACAGAGGTGAAATTCTAGCATTTGATACTCCGGGCACCCTTCTTGAATCTTCAAATACGGCAACTGTTGAAGAGGCATTTATTTATTATATTGAGCGTGAGGGGAAGGTGAAGTCATGAGATCGCTAATTATTGCTAAGAGAGTCACCAAACAAATATGGCAAGATAAACGTACTCTTGCTTTAATGTTTTTAGCACCAATTCTCATATTTGCATTACTTGAAATTGTATTAGTTGTCGAGTTAAATGGAATTAGAAATGCAGCTACTTTTAATCATATGGCTCCGCATTTGTTAGCTTATCTTGTTTTCTTTTTTGTTTTTCTTATTTCTGGAATTGTATTTTTAAGAGAAAGAATCAATGGAACTCTTGAAAGGCTGTTTGTCTCGCCTGTGAGTGAACATGAAATTGTATTAGGCTACTTTTTAGGATTTGGTTTATTTGTTACAATTCAGACTGTAATTATTCAAGTTTTTCTATTATTTGTCTTGGATGTTCCAAATGAAAGTCATTTCTTGTTAATGCTGTTAGTAAATTTATTGCTTGCAGCAACCGCCCTTTCAATAGGGATTTTGTGTTCTGCTTTCGCTAGAACAGAGTTTCAATTAATACAATTTATTCCGATAGTTATTGTTCCGCAAATAGTTTTAGCTGGAATGTTCGACATTGCACATGTCCCTGACTTTGTAATGAATCTTTCAAAAATAATGCCTCTTCCTTATGGATCAAACTCTTTGCACCAATTGATGATTCATGCTACAACGATTCAAGAAATCATATATGATATACTTATTTTGCTAGTTTTTGTTTTAGTTTTTCAAGTACTAGCAACACTGATCATTAAAAAACATAAGGCGTGATGTGACGGCGAACATGACCCTACATGCTCTTTACCCAGAGAAAGTAGGACTAAACTAAGCGATAACAAAGCAAGGTATGTCTGAGCAGAGGGGCTGTCAGACTGCGTAAAAAGTTAAGTAACGTTAATATTTATGCATAATAACGCCAATATCTCAAGACATACATACTAAAAATTCTAAGACATGAATAATAATTTGCAAAAATTTAGTTTTTACGCAGTCTGCTGTCCCTCTGGTCCTTTGAAATGACAATTACTTACTTGCTGAGTTAATGTATTCGTTAGTAAAAAATCAAAGGACGAGAAATCTTGATTTGGCATGCAAAGACAGTATATAATAATAGTACCTAGGTTCTACGCTAGCAAATATAAAAGCACCGTTAAAGCCCTAGTATAAAAGGGTTCCTTTGAAATTT
>JAJOKP010000112.1:0-26269 GCA_021129775.1 Clostridiales bacterium
ATACTTGGTTAATTTGGAATCTTACAAAAGGTAAAGTTCATGTAACTGATTATTCGAATGCTTCAAGAACTTTAATGTACAACATTAAAGAATTAAAATGGGATAAAAAAATGCTTGAAGAATTGACAGTTCCAAGCTCAATGTTGCCAGAAGTAAAACCTTCAAGTTGTGTATATGGAAACACTGACGCTCAAATGTTTGGTGGGATTGAAATTCCAATAGCTGGAGTAGCAGGAGATCAACAAGCAGCTTTGTTTGGTCAGGCTTGCTTTGAACCAGGAACTGCAAAGAACACGTATGGAACAGGTTGCTTTATGCTAATGAATACAGGCGAAAAATTTATTCCATCAAATAATGGATTATTAACAACATTAGCGTGGGGAATAGATAGTAAAGTTGAGTATGCATTAGAAGGAAGTATATTTGTAGCTGGAGCAGCGGTTCAATGGTTAAGAGACGAATTAAAAATAATTAGAGATGCAGAGGATACTGAATACTTGGCTACTAAAGTTGAGGATACAAACGGCGTATACATGGTACCTGCATTTGTTGGAATGGGCGCACCATATTGGGATATGTATGCCAGGGGTGCTATAGTTGGCTTAACTAGAGGGGCGAAAGCTGAGCATTTAATTAGGGCAACTCTGGAATCGATTGCATACCAAACAAGAGATGTATTAGAAGCAATGCAAGAAGACTCAGGCATAGAATTAAAAAGCTTAAAAGTAGATGGAGGGGCAGTAAGTAATAATTTCTTAATGCAGTTCCAAGCAGACATTCTAGGAGTTGCAGTTGACCGACCTGTAGTTACTGAAACAACGGCTTTAGGTGCTGCATATTTAGCTGGTCTTGCAGTAGGATTTTGGAAAGACCAAAAAGAAATAGCTAAGAATTGGGCTGTGGAAAAAGTGTTCAACCCAAGCATGGAAGAAAGTAGCAAAGAAGCTAAGTATAAAGGTTGGAAAAAGGCAGTCAGTAGATCATTGAAATGGGAAGACGAATAGGTTAAAATACTAATTTGACATTAAATATTTACAAACGAGTTAAACTGTTGTATAATGGTGACAAGTAAATAATATAATGGCTGAGAATAGAGAGCCGCACAGTATTCTAGTTTATGAGAATAAACTAGGGTTTGTGCGGTTTTTTTATTAATAGAAGCTATAGTGGTTAACTGAAATAGGCACACTGGAAAGGGGAAAAAATGTTCGATATAGCGATAATAGGAGCAGGTATAATTGGAACTATGATTTCTCGTGAATTGTCTAAATACAAATTAGATATTATTCTATTAGAAAAAGATAATGATGTAGCAAATGGTGCAACGAAAGCAAATAGTGCAATTATTCATGCTGGATACGATGCATTACCGAATACAATTAAAGCAAAAACTAATGCAGAAGGTAATGCTATGTTTGATCAACTATGTGTAGATTTATCTGTTCCGTTTAGCAGAATAGGTTCGCTAGTTGTTGCAAAATGTGAAGAAGAAAAAAAAGTTTTGACAGAACTATATGAAAGAGGTAAAAAAAATGGTGTCCCAAATCTAAAAATATTAGAGAAAGAAGAAGTTCTTCAAATGGAACCTAGTTTAACTAATAAAGTAGCAGGTGCTCTGTTTGCACCTTCCGCTGGGATAATAGGACCTTGGGAGTTAGCTATTGCGTTAGCGGAGAATGCAATAGAAAATGGAGTTGAACTTAAGTTGAATTATGAAGTTAAAAATATCACTAAGGAAAAGGATTATTACAAAATATATTGTGATGAAGACTATTTAGAAGCAAAATATGTAATCAACTGTGCGGGTATATATGCAGACAAAATAAACAACATGATAAACAGTCCGTACTTTGAAATAATGCCAGACACAGGCGAATATCAGCTCTACGATAAAAGTGTTGGCAAACTATTTAATTCAATAATATTCCAATGTCCAACAGATAAAGGAAAAGGAGTTTTGGCCTTATCAACAGTGCATGGAAATTTTATGATTGGACCAACATCTGAGCGTGTAAAGAGTAAAGAAAATAAGGGAACAACAAGAAGAGGGAAAGATTTTCTGAAGGAAAACATAAGAGATTTATGTGAGGAATTCCCATATAGTAAAATAATCACAGCTTTTACTGGATTAAGAGCAAAGGTTATAAGCGAGGATTTTATTATTGAAGAGACAGGAAACTCTAGTGGATTTATTAATGTTGCAGGAATAGACTCGCCAGGGCTATCTGCTTCTCCAGCTATTGCAAAAATGGTAGTAAATATTTTAAATAATATTGCTAGCCTAGAGAAGAAAGAAAAATTCAATGAAAAAAGAAAAGCTATAACACAGTTTATTACTTTGAGTGATGATGAAAAAAGCGAACTAATTAAAAAAGACAAGAGATACGGAAAAATTATTTGTAGATGCGAAAACATTACCGAAGGAGAAATAGTAGACAGTATAAAAAGAAGCGTGGGAGCAACAACAGTCGACGGAGTGAAAAGAAGAGCAAGACCTGGCTCGGGAAGATGCCAAGGCGGATTCTGTAGTCCAAGAGTTATGGAGATATTGACGAGAGAGCTGAACGTTGGAATGTATGAAATACTAAAAAGCAATAAGGGCTCATATAATTTGATAAAGCGAAAAGTTGAGAATGAAAATTGGAGTGGAGAAAATGTATAACTATGATATTGTTGTGGTCGGTGGTGGTCCTGCAGGACTTGCAGCAGCAATAGAAGCTAGAAAAAATGGAGTAAGGAACATCCTCGTTGTTGAGAGGGATAGAGAATTAGGTGGTATTTTAAATCAATGCATTCATAATGGATTCGGGTTGCATATATTTAAAGAAGAGCTAACAGGACCAGAATATGCCGAAAGATTTATAGACGAATTCCATAGACTTGAAATCGAATATAAGCTAGACACAATGGTACTGAATATAACTGAAGACAAAACAATGAAGTTGGTAAGTAGCGAATATGGTTTAATGCATGTGAAAGCAAAGGCAATAATATTGGCAATGGGCTGTAGAGAAAGAACAAGAGGCGCAATCAACATACCGGGAACACGACCTGCAGGAATTTTTAGTGCGGGAACAGCACAGAGATTCGTTAATATGGAAGGTTATATGCCTGGTAAAAAAGTAGTGATATTGGGTTCTGGTGATATTGGGCTGATCATGGCAAGAACTATGGTGTGGGAAGGTGCAAAAGTGAGCGCGGTAGTGGAATTAATGCCTTATTCAGGAGGACTAACTAGAAATATTGTACAGTGCTTAGAGGATTTTGACATCCCTTTACTATTAAATCATACAATAATTAACATAAAAGGAGATGAAAGGCTAGAAGGAGTTACTGTTGCAGAAGTAGATAGTAGTAAAAAAGCTATAAAAAGTACGGAAAAATTTTTTGAATGTGATACTCTACTTTTATCTGTGGGATTGATACCAGAAAATGAATTGTCAATTAATGCAGGCATCGAACTCGACAGAAAAACAGGTGGAGCAGTAGTTAACGAATCTATGGAAACAAGTGTGGCAGGAATATTTGCATGTGGCAATGTATTGCATGTACATGACCTGGTTGATTGGGTTACTGAAGAAAGTAGGAAAACAGGAAAAAGTGCGGCAAAATATGTTTATGAGCAACCATCAGAAGGCGGAAGAACAATTGAAACAATCGCAGAAGAAGGAATAAGCTATATTGTTCCCCATGAAATAAGAACTAAAAAAGTAGAAGATAAAATCGATATATATTTGAGAGTGGATAATATATATGAAGATGTTATATTGCTAATAAAAACAGATAGCAAAATAATTAAAAGAATAAAGAAAAAACATCTTGCTCCAGGAGAAATGGAATCAGTATCGATAAGTATTGAAGATATAATTAGTGGGGGAGCAAAATTGACAGTTGAAATAGAAAAAGGAGGACAATAAAATGAGACAAACTATAACTTGTATAGCCTGTCCTCTAGGTTGTAGAGTGGAAGTTGAAGAAAAGAGTCAAGGAGAGAAGAAGTATTTAATTAGTGGGCATAAGTGTATTAGGGGGGAAAAGTACGCAATTGAAGAAATAACGAATCCTACAAGAGTATTAACATATACAGTAAAGATAAGGAATGCTAACCTGAGTAGGTTACCTATCAAAACAGATGGAGTAATAGCGAAGGGATTGCTATTTAGTTGTATTGAAGAGATTGACAAGATAGAATTACAAGCACCCATTAGAATTGGTGATGTTATTATTGAAAACGTTTTGAACACAGGAGTAGATATAGTTGCATCAAGGAGTATGAATGCAATAAAAATTTAGAAGTGGTCATAGCTGTTCTAAGAAGTATGAATATTATTTAAAGGAGAAAAGTGATGAGTACAAATGTTAAAAACTTGGAAGTCATTTCTAGAGATGATAGTAAATATTCTATGGGTTTACATTATGAAACACTCTTTGACCCTTTAGATGATGGTGTATGTATTGTTAATAAGTATGCTATTGTTGAATACGTTAACTCTGCCTATGAGAAAATATTAAACGTTTCTGCTTCAGATTTGCTAGGTGTTAGTATTTACAGTACTCATAATGACGAAATACTTTTAAAGGGAAATAGGGGTAGAAAAAAGATAAAGGGATATTTAAATAGATATAGTGGGAAAGAGGATGTTAGTGTTTCGGTATCCCCGATCTATATAGAAAAAGAATACGTGGGTTTAATAGGGATTTATCGTGTTGAAAGGCTCCGTGGGAATCTAGTAAGAAAAGATTTATCCGAAAACAGTTCAGAGAATGTTAAATGCCCTGAAATAAAGCTGAGTAGTACATTTAGTAAAATTATTGGTGAGAGCAAAGAAATTAGACAAGCACTTTTGGTAGCCGAGAAAGCCTCAAAAGTGAGTGTTACGGTTTTAATTAGGGGGGCAAGTGGTACAGGGAAAGAGTTGGTTGCAAACGCAATTCATCAAAACAGCAAGCGATGCGACAAACCATTTATAAAAGTTAATTGTGCATCTATTCCATCTGGACTATTAGAGTCAGAATTGTTTGGGCATGAAAAGGGTTCATTTACAGGTGCTATATGCAAAAAAATTGGTAAATTTGAAGCAGCTAATAAAGGTACGATTTTTCTTGATGAGATTGGAGACATGCCAATTGACATGCAGGTGAAGTTACTTAGAGTTTTACAAGAAAATGAATTTGAACGCGTCGGTGGCAACGAAGTAATTAAATGCGATGTGAGAATAATTGCGGCAACTCATTGTGATTTAGAGGTGTTGATGGAAAAAGGATTATTTAGAGAGGACTTGTATTATAGATTGAATGTAATTCCTATTATATTACCAAAGCTTGAGGAGAGACGAGAAGACATTATACCGTTAATTGAATTCTTTATTAATAAAACAAGTGTAGATTTAGGGATTATACCAAAACAAATGACAGATAGTGTTTTGAATGTCTTAGTTAATTATAATTGGCCAGGAAACATTAGAGAGCTTGAAAACCTGATTAAACGATTAATGGTACTTGTAGAAACGGATACTGTAGGGGTTGAAAATATTCCTTCACACATATCAGGTTATTATCGGATAAACTATAACGATATTGTTAGTAATTCTCTTATAAAAAGAAACTATTTGGGTGAAATGGTTACATTAGAAGAATATGAAAAAGAGATAATAAAAATGGCTCTAAAAGAGTTTGGCACTTTTAGCGCAGCTGCCAAAACTCTAGGGGTGACACATAAAACAGTTGCAACGAAGGCAAGAAAGTATAAAATTGTAGATTAAGTGAAAACCGTCTCTAATGACTCTAAATTTTACTTGATTTATTTAATAATATTTGTTAAACTCATGTTAGGAGACTCCTAGGAAGGTATCTAGCTTAGAACTTTACCTATAATAATATTAAAAAAAACTAAATACTTTTCTGCTCTGAGCCTTCAGGACCGAGACGGAAGCAAACAATAATTAATACAACGTCTTTTGGAGTGCTCAAAAGGTGTTTTTTGTTTTTGATTTGCTATTATATTGAAATGAGGTGACCATGTGAAAATCGGATTTATTGGTGCGGGTAAAGTTGGTAAGAGTTTTGGCAAGTATCTCTTAAATCATGGATTTACTATAGGAGGTTATTTTAGTAAAACATACGCTTCGGCCGAAACAGCAGCAAATATAACTGACAGCAATTCGTACAAAGATGTGTACGAATTAACAAAGAAAGTCGATGTAACTTTTATAACAACAAATGACGATAGCATTGAAAGTGTATGTAAAGAAATAGCGGATAATGATGGGTTTAAGGAAAACAGTATAGTAATTCATATGAGTGGGGCTCATAACTCAAGTATTTTAGAAAGTGCAAGAAAGCAAAAATGCAACGTTTTTTCTCTGCACCCACTTCAAGCCTTTGCTACTGTTGATAAAGCAGTCTTAGATTTGAAGAATACTGTATTTAGCATCGAAGGGGATAAAGATAGAATTATTGAAATAACAAAGATACTAAACATTTGTGGTAACAAATATTTTGTTGTTGATTCTAGGGACAAAACTTTATACCATATAGCGGCGTGTATTGTTGCTAATTACACTGTTGCACTAATGGATTTAGGGCTTGATGTGTTTAACATCATTGGAATTAACAGGGAAGAAGGATTTATGGCTTTACTACCTCTTATAAATGGCAGTTTAGAAAATATCCGTAAATATGGAACGGCTTCCGCACTAACTGGACCTATTGCAAGAGGGGATATAGATACTATTACTAAACATATAGAAGAAATAAAAGTAAGAACCCCTGATATGATGAGAAATTATTGCATGTTAGGGAAGGCAACAACGGAATTGGCTAAGAAAGAAAAATTGGAAGGTCAAGAAGAAATAATAAATAAACTAAATGAAAAATGGAAAGAGGGATTAAGATGAACAAATTTACAACTACATCATTCATAAAAAGCAAAAAAGAAGGTAAAAAAATATCTATGCTAACAGCTTACGATTACTCTACAGCGAAGTTACTTGACGAAGCAGGATTAGATAGCATACTAGTTGGAGACTCGTTAGGTATGGTTATTTTAGGATATGAAAAGACTTTGCAGGTAACAGTTGATGATATGATTCATCATACAAAAGCTGTTACAAGAGGAGTAAAAAGAGCTTGCGTTATTGCAGATATGCCATTTTTGTCTTATCATATAAGTGTTGAAGAAACGATAAGAAATGCTGGAAGAATGATTCAAGAAGCGAATGCTCACGCAGTAAAACTAGAAGGTGGAAGAGAAGTAGTGGATAAAATAGAAGCATTGATAAAAGCACAAATACCTGTAATGGGGCATCTTGGATTAACACCTCAATCTGTTAACATGATGGGTGGTTTTAAAGTACAAGGAAAAGATGAGTCGCAGGCTAAGATAATTTTGGAAGATGCAAAACTTTTGCAAGAAGCAGGTGTGTTCTCAATCGTTTTAGAATGTGTCCCAGCAAAACTTGCAAAATTGATTTCTGAGAGTATTGATATTCCCACAATTGGAATTGGTGCAGGCAAAGATTGCGATGGGCAAGTATTAGTCATTCAAGACATGTTAGGGATGTATAGCGACTTTACACCAAAGTTTGTAAAAAAATATTGTGAAGTAGGATTAGTCATTAAAGAGGCAGTGAGCAAGTACAAGGAAGAAATTCAAGAAGGGTTGTTTCCTGAAGAAGTTCATACATTTAAAATAAAAGAGGAAGTACTAGAAAAATTATATTAAGAGTTGAGGGGGAGTCATTAGGGACGGTAATTTTTGACTCAAGAAAAGCTAAAAGAGCGAGTCAAAAAGTACCGTCCCTAATGACTCCTGTGTGTGCTAAAATAGGTGGAAGAAGTGATATAATGAAAAATAGAAGCAGCGAAGATGCAATAAAAATCATTGAATCAATTGCAAAAATGAAAGCAAGAATAAGGAAGTATAAAGAAAAGAATCTATCTATAGCCTTAGTACCAACAATGGGATATTTACACAAAGGTCATCTTTCCTTAATTGAGAAAGCGAAAGCAAATACTGAAGTTGTGGTCGTGAGTATTTTTGTAAATCCTACTCAATTTGGTGAAAACGAGGACTATGGCGTTTATCCAAGGGATTTAGAACGCGATAGAAAGTTATCTGAAGAAGCTGGAGCGGACTATATTTTTAACCCAAGTGTTGAAGAAATCTATCCAAGGGGGTATAATACCTATGTAGAAGTAGAAAAGCTAACTGAAAAACTCTGCGGGAAGTCAAGGCCAGGACATTTTAGAGGAGTTACCACGATAGTGAATAAATTATTTAATATTATAGAGCCAGATAGAGCCTATTTTGGTTTAAAAGATGCACAACAAGTATTGGTAATTATGAAAATGGTTGAGGATCTTAACATGAATACAGAAATAATTCCTTGTCCAATTGTAAGAGAAGAAGATGGATTGGCAATGAGTTCGCGGAACGTATATTTGTCCAAAAAAGAGCGAAGTATTTCATTGGTGCTATCAAAAAGCCTGTTTGAAGCAAAAGACAAAGTTAATGCAGGCGAGCGTAATTTAGCTAAGATTGTTGCTAGAATTAAAGCTAACATAGACAATGAATCAGAAATAACTATAGATTACGTTAAAGCAGTAAATATGATAAATTTAGAAAATGCTACTACATTAGAAAATAAGGTTCTTATTGCTCTAGCAGTAAAGATTGGTAAAGTAAGACTAATAGATAATATTATTTTGGAGGGAAACTAATTGATGTTAAATTTTTTTAAATCAAAGATTCACCGCGCAACAGTAACAGAGGCTAATTTAAACTATGTGGGCAGTATTACAATTGACGAAGATTTATTAGAAAAAGCAAATATTTATCCAAATGAAAGAGTACAAATTGTAAATAATAATAATGGAGCACGTCTTGAAACGTATGTAATTAGAGGGAAAAAAGGTAGTGGTGTAATCTGTTTGAACGGAGCTGCTGCAAGATTAGTTCAAGCAGGAGATAAAATAATAATAATAGCGTATTGTTGGATTCACGAGAAAGAAGTGCAAGATTACGAACCTAAAATCTTAATTTTAGATCCTGAAAACAAAATAATTGATATAAAAAATAAAGAAAAACATGGAGAAGTAGTTGCATTTTAGATGAAAAATTGATAAAATTTTAACGAGAGAAAAATTGTTTAAAATGTATCTTAAAAAATTGATTTGCGAGGAGTGTATTTTATGTCAATAAAAAGAGTACTTGTAATCGGGCCTGGACAAATGGGCGCTGGAATTGCTCAAGTAATTGCACAGTCAGGGATTAAGGTTGTTTTGCAAGGTTATGATTTGGACGATGCTAAATTAGGACTTGCTAAAATCACAAAAACACTTGAAAAAGGCGTAGCAAGAGGTAAAATGACAGAAGAAAATAAAGAAAAAGCTTTAAAAAACATTACAATCGTGGGCGAATGGAACTTAGCAAATTGTGACGTTGACTTAGCAATTGAAGCAGTGCCTGAGAACAAACAATTAAAAGAAGGTATTTTCAAAAAGTTAGATGAGTTATGTCCAGCACATACAATTTTAGCAACTAATACTTCGTCTTTGGCAGTAGTAGCTTTAGGTGCTCTGACTAAAAGGCCTGAAAAAGTAATAGGAATGCATTTCTTTAGCCCAGTGCACATTATGAAATTAGTTGAAGTCATTGTAAGTTTAGCTACAGATCAAAAAACAGTAGATACGGTAATGGAACTAGCAATAGAAATAGGGAAAACTCCTGTTAAAATGAATGATTATCCAGGGTTTGTTGGGAATAGAATAATGATTCCTATGCTAAATGAAGCTATATTTACACTTTATGAAGGCGTAGCTGATAAAGAAACAATCGACGACGTTGCAAAAATTGGGTTTAATCATCCAATGGGACCATTAAGACTTTGTGATGCTATCGGAAATGATACAGTGCTTTCAATTATGGAAGTTCTATATGAAGGGTTTGGCGACTCTAAATATCGCCCTTGTCCGCTATTAAGAAAAATGGTTGAAGCAGGTTACTTAGGCAAGAAGTCAGGAAGAGGATTTTACGACGATTACAGAAAATAATTAATGGAGGCGACTATTTGACAATTGACACAAGGGGACGGTTCTTTTGTGTCGTTTAAAAAAACTATCACACGACACAAGAGAACCGTCCCCTTGTGTCGATAAATAATCTATGGAGGTAAATATGATTGAATACAAAAACTTAGTTTTCGAAAAACAAGAAAACATTGCTACAATAACTATGGATAGACCAAAAGCACTTAATGCATTAAACAAAGAAACTTTAGATGAATTATCGATATTACTTGACGAGATTAAGAAAGATAAAGAAATTCAGGTGTTAATCATCACAGGAAATGGAAAAGCCTTTGTTGCAGGGGCAGACATAACTGAAATGATGAATATGACAGCAATTGAAGGACAAGAGTGGTCTTTGTTTGGGCAAAAAGTGTTTGATAAGATCGAACAATTACCTCAACCAGTAATTGCAGCTGTAAATGGATTTGCTCTAGGTGGAGGTTGCGAGATGGCTATGGTATGTGATATAAGGATTGCATCGGAAAAAGCTAAATTTGGACAACCAGAGGTTTCTCTTGGAATTATTCCTGGATTTGCTGGGACACAAAGACTACCGAGGCTAGTAGGGTTAGGAGTGGCAAAAGAACTTCTGTACACTGGAAAAATGATAGATGCTAATGAAGCATATAGAATTGGGTTGGTGAATAAAGTTGTAGCGGTTGAAGAATTACTAAATGAAGCAAACGCGTTAGCTAAACAAATATTAAAACCAGCACCGTTTGCGATCAAAATGTGTAAAAAAGCGGTGAACACAGGAATTAATACAGACTTAACTACTGCAAGCGAGTATGAAGCAACATTATTTGGACTAACTTTTTCATCTGATGATAAAAAAGAAGGCATGGAAGCTTTTGTAGAAAAAAGAAAAGCTGCTTTTAAAGGTAAATAGTTAGTAGAGACACAAAAAGTGACAATGGGGACAGAGCAGTTTTGTCACAGGTGACAATAAAGCATGACAATTGTCACCGCCCGCCTTGTCACCGCCTAGGACTGGGCAACCAGTCTTTTTTTAGTTAAATAAAATTGGTGTATAACGCATAAAAATACTGAGGAGTGAAACGAATGATAGAAATAGATTGTTTCGGTGATATGTGTCCTTTGCCTCTTCTTAGGACAATTGAAGAACTAAAAAAAATTAAATCTGGAGAATCGGTTATGGTTGTCACTGACCACAGTTGCGTAGAAGAATCTGTTACTAATCATTTTAAGGGGCGAGGTGCAAAGGTTGTAGCCGAGGAAGTAATTAATGGAGTATGGGAAATAACAGTAACTAAACCTTAGCTTTCATTAACAAAAGCCTTCTTTCCCAACGGTTTTAAAGTAATTGACAAAATTCACCAGTGAACCACTAAAATATTGATTATTTTTATTCATGAGATGAATTTCATTCACTGGGTCGAAACCTGCTATTTTCACTGATTTGAACTGTTTTGTATACAGTTCTTTTTTTATTGACATGTAAGGCAAAAAAGCTAACCCATAACCCTTTGAAATTGACGCCTTGATTGCTTCTAGTGAATCAAGATTGAATATAATATTTAGATCATTACAAGTATACCCAATTTCTTTAAGCTTAGATGCAATAGTTTTTCTGATTTCGAATCGGTTATTTAGCATAATTAAAGTATGATTAAGCAAATCTTTCATATCGATTTGTGCAGGGATGTTAGTATTTGCTTCAGCAACTAAAACAATCTTGTCTGAACCTACATATAATGATTGAATGCTTTCTATGTTTGTGGAGCCATTAACAAAACCAATATCACAGATATCGTTGAGGATATTTTGAATAATATTTTCAGATGAGTTTGATATTAGTTCATACTTATGCTTTGGAAATTTTTTTTTCATTCTATAGAGTGTGCAAGGAAGAGCATAAGTTGCTACTGGATAAGTAGCCTCTATTCGAATAATACTCTCATGACTATTCAGGTCAGATTGCATTTTAGTATATGTCCTTACAATATGATCAGCGTATTTAAAAACGATTTGCCCTTTTTCAGTCAATTCAACTCCTTTATTGCTTCTGCTTAGCAAATTAAAACCCAGATTGTTTTCTAATTTCTGTATTTGCTGACTTAAAGCAGATTGAGAGATATGAACTTCACTTGCTATCTTAGATATACTTTTTGCTTTTCCGACCATATAAAAAAATCTTAAATTTTCAATATGCATATAACTCACCTTTCTAGCATTTAAAGAACCTACTGTAGTTTAAGAGAATAAGCCAACTTACTCTACGTTAAATTAAACACATCATATCATAGCTGAAGACAAAACTAAAGGTAAAATTTTCTGATAAATCCAAATAAATTTTCAGTTTTGATTTACATCCATTATTATGTGAATTACATACATATAATATCTGAAAAATCATAAAATAATAATTGTTCTTTAAAACGTAATATGAGAGCAAATAATTCTGCTAATAAAGGAGTGGTAATCATCAAAGAGATAATAATGGCAGGTGGTAAAGGCACAAGGTTGAGACCACTTACTTGTAGTCTGCCAAAACCAATGGTGCCTATATTAAATAAACCGGTAATGGAATACACTATTAATTTACTCAAAAAACATGGCATCAATGATATTGCAGTAACTGTGGCATATTTGCCAAAAATATTGATTGATTATTTTGGGACAGGAGAAAAGTGGGGAGTAAATCTTTCATTTTATATAGAGGAGGGGCTATTAGGAACAGGAGGCAGCGTAAGAAATGCTGAGGAATTCATTGAGGAGACTTTCGTTGTAATAAGTGGAGATGCATTAACGGATCTAGACATAAAAAAAGCAATAAAATACCATGAAAGCAAAACTTCTAAAGTTACAATTGTACTTAAAAAAGAGGATGCACCAATTGAGTATGGTGTGGTAATCACAGATGAAGAAGGGAAAATTACTAGATTTCTTGAAAAACCTAGCTGGGGAGAAGTGTTTAGTAATACAATAAACAGAGGCATATATATAATGGAACCAGAAGTTCTTTACGACTATAGGAAAGGAGAAAATTTTAATTTTCGCAAAGACTTGTTTCCTAGACTACTATCAGAAAAGATTAATATGTATGGGTTTGTTACAGGTGATTATTGGTGTGATATAGGTGATTTAAAATCTTACAAGCAGACACATTTTGATATTTTAGACGGAAAAGTGAATATTGAACTTGAAAATTTGGAATCATCTGCAGGAATATGGATGGGAAAAGATACAATATTTGAAGGGAATGTTGAAATAGAACCACCAGTATACATTGGACAAAATTGTCTAATAAATAGAGATGCGGTGCTAGGAGCGTATACAATTATAGGAGACAATTGCAATTTAGAAGCCCGTTCGGTACTTAAAAAAAGTATTATTTGGGATAACATCTTTATTGGGAGCGAATCACATGTGAGTGGCGCAGTGGTTTGTTCAAATGCGACAGTAAAAAAAAGAGTGAACGTGTATGAAAATGTTGTTATAGGAGAAGGTAGTGTATTAGGAGACAACGTTATAATAAAACCTAGCTTAAAACTATGGCCGCTTAAAATCATAGATGAAGATTCAGTCGTAAATCAAAACTTAGTTTGGGGAACAAAACTAAGTAAAATGATTTTTGGCAATAATGGGATATCAGGGGACGTAAATGTAGAAATTACACCAGAATTTGCATCGAAACTTGGGGCTACTTTTGCATCAATATCTGGTGGGGAATCAATTATTGTTGTAGGTAATGATGGTTCAAACGCAGGCGCTTTAATAGGGAATTCTCTAATTGCAGGCATTCATACAACAGGTGCTCAAGCAATTAGCATTGATAACGTAGTGTCGTCACTAAATCAATATGCAGTTAGATACCATAAAGCAAATGGTGGATTTTTCGTGAATAAAGACAATGTAAATTCGAACAACTTACACATTGAGATAGTGAACGAAAATGGGGTCAACGTGGATAGGAACTTAGAACGTGAGATAGAAAACTTGATGATTAGAGAAGATTTTGTAAGGTGCAAAGCAGACCAAAAAAAAAACGTAATAAACTCAAACAACATTGACTATTATTATATAGAGGAGGGAATTAAGTTATTAAAAAATGTACAGGTTATCAAGAAAACAAACCCTAAAGTAATTATTGCTTCAAAGTCGAAAAATAATGTAAGCTTAGCAGAGAAATTTTTAAAGCGTATTGGATGTCAAATTAGACATATTAATATTTTAAATAAATTTGAAGAAGAAGACAATGATATTACTAGTGTTGCTAATAAAGTGATAGAAACAGAGGCGAATCTAGGGGTTGTTATAAAAGAGAATAGTGGAAGTATGATATTAATAGACGAGAGTGGAAGAATAATTGAAAGTGAGAGGTTGCAATCTTTGTTAGCCTTAACTATCTTCAAATTAAAAAGAATTAAAAAACTTATATTACCTTATACATTTCCAAATGTGATTGAAAATATGGCGAAATTTTATGGTGTCGAGATAATAAAAACAAAGTCAAACCCCGCAAATGTAATGAATGAAATGATAAAAAATATAGATAGTGAAGACAATGCCCCTTATCAATATATTTTGAACTACCAAGCAATTTGGGCTGTGGGGATTCTTATAGACTTTCTAATGGTCAATGAAGTGAAATTAGGAGATTTGCTAGATGAAATACCGGATTTTAATTATACAAAAAGAGCCGTTCAATGCGATTGGAAAGACAAAGGAAGAGTAATGAAAAAAATGATAGAAGAAAACAAAAACAACAAGATTGAACTCTATGAAGGAGTAAAAATAATTGGAGAAAAAGGGTGGGCCATAATATTAGCAGATAGTGAAAAAGCTATGTTTAATATTCATATGGAAGGATTGACGCAGGAATACGCAGAAGAATTGTCTGTTTTCTATGAAGATAAGATAAGAAAAATTATTGAGAACCAAAACAGTTAAACATTATATAGATACACAAAGAGCTAGAGGAGAATGAGAATATGAAGAGGTGTGATATTACCTTGCTATTTAATAGAAGAAAAGATGACTCAGAAGATTTTACTGATATTCTTTTAAGCAAAGAAGAACTAATAAAGCATGCAAAAGAAATTGCTAGAAAGCATACAGTGTATAATAAAACAAAATTGAATAGGATGCTCATTACAAGATTAGGCGATAATTTTAACAGGATAGCGCTTATACATAAAGAATTAAATGAGAGAATAAATAAAAAGCATGAACTATCTATTGCTTCGGAATGGTTGTTAGACAATTTCTATAAAATCGAAGAGCAAATTAAAGAAGTGAAGAAAGAACTGGGAAAAGAGAGATTTTTGAAACTTGATATAATAAACAGAGGATTTTGGAAAGAGTACCCAAGGATATTTGTTACGATGCTAGAGCTAGTTTCGCACACAGATGCGAACTTTGATGAGGAAACTTTAGTCGAATTTATTAAAGAATATCAGCTGATGAGAATTTTGTCAATCTCTGAAATATGGGCGATATCTTTGGTCATTAGAGTTGCAATAATTGATTTTATAAGATTGATCAGCGAAAAAGCATATAGAATTGAGAAAGATAGAGATTTAGTTGATCAAATATTTTCAAAAGGAAATCATGAAGTAATTAACATTTTAAAAAAGACAAGCAAGGAGAAAATAAATTCATCATTTATTGAATATTTTTTAAAGAAACTTAGAAAAGAGGATATTGATTCAGGAGAAATATTAGCATACATCGAAAAGAATAATTATAAGTATAATATTCCAATTAAAAAAATAATTGAAGAAGAGCATAAAGAACAAACGGGGCTAAAAATATCGATTGGTAATGCAATAGTAAGTTTAAACGAAGTTTCAACTATTGACTGGAATGATATTTTTGAGAGTTTAAGTGTAGTTGAAGAGGTTCTTAGAAAAGATCCTGCAGGAATTTATTCTAAAATGGATTTCGAGTCGAGAGACTATTATCGGAAACAAGTTGAAATTATTGCTAAAAAATGCCGCTTGGAAGAAATATCGGTGGCAAGAAAAATTGTGGAATGTGCAAAGAGTAATAAAACAGAAAACTACACTGAAAAATCAAATCATGTAGGATATTTTTTAATAGATAAAGGAAGGAAAGAGTTATTTTTATCTTTAGGAATAAATGCTAAATTTGATTATGCAGGCAATAAAAAACTATCTTTTTATCTTGTGCCAGTTCTTGTAATTACAACCATGATAACGGTGACTTTAAATTACTACTTGAATATATTTAGAGAGTTAGATCTGTTTTCTTATGCATTTGTACTTTTGCTGATTATTAGTGCATCAGCTGATATTGCTATAGTTTTGACTAATAGATTGATGACGAGTATTTTCCCGCCAATGCTAATGCCACGACTAGAATATAGTGAAGGTATACCAAAAGAGTTCTCCACATTAGTAGTAATACCAGCGCTTATTAGGGATGCAAAAAACGCTGAAAAATTAGTAAAGTCGTTAGAAGTATATTATTTGGTAAATGAAGAAGAAAATATATACTTTGCAATTGCAGGGGATTTCAAGGATGCTAAAGAATGTGAATTAGCGGAAAATAAAAAAATAACTGAAGTAGTACTTAAAGAAATCAAAAGACTAAACGATGTATACAGATGTGAAAAAAATATTTTTTACTATTTCCACAGAAAGCGACAATACGTTGAGAAACAGAAAAAATGGACGGGGTGGGAAAGAAAAAGAGGAGCTTTAACAGAATTAAACTATTTAATTTTAGGCTCAAAGAACACGAGTTACTCGGTTGTTTCTAGTGATTTCAAATTTGAAAGATACAAAATATATTATAACGATTGATGTTGATACTCAGCTAATTATGGACACTGCAAAAAAGTTAATTGGTGTAATATCACATCCACTAAATAGGGCGGTAATTGACGAAAAAAAAGGGATTGTTGTTGCGGGGTATGGACTAATACAACCTAAAATTGGAAAGGAAATGGATAGTGCAAATAAAACAGTGTACTCCAAAGTGTTTGCAGGTGAAGGTGGAATTGACTCGTATACAACGGCATATTCTGATGTTTATCAAGATTTGTTTGGAGAGGGCATTTTTACTGGGAAAGGGATCTATGACTTGCGCGTATTTAGTAGAGTTTTAAAAGGTGTTATCCCTGATAATACAGTATTAAGCCACGATTTACTTGAAGGCATACATGTTGGGGTTGGATTAGCAAGCGATATAGAATTAATTGACAGTTTCCCGGGAAAATATTTAAGTTTTATGGCGCGTCTGCACAGATGGACTAGAGGAGATTGGCAATTAGTAAAATGGTTGTATTCAGACAAAAGAAACACTATTACATCAATATCTAAATGGAAAATTGCAGATAATTTAAGAAGAAGTGTTGTTCCGATAAGTCAGTTTTTATTCTTTATTTTCGGGATTATTTTTGCAGTAAATAATACTTCGCTATGGTTTCTATTTGGTGCGTTTAGTGTGTTATTTCGCCATTTACTTGCATTAGCAGATAATTGCCTAAAAGAAAGTGAGATATTCAATAATAGGCAAAATGACAATTTATTTAATTGTTTTAAAATTTTTTTTGCTCTAAGTGCATTGACGATGATTTTCTTGCCATACAAAGCATATATAATGGCAGACGCAATTGTTAGAACTCTTTTTAGAATGTATGTTACCAAAACAAATCTACTAGAATGGGTTACTGCAGCTGATATCGACAATAAGAGCGATGGTAGTTTGTATAGTTACGTTAAAATAGTGCATTCAACTACATGGATTTCTGTTGGACTGCTAATCTTTACAATAATACTAAGACATAATTATATAATTTATGCTATAGTTTTGTCTACTTTATGGTCAACAGCGCCTTTGTGGGCGTATTGGATTAGCAAGAATAAAATTGTGAAAAAGGAAAAACTAAATGTCGAAGATATTGACGTTTTGAGGCAAATAGCTAAAAATACCTGGGCTACTATGAGGATTTTGTAAATATAGAATCAAATTTTTTGCCGCCTGACAATTTTCAAGAATATCCTCCAAATAAACTTGCCAATAGAACTTCGCCGACAAATATTGGACTATATATAATGTCTGTATTATGTGCCCGCGATTTTGGCTATATTTCTACTCGAAATATGTTAAAGAGAATTGACGAAACAATATCAACTATCGAAAAAATGGAAACATGGAAAGGGCATTTATATAATTGGTACGATACTAGAACATTAGAAGTCTTGAGACCACAATACATCTCCACTGTAGACAGCGGAAATTTTATTAGTTATCTAATTACAGTAAACGAAGGGTTGAAAGATTATCAGCATGAAATGGAGTCTAACACTAAATATAAAGCGCTATCCGATAGAATTAATAAAGTAATTGAAGCAACTCAGTTTATTTATTTGTATGATGTAAAAAGGCATTTATTTTCGATTGGTTATCATGTTGAAGATGAAAAGCTGACGAACTCATATTATGATTTACTAGCTTCAGAAGCAAGAGTAGTAAGTTACATTGCTATAGCTGGGCACGAAATTCCTATGAAGCACTAGTTTAAGCTTGGGAGAGCATTATCTAAGATAAATGGAAAAAAAGGATTAGTTTCTTGGACAGGTACAATGTTTGAGTATTTCATGCCGTACTTGATTATGAAAAATTATAAGAATTCAGTATTTGATATAACGTATGCTACCGTAATCAAAGTGCAGAAAGAATATAGTAAGGCAAGAAAAGTGCCATGGGGAGTATCTGAATCGGGATATTATGCTTTTGACCTATGTCTAAATTATCAATACAAGGCTTTTGGCGTGCCAGATTTAGGCTTAAAAAGAGGTCTAAAAGAAGACACTGTTATATCTCCGTATTCAACATTGTTAGTGCTACCTTACGATGCTCATAATGCGATGGAGAACATATACAGAATAATTTCGGAAGGAGGATGGGACTTACGGATTATATGAAGCAATAGATTATTCGATGAGAAAAATGGGGAATAATGGGAAAAAAAGATAATAAAAAGTTATATGGCTCATCATCTAGGTATGAGTATTGTTGCAATAAACAATTATTTACACAATAATATTATGCAAGAAAGGTTCCATTCTAATCCCGCAATAAAAGCGGCTGAAATACTGCTTCAAGAAAAAATGTCTAAACAATCGATTATTACAAAAGATTATAAAGAAGATACAGACTCTATTGTAAAAACTAAGTCGCAAAACGAAGTGCAAAGAAATTACGGAGTGCCAGAGAGTGCTCCACCTAAATGCCATATTTTATCAAACGGGAATTATTCTGTGATGTTAACTAATGGAGGTGGAGGACATAGTAAATACAACAGTATATACATCAATAGATGGAGAAAAGATGCAATATCAGGTAGGTATGGAACTTACCTATTCCTTAAAAAGTTAGAAACGAATAAAATTTGGTCTACAACATATGAGCCTCTAAAAAGCGAGGCGGATGAATATAAAGCAATATTTACGCAGGGCAAAGTAGAATTTATCAGAGTAGATGATGATATATATACGCACACTAAAATAATCGTATCATCTGAGGATAATGTTGAAATGAGAAATATTACGATAACAAATCATGGGCGAGATGCTGCTACGCTAGAGGTCACCAGTTACTTGGAAACAATTATAACAGAATATGCGGCAGACATTTCTCATCCCGCCTTTAGTAATTTATTCGTAATTACTGAAGTGATTCTAGAATATAATTGCCTAATTTCAAAGCGAAGAGCAAGAGACGATAAAAAAGGGAACAAATATACATTTAGTACTATGATCGTCGAAGGAGAAACGATAGGAAGCACGCAGTATGAAACTAATAGAGAAAATTTTATTGGTCGAGGTAGAAATATATCTAACCCGAGGGCGTTAGAAAAACCATTAAGCAACTTTGCTGGAGTAGTAATTGATCCGATTATGAGTTTGATAAAAACAGTAAAAATTGAGGGTGGTAAATCAGCTACTATCTCATTAATTACAGGCTTTGAAGAAAATAGGGAGGATGCAATTGAAACAGTAAAAAAGCATCAGGAAAAATCAAGTATTGCACGCGCATTTCAATTAGCGGCTACAAGGAGCCAAGTAGAAACAACATACTTAAATTTAACGACAAATGAAATTAACTGCTATCAAGAGATGATTTCGCATATTCTATATGCTAGTTCGCTAAGAAGAAAATATGCGTCAACTATAATGAAAAACAGTAAAAGTCAACGAGGACTGTGGGTGTATGGAATTTCTGGAGACATACCAATTATTTTGGTATGCATAAGCAAAGTTGAAGACATTGACATCGTCAAGGAAGCATTAAAAGCACACGAATTTTGGAAAATGAAAGGATTAGAAGTAGATTTAGTTATAATGAATGAAGATGAAGCAAGCTATCTACAACCAGTACAGCGATTAGTTAAAGAGGTCGTGTTATCAGGTTATGGAAAGCATATTCTAGATCAAACAGGAGGAGTATTTATTAGGGAAGCTAATACAATGCCTGTAGAGGATGTTGACTTATTTTATACTGTAGCAAGAATAATTGTAAAAGGAGAACTAGGCTCAATAAAAAGTCAAGTCGCTCAGGAGTATAATGAATATCAGCTATCATCTAAAGCGTGTTTCAAGAAGAGAGCAATAGTGTATTTGAATGACGATGAAACACCAGACTTAGATTTTTTCAATGAATATGGAGGTTTTAGTAAAGACGGTAAAGAGTATGTAATCAAACTAAAGGAAAATACTTATACTCCTGCACCTTGGGTAAATGTAATTGCGAATAGCGAGTTTGGGTTTACGGTTACTGAAAGTGGGGCAGGCTATACGTGGTCAGAAAATAGTCGCGAAAACAAACTTACTCCTTGGACTAATGATCCTGTGTCTGATTCGCCAAATGAAATAATGTATATTAGAGACGAAGAGAGTGGCGATATTTGGACAGTTACTCCTCTTCCTATTAGGGAAAGTGAGAGCTATACAGTTCGTCATGGACTAGGGCATACAACTTTTGAACACAAAAGCAATGGGATTTCGCAAAACCTGACGTTGTTTGTTGCTAATAAAGATTCTATAAAAATTAACTTATTAAAGATTAAAAATTTGTCAAATGATAAAAGAAAACTATCGTTATATTACTATGTAAGACCTGTATTAGGTGTTAGTGAGGAAATTACCAATCAGTATATTATCACTGAAATGGATAAAAAAATGAAACAATTATAGTGAAGAACTCATTTAATGGTGATTTTCCAGAGAGAATTGTTTGCGTTGCAACATCTGAAGAAATAAACTCTTTCACTTGCGATCGAGAAGAATTTATTGGAATAAACGGAAGCCTAGAGAAACCAGCATCGCTTGAAAGGGTGTCTCTTACAAATGTCGCAGGTGTTGCTTATGATCCTTGCGTCGCAATTCAAATAGTTGTTGAATTAGATGTTGGTGAAGAAAAAGAAATAGGATTCTTGCTTGGGGCAACCAAAGATAGAGAGGAAATTGACGTACTAATTGAAAAATACAGGAAGAGAGATAATTCTAAAGAGGCACTGAAAAGAGTAAAAGATTATTGGCTAGAAACTTTGGAAACTATACAAGTTGAAACGCCAGATTTATCTATGAATATAATCATTGTATTAGAGCAATTGAATATGCACTAAAATTTGGGGAAAATGAAATACCGTTGATGGGTTCGGGTGATTGGAACGATGGTATGAACACTGTTGGGAACAAAGGCAGGGGTGAGAGTGTCTGGCTAGGTTGGTTTCTGTATAGCATTTTGATCAACTTTTCTTCTATAGTGAAGCATATGAAAGAGCTTGATAGAGCAAACAAATATATAAAACTCGCAGAAAAAATAGCAAATGCCATAGAAAAAAATGCATGGGATGGGGCTTGGTATGTGCGAGCATTTTATGATGATGGTTCACCTTTAGGTTCATCTCAAAACACAGAATGCATAATAGATTCTTTAGCACAATCTTGGTCAATTATTTCAGGAGGCGGTAGCGAGGATAGAGCTAAAATAGGAATGGAATCAGTGGGAAAATATCTAATTAAAAAAGAGGAAGGTTTAATACTTTTGTTTACACCTCCATTTGATAAAAGTGAGCAAGAACCAGGTTATATCAAAGCGTATGTGCCAGGAGTTAGAGAGAATGGTGGGTAGTACACTCACGCTGCTACATGGGTAATTAATGCATATGCTATGCTTGGCGAAGGTGACAAAGCTTGGGGGTTATTCAACGCGATTAATCCAATAAATAACTCAAGAACTTCTCTTGAGTGCGCAACATATAAAGTCGAGCCTTACGTTATGGCAGCAGACGTATATGCAGTAGCACCTCATGTAGGGAGAGGTGGGTGGACGTGGTACACCGGTGCTTCAGGGTAGATGTATAGAGTTGGACTTGAGCATATTTTAGGCTTTAAGAAAGAGGGCGATAAACTCAGAATTGATCCATGTATACCAAAAGGTTGGAAAGAGTTTAAGGTAGTATATAGATTTAAAAGTGCGAAATACAACATACATGTGACAAACCCTAATGGTATCAATCAGAATGTAAAACAGGTCATAGTTGATGGTATTCTAAGCGAAGAAAATTATATATTGCTTGTTGACGATAATGGAATGCATAAAGTCGAAGTTTTGTTAGGATAGTTTATTCTCTTCTCAAACAAACGCATTTATTAAACGAAACTTATGTTTAACGCTCTATTTCAAAAAAAATAAATAATATGTTCTAAAAGGGTTGACTAGAAAGGGACTATGCACTATGATGAAATTGTATTTTGTGTTGTTTTTTTGCGTGTGTTTATTGCATGTATTTATTTGAGTATTCATAGTTTTAAATGAAGAAATAAAGAAAAAAGACTTTAAAATTAGGAGGTTTAATCATGTATAAAAGATTATTTATCCCAGGTCCAGTGGACGTTGTAAAAGATGTATTAGATAAAATGGCAACCCCAATGATAGGTCATCGTACAAAAGATGCTACAATTTTACAAAGAAGCATATCAGAAAAAATGATGAAGCTTATGAAAACAAAAAATCAAATTTTACTTTCAACTTCTTCTGGAAGTGGTTTAATGGAGGGTGCTATTCGTTCTTGTACAAATAAAAGAGCGGCAGTTTTTTCAGTAGGCGCTTTTGGCGACAGATGGTACAAAATGGCTGTAGCTAATGGAATTCCATCTGATAAAATTTCATCTGAATTAGGCGAACCTACCATGCCTGAGATGGTAGAAGAAGCACTTGCAACAGGAAAATATGATTTAGTAACAATTACTCATAACGAGACATCTACTGGGATTATGAATCCAGTTGAAGAAATTGCAGAAGTTATGAGAAAGTATCCTGAAGTAATTTTTTGCCTAGATGCGGTAAGTTCTTTAGGTGGAACAAAAATCAACGTAGACGAGTTAGGCGTCGACATATGTATTACATCTACACAAAAATGTTTAGGGCTACCACCAGGACTAGCTATATGTTCAATTTCTCAAAAAGCTTTAGATGCTGCAAAGAGAGTTGAAAACAGAGGGCTGTACTTTGATTTGCTTGAAATATACGAATGCATCCAAAAGAAAGACCATCAGTATCCTTCAACTCCATCATTATCACATATGTATGCACTTGACTATCAGTTAGACAAAATGATAGAAGAAGGATTTGAAAATAGATTTAACCGTCACTTAGAAATGGCGAAAATAGTACGGAAATGGGCAAAAGATAAATTTGAAATGTTTGCAGAAGATAAATACGCTTCTAACACATTGACAACAATAAAGAACAGTAGAGGAATTAGTGTTGCTGACTTAAATAAAGAATTAGGTAAGCGAGGCTATGCAATCTCTAATGGATATGGTAAATTAAAAGAAAGAACATTTAGAATTGCACATATGGCTGAAACTACAGTAGAAGAAATAAACGGCATATTATCAATAATTGATGAAATATTAGACATTTAATGGAGGATAATCTATTGCTTAGGATACTTGATTGTGACGGAATAGATAAAAAGGCAGTTCAGTCCTTAAAGGATTTAGGGCACGAAGTAGTTTCAAAGTTCTATGAACTTGAAGAACTAAAAGATCAAGTTAAAGAGTTTGATATTGTAATCGTAAGATCTGCTACAAAGATAAGAAAAGAAATAATTAACGTAGCCAAAACTACAGGCAAACTAAAACTAATAATTCGAGGTGGCGTTGGGTTAGATAATATTGATGTAGCCTATGCCGAGGAAAATGGGATTAAAGTGACAAACACCCCATTGGCTAGCAGTGCATCAGTAGCGGAACTTGTAATTGGACATATGTTTACTATTGCAAGATATTTACACGCATCAAACGTAACAATGAGAGATGGACAGTGGAATAAAAAGCAATACAAAGGTATCGAATTATTAGGTAAAAAGTTAGGATTGATTGGTTTTGGAAGAATAGCAAAAGAAACGGCAAAACGAGCCAGTGCTTTAGGGATGAACGTGCTTTATACAGACCGATTAGGCAAAAAGGAAGGATATAATGAATTTACTTACATGTCTATGGATGAACTATTAAAGAATTCAGATTTTATCTCAATGCATGTTCCTTTCAGTAAAGAACAAGGCGCAGTTATTGCTAAGGATGAGTTTGACAAAATGAAGGATGGAGTTTATTTTGTGAACTGCGCAAGAGGTGGGGTTGTTTGCGAAAAATCGTTAATCGAAGCCCTTAATTCAGGCAAAGTTTCAGCAGCAGCAATTGATGTGTTTGAGGAAGAACCAACTAAAAACAACGAATTGCTCATCCACCCTAAAGTATCGCTATCTCCTCATGTAGGTGCAGCGACAAAAGAAGCGCAAGAAAGAGTAGGTAGTGAAATAGTAACAATAATTAAAGAATTTTCTGGAGGGAGCAAATAAAATGGCAATAGTAAGACCTTTTAAAGGTATTAGACCAAAAGCAGAACTAGCATCTAAAGTTGCAGAGTTGCCTTATGACGTAATGAATAGAGAAGAAGCTAAGCAGATGGGAAAAGATAATCCATATAGCTTTCTACATATCAGCAGATCAGAAATTGACTTAGACGATTCTGTGGGAAGTTATGATGAAAAAGTTTATTCAAAAGCAAAAGAGAATTTAGACAAAATGATTTCTGATGGTATTCTTGCCCATGATAAAGAATCAGTTTACTATATCTATCAGCAAAAGATGGAAAATAGAGTTCAAACAGGAATAGTTGCATGTACATCAATTGACGAGTACTTAAGTGATGTTATTAAAAAGCATGAATTTACTAGACCAGTTAAAGAGACTGATAGAATTAATCATTTCGACAAATGTGATGCCAATACCGAACCTGTTTTTCTGACCTACAGATCAAATGACGAAATAAATAACATCATCGTAGAGTGGGTCAAAAACCATAAGCCAGAATATGACTTTGTTAGTGAAGACGGCATTACTCATACGCTATGGGTGTTAAACGACAAGGAGTTAAGTAATAAAATTCAAAGCATATTTGCAGGGATTGATTATTTATACATCGCAGATGGTCATCATAGAACAGCATCTGCTGTCAAAGTAGGATTAAAAAGAAGACAAGAAAATCCAAACTTTACTGGCGAAGAAGAATACAATTATTTTCTCTCGGTAATATTCCCAGACAAAGATATGTATATTATGGATTATAACCGTGTTGTAAAAGACCTAAACGGCCTTATAAAAGAGGAATTAATAAAGAAAATCGAAGAAAAATTTGACGTAGAGAAAGCAGAAAAAAATGTACAGGTTAAGCCTTCTAAAAAACATGCTTTTGGAATGTTTGTAGAAAATCAATGGTATAAACTAGTTGCAAAAGAAGGCACATTTGATAAAAACGACCCAGTAGAGAGAATTGATGCAGAGATTCTTCAAAGTAATCTTCTAAACCCAATACTAGGGATCGGTAACCCTAGGACAGACAAAAGAATTGATTTTGTTGGCGGGATTAGAGGACTAAAAGAATTAGAAAAAAGAGTAAGTAAAGACATGAAAATAGCTTTTTCAATGTATCCAACATCAATCGAAGATTTATTTTCAATTGCAGATGCAGGAGAAGTAATGCCACCTAAGTCAACGTGGTTTGAGCCAAAGTTAAGAAGTGGCTTATTTGTACATGCGTTAAGCTAGTGATTGTTAAATTTTGAGACAAAAATAAACATATAATGAATGTGGGGGTGCCCCTTGTGGGTACCCGAGAAGATGAAGGGGTCAGG
>JAJOKP010000112.1:26369-30678 GCA_021129775.1 Clostridiales bacterium
GAGAAGATGAAGGGGTCAGGGTTGAAAAGTTGAATTGAAACAAGATAGAATAGACAATTCAACTTTTCAACCCTGACCCCTCATTCCTTTCATTTTTTTGTTTACTTTTTTGCTATAATAATATATACTATTCTAGTCACGAAACATATATGCTGATATAGCTCAGGTGGTAGAGCACTTCCTTGGTAAGGAAGAGGTTCGGCGGTTCGAGTCCGCTTATCAGCTCCATATAAATGTCGAAATACGAACACCTGATGAAGACGACGATTTGTTGTAAATGTTGATAACGGTGTGTTTTGCAAACATTTTGCAAATGGATTATTTATATTTATAGTTTTCATCTCCTCTCTTTAAAGAGGCTTTTTTGTTGAGTAGTTTTTTAAAATCAAAAAAAAGGAAATATGTTTGTTATGCAGAATAGTATTAGTAACGGTGGCATTAATCAAGTATGCTGAAAGTTAACAGTTAATTATCTTAAAGGGTTGTGACCTACTTGCATGAGTAGCGGAATTTAGTAGTATCTCATTAAAAAACTGTCGGAAAATTAGGCTTGCATTTAGTTAGACATAAAATAGGGTGAAGATTATGAAGGAATTTAACGTAATAGATTTATTTTGCGGTTGTGGTGGATTATCCAAAGGATTTGAAAACGCAGGGTTTAATGTGTTTTTGGGTGTGGATAATGATAATGCTGCGTTAACAACTTTTGAAAAAAATCATAAGGGTTCTCTAAAGTTAAATGGAGATTTATCAGAAATAAAAACATTTGATGTCATTGAAAATCTTACAAGGGAGAAACCCATAGATATAATTGTTGGTGGTCCGCCTTGTCAAGGTTTTAGCCTTACGGGATTAAGAAATTTTGAGGATGAAAGAAATAGATTATATTTAGCAATGATAGAGGCAGTAAGAAGATTTTCGCCACAAACATTTATAATAGAAAACGTACCAGGAATGGCAACTTTATATAAAGGTCAAATAAAAGAAGAGATAATTCGGCGATTTGCAGATATGGGTTACAATGTGAACAGTGCTATCTTGTATGCTACAGATTATGGAGTGCCTCAAAGAAGAAAAAGGTAAGTGTTTGTTGGGTTAAAGAATAGCAAAATAAAATTTGAATTTCCTAAACCGACTCATACATCTGAAAATTATGTAACTTGTGAGGAAGCTATTGGAGATTTACCTAGTAGAGAAAATAAACAGGGCGAAGAAGTAGATAGTTACACTAATGGACCTATAAGTGACTATCAAAGGGGAATGAGGAAAAACACGAATAATCTATACAATCATGTAGCGACAAATCATACACAAAAGGTTAAAGATGTAATTTCATTAGTGCCAGAGGGGGGGAATCATAAGGACCTACCCAAGGGAGTTGGAACAAGTAGAAGGTTTAATGAAGCCTGGACAAGGTAACATAGTAAAAAACCATCTAAAACGATAGATACAGGGCATAGAAATCATTTTCATTATAAGTATAATAGAGTGCCGACAGTGAGAGAGAATGCCAGATTACAATCATTCACAGATGACTTTGTGTTTTATGGTAATAGGACACAACAGAATAGACAAGTAGGGAATGCAGTGCCACCTTTACTAGGATATGCAATAGCCAAGCAGTTAATAAAATATTTGAAATAGAAGTTATAAAAAATGGTAAATTGTAAAGCTAGTGATAAAGTATATACTATTGACTTGTTTGCAGGATGTGGAGGATTACTAGAAGGTTTTGAAAAACAAGGGTCCTATGGAACTCTCGCTTGTGTAGAATGGGAAAAAGCACCTTGTGATAATTTAATAAACAGATTGCAGACCAAATGGAAATATAAGGACGCCGAAAGCAAAGTAATAAGATTCGACGTACAAAGAACCAGTGAATTGACTGTGGGTTATGAAAATGATATAGAGTATGGAAGCCATAAAGGATTAGACAAGCTAATTGGAGACAAAAAAGTGAGTTTGATTATCGGTGGACCTCCTTGTCAAGCTTATTCACTGGCAGGAAGAATTAGAGATGCTAATGGTATGAGAGATGACTATAGAAACTATTTGTTTGAAAGCTATTTAAAAGTGGTAGAAAAATATAAGCCTAATTTTTTTATATTTGAAAATGTACAGGGAATGTTAAGTGCGACTCCGAAAGGTACACAAATAACAGATAAAATAAGAGATAGTTTTGAAAAGTCAGGGTATAAAGTGATATCAAATTTTAGGGAGGCAATTTTTGATTTATCAGAATATGGAGTGCCACAAAATAGAAAAAGAGTAATTATATTAGGGGTAAATAAAGAAGTTTACAAAAACATGTCTGTTTCTATTATAGATGACTTCTACAATGAGATAGTACCAAAATATAAGTGTGAAAAAGCTACAGTAATGAGTAGCATAGGAGATTTATCAAGATTATATCCATTAAGAGGACCTATATCCCAAAATGGTAAAAAGTATTCTCACTCATTTGCTCAAAATACAACAATATTAAATCATATTCCAAGATTTCATAATGAAAGAGATATGGGTATTTTTAGGATGTTAGCAGAGGACATTGAATCAGGCAGGAATATTTATAATAATACAAAAGAACTGAAAAAACTATATACAGAAAAGACAGGAAGAGAAAGTAATGTTCATAAATATTATGTATTAAAGTGGATTGAGAAGAGTAATACAATACCTGCCCATTTATATAAAGATGGATTAAGGCATATACACCCTGATTCAAGACAAGCGAGGTCGATAACAGTAAGAGAGGCAGCAAGATTACAGGCTTTTGATGATGATTATGAGTTCATAGGTGGAATGATGCGCCAGTATAAAATGATAGGTAATGCAGTACCACCAAAATTCTCTTTGGTATTGGCACAGTCTTTAAAAAATATTATAGATAAATATGGATTGGGGGTATAGATATGTTATTCTACGAAAATTTAGAGGAGATAGTATTTCATAGGCATGAAATGTTTGATGTGGATGAAATGATAGTTGTATCAGGGTATCTTGGTCCGAAACCTGTAGGTAGATTGAAGGAATTACCATTCAAGACATCAGTAATATATGGGATGTATGGTTCGAATAGCATAAGTGAGAGATTGCATACTTCATTATTGAGCTTGAATGATCATATGGATAATACAGAAATACATTATTCTAATTTCCCTGTACATTAAAAGTGTTATGTTTGGAAAAAGCAATCAAAGATAGTAACAGCATTAATCGGGTCAGCAAATTTTTCGGTAAGTGGCTTATCTAATCCATATAAAGAAGTGTTAGCTGAAACAACATTTGATTCATTTAGCCCATTAAATCAATATATAAAGAAGATATTGAGTCATTGCATAAAGTGTGACGACTCATCAATACAGATTAGAGGAAAGAAGATAATAACTTCTGAGAGGAGCAAAACTATTACTGTTATAATTCCTTCAACAGAGGGAATATGTCATGCTTCGTTATTAGATTTAAGTGGAGAAGTACCTGCGAGAAGTGGGTTGAACTGGGGATTAAGTTCTGGGCACACAACTTTGGGAGACGCGTATATTAGAATTAATAAAAATTATATAAGGGAGAATCCAAGTCTGTTTCCACCAAAACAATTGAAACCACTAAGTCTTACTCTGGGAGCAAGAAAAACAAGGCAGAACGAAGCAGTAGAGTTTGAATGGGATGATGGAGCAATAATGGAAGGTTTATTAGAGCAAACGCAAGAAATAGACGGTGTATTATATCCAAAGGCAATTTCATCAAGCCCAAGAAAAAATACACTGGGTAAATATCTAAGGTAAAGATTAGGAGTAGTTTTAGATTATAGAATAACTAGAGCAGATTTAGAGCGATATGGGAGGACAAATATTGATATTTCTTTGTTAGAAGAAGGAGTGTATTACTTAAATTTTTCGTCTAGCACATATTAATATTGTAATATAAAGAATGGGAGAAAAATCGTCGATTTTATTGTGTGCTGATATTTTGGTAGTTTTTTTCTTTTTTTGACCGCCGCGTTTGTGCTTTGTAAAGCCAAGTAATTTATACAACAGCGAGGAGATGTAAATGATGTTCATAGACAAAATCAACAATCAAATTTCAGGGCTGAGTAAAGTGCAAACAAAAATTGCGAAATTTTTGATAACAAACCCTGATAAGGCGTGTTTTCTTTCTTTGAAAGAGCCTAGTAGCGAGATTGGAACGGCAGAAGTGACAATTATGAACTTTTCAAAAAAAATTGGCTATGATAATTACATGCAGCTTAAAAAAGGTTACAGTTCAGATGTAACCACTACAAAAAAGTGCAAAATAATATTACTCCATC
>JAJOKP010000073.1 GCA_021129775.1 Clostridiales bacterium
GACAGTTGGTTAGGAAAAGAATAAAGAATAAAGAATAAAGAATAAAGAATAAAGAGATGAAAACCTGTAGGGGCTCCCCTCGTGGGTGCCCGAAACAAGGTGGAAAGACGTGAAGGAGAGGTTTTGTTGGAAACGCATAGATTGTTTGAAATATTTAAGGAAAGAACTTTAAAAAACAAGAAAAGATATATTCAAGAATATTATGATATAATCAAAGAAGTTGGGAAATCTCCTGCAAAATACAAAGGAAAACCAGTAGAGTTTTTGTATCAGCCAATGTTTATTGGGAAAGAGGAAATTCGAAGATTTGAGAGTTTAACTAAAGAATTTATAATTATTTTAAAAAAGGTAATAAACCAGTACTTAGTAGATTCTGAGTTTAGAAAGGCATTTTGTTTTTCGCCGTTACTAGAGAAATTAATTTTAAAAGAGTTTGGATATAATGTACAAGTGCCTATGGCGAGATTTGACATTTTTTATCATTATGGTAAAGGGAATTTTCAGTTTTGTGAACTTAATGCTGATGGGTCGTCAGGTATGGTAGAACAAAGAGAATTAGCAAGAATAGTTAAAGAGTACTCATTGTTAAAGTCTTTTAATGATAAATTTGAATTTGGAGATTTCGAACTATTTGATTCATGGGCCTCCGTTATTAGGGAAAATTATAAAGTATTTAGTGGTAGCGATGAAAAACCACAAATTGCGATTGTAGACTGGCTTGATGGAGAAGCACCAAGTGAATTCATGGAATTTAAGAAAGTTTTCGAAAAGGCTGGAATGAAAACGGTTATTGCTGATCCGAAACAGTTAAAGCACATAGGGGGGAAATTATATCTAGGCGAATTTAGAATAGACTGCATCTATAGGAGAGCGGTAACAGCGGATATAGTTGAAAGGGCAGACGAAGCAAAGGAACTCATCAAAGCGTATTTAGATGGAGATGTGTGTATAATAGGAGCATTTCGTTCTCAAATAATCCACAACAAGATTATTTTTGCAATCCTTCATGACGAGATTAAAACAAAGTTTTTATCGGAAAAAGATCGCGATTTTATAAAAAAGCATGTTCCGCACACCATAATACTTAAAGAAAGCGACAAGTTAATTGAAAATGCAATTAAAAACAAAGATATCCTTGTTTTGAAACCCATGGATAAATATGCTTCAAAAGATGTGTGTATCGGAAAGGACTACTCGTTTTCTGAATGGGCCAAACTAATAAGAAAAGGGGCAGGGAATGACTATTTAATACAAGAGCTATGCGAAATTCCGAGATTACCAATGGCTATTGTAAATTCAGAAGTTGTAGAGTTTAGAGAAATGAACTATATAGTAGGGTTGTTTTTATATAACGAAGCACTTAAGGGAGTTTATATACGAGTAGGGAGTCAAAATATTATCGGTAGCGTTGTTGAATGCTTCACAGTGCCATGTTACCTAGTGAAAGAACTACAAAAAAATTGAAAGGAAATTTTTATCGCTTTGTGCATTAGACAACGGAAGGAGAGAAATAAATGAAAATTAATTTTGATAAGCAGTATCTTAAATACTCGCTTTATGCTTTTTTAACAATTGCACTATCAGTTGTCTTTTTATATGCAGTAAAATACTCAGGTGCTTTCTTTCTCTTCCTAGCACGAATTTTAGGGGCAACAAGTGCAATTTTAAGTCCATTCATTATAGGAGTCTCAATAGCCTACTTATTAAATCCTAGTGTAAGATTTTTTGGGGAAAAATTTTTTATCAAAATAAGAGGATTAAAACTGAAAACAAGGCTGAGAAACAATCTAAGTATAGCAACTACATATTTAATCTTGATTGTATTTGTGATAAGTATCGCTATTTACATAGTTCCCCAAATAGCACAAAACATGAGGGATATAGCTCTTAGAGCTCCTGAGTATGTAAGATTTTCGACGGAGGCTATTAATGATCTAATAAAAAATGTTGAATACAGAACGGGTTATGACGTTAAAGCGCAAATCACTCCCGTGATTAACAATATTATTAATAGGACAACAGAGATTGTAGAACATGCAATAAATAATCTCTTGCTAGGAATTGCATCAGTTACATCGGGGATATTTAACTCTATATTAGGATTAGTTGTCGCGTTTTATCTACTCCAAGATAAAAACTCAATAAAAAAAGGGGTAACAAGTCTATTAGAGCTCCTTTTTAAACACAGTACAGCTAAAAAAATTGAGAGTTTTGGTAGAGAAGTTGATAATATATTCACCAAGTTCTTGGTTGGAAGGGCGTTAGACTCTTTTATAATAGGCTGTATATGCTTTATAGGGCTGTCTCTGTTGAATATTAGATACGCATTACTACTAAGTATAATTGTAGGAATAACAAATATGATTCCATATTTCGGACCGTTTATTGGAGCTATTCCAGTCATCATCATAACATTTTTTGATAGTCCCATTAATGCTCTGTGGGTAGCATTGTTTATATTAGCTTTGCAACAATTTGACGGACTATATCTTGGTCCCAAAATTATGGGCGATAGCGTTGGAGTACGACCATTTTGGATTATTTTTTCAGTTATAGTGGGGGGGAGACTATTTGGCGTAATAGGTATGTTTTTAGGCGTGCCAATAATAGCAATTATTTTATCTTTAGTAAGTAAATTTATGGATAGTCGTAGAAGTCAAAAAAGCAAGGCGCAATAAATTATTATAAAATACTTTTAAAATGATAGAGGTGAAAAGATGGAGAAGAAGAAATTAATGATTATGACTGCATCAATTGGCTTCGGTCACGATAAAGCAGCGGAAGCGATGAAAGCAAAAGTGGAAGAAAAGGATAGCGATATTGAGGTTGAAATAATTGATTTTATGGACATACTACAACCAGACATGAGTAAGCTAATTAAGAAAACGTATTTAAAGATGATACATACATTGCCATCGTGGTATAGCTTGCTGTATAGTGCTACGCAGAACATTAAATCACAAAACAGCGCAATAGATTTAGCTAATTACCATATAAACAAGAGAGTTGTGGAATTGCTTAGAGAATCGAAACCAGATATGATACTTTTTGTTAATCCTATGCCTTCAAACATAGTTCCTTCTTTATTAAAAAAGGGGAAAATTAAGATAAAAAAAGCAACTTTAATTACTGACTATGCAATGCATAAAGGTTGGCTAAATGATGAAATTGACTGCTACTTTGTCGGAAGAGAAGAACTAAAAGAGAAAATTATAGAAGCGTCAACAAAAAAACCTGAAATACACGTAACTGGGATACCAATTGAAGATAAATTTATGATGGAAGTGAGTCAAAAGGAGATTGTGGGCAAATACGGTCTAGACATTGAAATTCCTATTATCTTAGTAATGGGAGGGGGGTTGGGTCTAGGCTCTATAAGAGAAACGATTACGACGATTGATGAGATTGAAAGTCCAATGCAAACGATAGTATTAGCTGGGCGAAATGAAAAATTAAGGGGAAAGCTTCAAGCTATTAAATTCAGGGATGATCATGTAGTTAGGATATTGGGATTTTGTGATAATGTACATGAACTAATGACAATATCAAATATTCTCATTTCGAAATCGGGAGGTTTAACAATGACAGAAGCCACATGTAAAAAGTTGCCCGTGTTAATAATAAATCCGATACCAGGGCAAGAGCTTATAAATGCTAAATATTTTGATGGATTAGGGACGGCTAGCTATATTAAGAATATAAAGGATTTGAAGATGGCAATAATAAATCTGATTTTTGTTAATCCAAAACGTCGAGAAAAAATGGCTAAGATGTGCGAAAAAGTGATGAAGCCTGATGCGGCCAACAAAATTTCGCAAATTATAATAAACCAATTAAAAGAACAGTAAAATGTTCTTTTTTTTAGAGAGACCCTGCGGAAGCCTTTTGAGGCTGCTAAATAAGAAAGTACCCCGAAAAACCACAAGACACGTCCGCAGGGTCGGGTAGTTAGTCGAAATAGTTAACATAGACATAACATTTCTTTAACTTACGCATAACCTTTCATTAAAAATTGAGAGTAAAATAAAGTAGTAATGTATGAAAAAAAAATGTGTCAATTTGAAATGAAAGGGGAAACAAATATGAAAAAGATAGCTTTATTATTAGTGTTAGTAATGATAGGTGCGACAATGTTGGTAGGATGCACAGGAGAAGAGCAAGTAGATACAGACGCAGGAGAGGCTAAAGAGGCAGAAAAAACAGCAGAAGAACTAGCAAAGGAAGAAGATGCTGAGCCAGAGATTGATTTTAGCAAACTTGTTCAAGTAAAGGGTTCTGACACAATAGTTAACTTAGGGCAAAGATGGGCTGAAGCTTTTATGGGCAAGCATACAGAAGCGAGCGTTGCAGTAACAGGTGGAGGTTCTGGAACTGGAATAGCGGCTTTGATTAATGGGACTGCCGATATTGCAATGACATCAAGAGCTATGAGAGACAAAGAGTTAGATCAAGCTAAAGAGAATGACGTAGTAGCAACAGAGTCTATTGTTGGAAGAGATGGAATAGCTGTAGTAGTGAGTAATGACAACCCTGTTAACGAACTTACAATGGCAGATTTGGATAAAATATTTAGAGGCGAAGTTACAAATTGGAAAGAATTTGGTGGAAACGATGCAGAAATTACAATTTATTCACGAGATTCAAGTTCAGGAACTTTTGCATTCTTTAAAGACCTAGTGATGGATGATGAAGAGTTCGCAAAACATGCAATGTTAATGCCTTCAACAGTGGGTATAGTCGAAGGAATAAAGCAAGATGTAAATGGTATTGGATACATTGGGCTTGGATACTTAACAGATGAAATACAAGCAATTGGAGTAAAAAAAGACGATGGTGCTGAAGCGGTAGTTGCTTCACAAGCTACAGTCAATAATGATACTTACCCGATTTCTAGACCACTATTCTTGTATGTTGCAGGAGAGCCTGAGGGCGTTGTTGCTTTGTTTATGGAGTTTGTTATGAGCTCAGAAGGACAAGCAATTGTTGAAGATATAGGATTTATTCCAGTACAATAATATGTAGCCAAAAGTAATTTGCGAAACTGATGTGGCAATGAAAATAACAGTAACCAAGGTGTTTCTCATAATCTTTGGTTACTGTTTAAGTATTGAAGTAATACCAATGTTTTGAGTATTTGTGCCTAAGTGTAAAGCGAGTTTTCCATAGCTGACACATTGAAATTTTGAACTCTAAGGATTAGTATAAAAATACGATTTGCAAGGAAGAGAATGAGAGGTGTACTATGAGCGATACTGGAAAATCGGTTCCAAATATACAAAAGATATTACATCGGAAAGATTTAAAAAGAAGTATTAAGTATCAAATGGGCGAGGTTATAATTGAAAAGATAATATTCATGATTGGAATTACGGCAATTGTAATCTTGGGTTTGATTTTTTATTATTTAGTGTCCACAGGGTTAAACGTGTTTAGAGAGGTATCATTGAGTGAATTTTTCTTGAGTATAGGGTGGTTCCCTGTTTCGGTAAATCCAAAGTATGGAACCGTACCTCTAATCGTTGGGAGCTTGATTGTTACTTTTGGAGCTGTTCTTATATCTGTTCCAATAGGGATAGGTAGTGCTATTTTTATTTCTGAGGTTGCGCCTTCTAAAACAAGAACAGTATTAAAGGTAATTATTGAATTTTTGTCTGCTGTTCCTTCGGTTGTGTTAGGCTTCCTGGGGATAGTTGTGCTTTCAAATTGGGTAAGAATTGTATTTTCAATATCAACAGGGTTTACAGCATTTACAGGTGCAATACTAGTTTCTTTAATGGCATTGCCAACAATTATCAGTATTTCTGACGATGCTATAGCTGCTGTACCTAAAGACTATAGAGATGCTTCCTTAGCACTTGGGGCTACAAAATGGGAAACTATTTGGCATGTCCTTGTGCCGGCGGCATCATCGGGAATTATTGCGGCAGTCATGTTAGGGGTAGGTAGAGCAATTGGAGAAACTATGGCAGTTTTAATGGTTACAGGAAATGCCGCACAAATTCCAGATACTATGTTTACCTCGGTAAGAACAATGACAGCAACTATAGCCGCAGAAATGGGAGATACAGTGAGAAATGACACTCACTATTTTGCACTTTTTGCCATAGGGAGTATGCTATTATTTATGACAACAATTATTAACACAATTGCAGATTATGTTGTATCGCGTGGGAAGAGGGAGGGGCGTTAGATGAGTAAAAAATTCAAGGAAAAGTTAGCATTTGCAGTTCTGGCCTTAATTACCATGTGCGTAGTAATCCCTGCACTTTTTATACTCTTATACATTATATATAATGGGATAGGTACTATCAGTTGGGAATTTATTTTTGCTTCTCCGAGAAAAGGAATGACTGAAGGGGGTATTTTCCCTGCAATTGTTGGTACTATGAGTTTAATACTAGGCACAATAACTTTCGCTTTGCCACTAGGGGTTGGGACTGCCATTTATTTAGTTGAATATGCAAAGAAAAATTTGCTAACAAAGTTTATCAGTTTAGCAATACTAAATCTAGCAGGAGTTCCATCAGTTGTTTATGGGTTGTTCGGGTTGGGATTGTTTGTATTACTTCTAGGGTTTGGATCATCAATTTTATCTGGGGCGCTTACCCTTTCTTGTTTAATACTACCAATAATAATAAAATCATCGGAAGCAGCTATTAGAAGCGTACCAGATTTATATAGAGAAGCATCTTTAGCCTTAGGTGCAACTAAATGGCAAACAATTTACAAAGTTGTCTTGCCAACTGCGATGCCTGGCATTATAACAGGAGCTATTTTAGGCATTGGGCGGGCGGCAGGAGAAACAGCGGCGGTATTACTGACCGTAGCGGCATTCTTTTTACCAAGACTGCCGAGTTCAATAATGGATCAAGTGATGGTGCTTTCATACCACTTGTATATTATATCGTCACAAGTGCCTGGTATGCCGGATGCAGTTAAGAATGGAACAGCATTGGTGTTATTAGGAGTTGTAGCAATATTCTTCTTTACTGCGACATTTGTGAGAATTAAGTACAAACTCGCAAATAGAGGGTAAAGGGAAGTTGTATGACTGGGAGGCTAGACATTGAGCAATTTAGAGGAGGTAGCATATGACGAAAGTTTCAGTTACTAGGTTAAACTTGCATTACGAAGAATTTCATGCATTGAAAGATGTTTCATTAGACATTAAGGACAAAGAAGTAACCGCGTTAATTGGACCATCAGGGTGTGGCAAATCAACTTTTTTAAGAACAATTAATCGCATGAATGATTTGATAGACAATGTTAAAATTGAAGGCGAAATTAAGCTTGAAGATCAAGACATTTATAAAAAAGAAGTTGATGTTGCGCAACTAAGAAGAAGAGTAGGTATGGTGTTTCAAAAGCCGAATCCTTTTCCAAAATCCATTTACGAGAATGTTGCATATGGACCTAGACGCTATGGAATTAAAGCGAAAACGCATTTGAATGAAATTGTAGAGAGAAGTCTGAAAAAAGCAGCAATATGGGATGAAGTGAAAGATAGGCTCCATAAGCCTGCACTAAGTTTATCTGGTGGGCAACAGCAAAGGCTGTGTATTGCAAGAGCGTTAGCAATGGAGCCAGAAGTATTACTAATGGACGAGCCAACTGCTTCGCTAGATCCAATTGCCACTGCTAGAATTGAAGAATTGATTAATGAATTAAAGAAAGAGTATGCTATAATAATAGTAACACATTCAATGCAACAAGCAGCAAGGATTTCTGATAAAACTGCTTTCTTTTTAATGGGAGAAATAGTTGAAAAGGGCAAAACAAAGGAAATTTTTACAGTTCCAAAAGATAAGAGAACTGAAGGTTACATTACAGGGCGATTTGGATAATAGTGGAGCCTAGAATTGTTACTATGGGATTAAAAGGAGGAGATTTTTTGGTAAGATCTATGTTTGACGCGCAACTTCAAGAACTAAATATATTGTTGTTAAAAATGGGTGCAATGGTACAAGAAATAGTTGAATGCTCAGTGAATGCATTGGTTAACCAAGATTTAGAGTTAGCCAACAAAATAACTAGTATGGATGACAAAATTGACCGTATAGAAATAAAAATAGAAAACAGATGTATGAAGCTAATTGCCTTACAGCAACCGACAGCTATAGATTTACGCGTAATTGCTACGGTGTTAAAGATTATTACAGACCTTGAAAGAATGGGAGATCATGCTGTAAATATTTCTAGAATCACCATTAGGATTGGGGAAGAACCATTTATAAAGCCTTTGATTGATATTCCTAAAATGGCTAAGCTAACTCAAAAAATGGTGCATAGTAGTTTGGATGCTTTTACTAATAGGGATATTGAATTAGCGAAAAAAGTTGCACAAGATGATGATGAAATAGATGAACTATATGACCAAATCTATACTGAGTTAGTGGAAAAAATGATTAAGAAAAAGAAGATTGCAGAGCAGGCGGCGAATTTAATATTTATAGCGAAATATCTAGAACGAATCGCAGATTATTCTACTAATATATGCGAGAGAGTTGTTTATATGGTTACAGGGGAGCTTGTAAAAATGAATTAGAGAGTAGCTGATTAGCTATTATAAAGTAGTTTGTAGGGTAACTAGTGGATAAAAAAACAAGGGCACCTATAGGAATATAGGAATGCCCTTTGTTGTTTATGTTACTAAAAAATTCTACTAAACGTACAAAGTGAAGTACTTAGGTTGCAACTTCCTCATTTTCGTCAATTGGGAAAATAGCGAACCCAAGATATGCATAAATAACTTCAATAATTGGAGAAAGCCAATTAACAAATGCAAATGGAACATAAAACCATGGGCTTACTCCTAAAGCAACCATCATAAAAGCACCGCAAGTATTCCAGAAGAAGAATGAAGAAGTCATTGTAGCACTACTCTCCAAAACTCTTGATAGTACATTTGCATTTATACCTCTTTCTTTGTAAGCGTCTTTAAATATCTCTCCAGGAACAACTATAGCTATATATTGATCGGCGGACATCATATTCGTTGCAATACAAGTTAAAACAGTGGACAACACCAAAGAGCCAGTGTTTGTAGCCAACTTTAATATAGATTTTCCTACCGCATCTAAAATACCAGTAGCCTTAAGGACTCCACCAAAAGCAAAAGCGCATAAAATTAGTGAAATAGTCCACATCATTCCGTCTAGACCGCCACGGCTCAATAATTTATCGACTAATTCGACACCAGTTTCTATTGAAAAACCATAATGCGCAGCACCGATAATATCACCGATTTTAGCGCCTTGGAATATAGCTGCGATAATTCCACCAAAAATGGAACCTGCTAGCAGTCCAGGGAGTGCAGGGATTTTTAGTAAAACGAGTACAATTACTAGCACAGGCGGAAGTAATAACCACGGAGTAATTACGAAAGAGTCTCTTAGTGTGTCAATTATAATATTAACACGAGAGTAATCAAGTTGATTGCCAGCAAATCTGATTCCTAGTATTCCATAAAGGATAAGAGCTATTACTAGGGCTGGTACTGTTGTATATAGCATACTTTTAATATGCGAATATAATGTAGTGCCAGCTGCTGCAGGTGCAAGGTTGGTAGTGTCGGATAGGGGAGATAGCTTATCTCCAAAATAAGCACCAGAAACAACGGCTCCTGCCGCCATTCCAAGTGGCACTCCTAAGCCGGCAGCAATTCCCATAAGTGCAATACCTACTGTGCCAGCGGTGGTCCACGAGCTACCTGTAGTCAAAGAAACAACAGAACAAATGAGGCATGCTGCAACTAAGAAAATAGCAGGGCTAAGAATTTGGAGTCCATAATATATCATGGCAGGGACAGTACCGCTTAGCATCCAAGTTCCTATGACAGTTCCAATAATCATTAGTATGAGTATTGCGCTCATACCTGAGCCTATTGATTTGATAATTTCTTTTTCGATTTCACCCCAAGTGCAATTGAGCATGAATATACCGACTACGCCTGCGACAATTGCTGAAAGTATTATTAAAACATGAGGGTATAATTCGTAACGAGTGATACCAACAAATAAAAATAGAATTAAAGATACCATAGTAATTAATACATGCAAAAATGTAGCTTCTTTTTTCATTTTCATTAAATGATTCCTCCTTTAATTTTTAGTAACATAATATCAAGGGGACGTTTCGTTTGACATATCTCTTCCAATTGTCACCCTTGATCCCCCTTAAAAATCAACCCTCCTCTGCAAATTATTGGTAGCTTTTCAAGTTTTAAAAGCTTATAAAAATAGTCTACCATAAATGTTCGGAAAATTCAAATTAACTTATTTTTTATATAAAAAAAACTATATCATTTGGCGAAGTTTGCTTAGAGTTAAGTAGAATTGGGAATAAATAAATAGAAGGAAGAATACGAGAGGACTGATTGCATGTTTGCAGAAAAAATATTAATTGCACTAGATTTTTCATTGCATTCTAATCTATTGTTAAATTGTGTAGATGAATTTCTGGATGTCGGGTTGCAAGAGATAGTATTAGTGCATGTTATTGACATTAGAATTGGTGAAGCGGCTTCAGCTATTTCTAATTTAAAAGCAGAGGAAAGATTTAAAAGTATCGTAGAAAAGTTTAATAGTCTGGGGGTGAAAACAAAAACATTTACTCCGGTTGGGTTTGCTACTGCTGAAATATTACACATTGCTAAAAGGGAAGACGTATCGTTGATTTTGATTGGGAGCAAAGGAAAAAGTGTGTTAAAAGAAGTGATACTTGGGAGTACTGTGTTTGATGTAATGAGAAATGCAAAAGCACAAGTCCTTATTGAGAAGTATAATAAGGACGAAAAGGGAGAATTGATTAATGCTAGTTCTAATAAATTCAATAAAATTTTAGTTCCAATTGATTTCTCAAAATGCTCTTACACAATTATTGAAAAAGTAAAGAACTTGAAACCGCTTGTTGAAAAAATAATTTTTTTGACAGTGCTAGAGCAAGCAGAAAGCATTGAGGCTGCAGACAAATCAAAAAAAGAGTGTAGAAAAGATCTTGAGAAAATAGCTAGTGAATTTGAAAAATCAGACATTGCAACAAAGATAATAGTCAAAGAGGGGATTGCGTCTAAAAATATTGTAGAAGTAGCTGACGATGAAGGGGTTGGTTCAATAATAATGGGAACAAGAGGCAGGGGGTTGATTGGTACTTTGTTAATTGGAAGTACTTCCGATGCTGTTGTAAGAGGGGCGAATAAAGCTGTAATATTAGTGCATTGTGCTAGTTAACAGTGATATCCCTCTTGTGAGGTGACGCGTCACTTCATGACAGAATCATCTTAGAACACAATTTAAAACATACTTGTAATTTACACATAAAAAAACTTTTTATGGTAATAATAGAAATAATGAAGTGCGAACGCAAAAAAAAGATTTAACAAAGACAATGACTAAGATGATAATTAATTAAACAATTTGACATTATGCACTGAATATGATATGCTGTGACTGTTGGAGTATGGAGGAAGGTGATTTTTTGGCGACTAGAAATACCTTAGAAGAAATACGTAAGAAGATTGAGATGCATTTAGGGCAGAGTGTTACACTTAAAGCTAATAAGGGTAGAAAAAAGGTTGTAGTTAGAGAGGGTGTACTAGAAAATACGTATCCGAATATCTTTGTTATAAAAATTGAAGATGGGCACGAAACAGTAAGAAGGATTTCGTATTGTTATTCAGATGTCTTAACAGAAACGGTCGAAATTACAATTAATAAAGATAATGAACAAATTAAAGTTAGTTAATATAACCACCAGATCTGGTGGTTATATTTTTGCATAAGACAAAGGGACATGGTGGTGATGCGGGGACGTTTCGTTTGACACTTTTTGCAGATTTTTTAGATAAAAGGTGTCAAACGAAACGTCCCCGCATCACCAAAGTACGAATAAATATACAAAGAGTGAATAAATCCGCAAAAAACCTTTTTAAATAGCCACTTGATTTATGCATAAATAATAGATATACTATGATTGTTAGTAAAACTTACTGTGATGGGAGTGAATAAATTGCCAGAACACAACTTCATAAATGTGAATTCTGAGATAGGCAGATTAAAAGCAGTCTTGCTACATAAACCTGGAAAAGAGTTAGAAAGGTTAACACCAGAATATCTTCAGGAATTACTATTTGATGATATTCCTTGGCTAAAAAGGATGAGAGAAGAGCATGCAAGCTTTGCAAATGAGATGCAAAAAAGAGGTTGTGGCATATATTATTACGAGGATTTGCTTGTAGAAGTAATAGGTGATGAGAGTGTACGCACCAGCTTTATCAAGGATGCAGTTAAAAATTCTAACGTAGAAAACATTGAACTTGAAGCGACTATTGAAGATTATATGAAAGGCTGCAATCCCAATAAAATCATTGAACTTGCTGTTGCAGGTTTGCACAAAGATGAGCTGAAAAGAAGAAAGCAGAAACAGTATTTAATAGACTACATAAAAGAAAATTTCCCATTTTACATTAATCCGCTGCCAAACTTATTTTTTACTAGAGACCCTGGTGTAGTGATTGGGAATAGGCTCTCGATAAATAAAATGAAAACCCCTGCCAGAAACAGAGAAACTATGTTTCTGGAATATATTTATAATTTTCATCCATTATTTAGAGGAAATACATCAAAACTCTTATATACTTATAAAGAGAAATATAGCATTGAAGGTGGAGATGTATTAGTTTTGAGTAAAGATATCGTAGCTATCGGTTGCAGTGAAAGAACTTCTGCAAGGGCAATTGAGACCTTAGCACAGAGATTGTTTGAAGAAAACATAGCGAAAAAAGTTTTAGTGATACAAATTCCATTTACAAGGGCATATATGCATCTAGACACTGTATTCACTATGATAGATTACGATAAATTTACGATTTACCCTGGAGTAAGTCAAAAGTTACGTGCTTTCGAATTAACTAGAGGCAAAATTACGCCGAAAGTTAAGCTTTGCGATTCATTAGAAAACGGTTTGAAAAATGCTCTGAAATTGCCTGCAATTAAGCTAATTGAAAGCGGTGGTGGACAAGTTATTACAGCAGCTAGAGAACAGTGGAATGATAGTACTAATACATTAGCAATAGAACCAGGTGTTGTTATAACATATAACCGAAATGAAGTTTCTAATGAAACACTAAGAAAGAATGGTATAGAAGTAATTGAAATCGAAGGATCAGAACTAGTTAGAGGTAGAGGTGGTCCTAGATGTATGTCTATGCCACTTGTAAGAGAAGAAATATAAAAGAATCTTTGATTATAATCCACGGGCATAAAGCCCGAGGTATTTTAAAGGATGATTCTCATGAAACTTTGTCAGGCTTCGCCTAGATGAACCAACAAAGTGATTCACACGAAATCACAGATTTCGGTTCTCTACTTTTAAGTCGTTATAAAAAAGAGGAGGGTTTTTATGCCAGTGAACTTAAAAGGAAAAAGCTTTATAACACTAAAAGATTTTACACCAGAAGAAATTAGACACATGCTAGACTTATCCAAGGATTTAAAAGCAAAAAAACGAACTGGGAGTAAAGAGAAAGCACTAGAAGGCAAAAATATCGTTTTATTATTTGAAAAATCTTCTACTAGAACAAGATGCGCTTTTGAAGTAGCGGCATTTGACGAAGGAGCGAACGTAACTTTTTTAACTAATAGCCAAATGGGGAAAAAAGAGTCCATTGAAGATACTGCAAAAGTATTAGGTCGATATTATGATGGAATAGAATTTAGAGGGTTTAAGCAAGAAACGGTTGAAATTTTAGCGGAGCATTCAGGAGTACCAGTATGGAATGGACTTACTGACTTGTATCACCCGACACAAATACTGGCTGATTTTTTAACAGTAATGGAGCATATCGACAAGCCTCTTAGCAAAGTTAAGTTTGTATACGTAGGGGATGCAAGAAATAATATGGGGAATTCTTTAATGATTGGAGCAGCCAAAATGGGGATGCATTTTGTTGCATTAGCACCAAAATCGTTATTTCCAGCAGCTGAATTAGTAGCAGAGATGAGAGAAATAGCAAAAGAAACAGGTGCGATTATAGAACTAACAGAGAACATTGAGGATGTTAAAGATGCTGATGTAATATACACGGATGTTTGGGTATCTATGGGTGAAGAAGATCAGTTTGAAGAAAGAATTAAACTGTTATCTCCCTATCAAGTGAATATGGAAATGATGAAGAAAACTAATAATGTCGATGTGATATTTATGCATTGTTTACCAGCTTTTCATGACCAAAACACCGTAGTTGGAAGAGAAATTAAAGAGAAATTCGGGCTTGAATCTATGGAAGTAACTGATGAAGTTTTTAGGAGCAAACATTCAGTGGTCTTTGATGAAGCGGAAAATAGAATGCATACGATAAAAGCAATTATGATTGCGACGCTTTAGTTGTAATCCTTTAGAATTGGAGATATCAAAAGCTCAAAAGAAACACAAAAAAAGAAGTAAATTTTCCAAGAAATGGAGTGGGGGCATGGTACAAAAAAAGAGCAGAATTGTAATAGCACTTGGTGGGAACGCACTTCAAGCTAACCCAAAAGACACTAGCTCAATGGCTCAATTAATTACTGCAAAAGAAACATCAAAATCGATAGTGGACTTAATAGAAGAAGGACACGAAGTAATAATTGCTCATGGGAATGGACCTCAAGTTGGACAGATGATTGCTACCTATGAGACAGCTGCTCAACAAAATGAAAGCATAAATATAATGCCATTTCCAGAATGCGGTGCAATGAGTCAGGGCTATATTGGTTATCATCTACAACAAGCCATAAGAGAAGAAATGGTTGCAAGAAATATTAAAAAATCTGTTGCTTCAATTATTACGCAGGTAGTTGTTGATGAAAATGATGCAGGTTTCAAGAATCCGACTAAACCAGTAGGCTCTTTTTTCACTAAAGAAGAAGCTGAAACATTGACAAAAGAAAAGGGATATACAATGAAAGAAGATTCAGGAAGAGGATATAGAAGAGTAGTAGCCTCGCCTGAACCCATAGATATTGTAGAATCTGAAATCATTAAAACCCTTGTTGATTCAGGACATGTAGTCATAACAGTAGGTGGTGGTGGCATACCAGTTGTAGAAAAAAATGGAGCATTAAGAGGCGTACCTGCCGTGATAGATAAAGACTTTGCATCTGCGAAAATAGCTGATATTTTAGATGCAGATTATCTAATTATTTTAACCGCAGTAGAAAGAGTTGCGATTAATTTTAATACTTCTAACCAGAGAGAACTAGAAAAAGTAACAATTAAAGAAGCGTTGCAATATATTGATGAAGGTCATTTCGCGCCAGGCTCGATGCTACCTAAGGTTAAGGCAGCTATGAACTTTGTAGAATCAAAACCTGGAAGGACCACGCTTATAACGTCGTTAGAAAAAGCAAAAGAAGGAATTGCAGGTAAAGCAGGAACGCTAATTGTTGGATAACAAAGAAAAAATTATTGCCGAAGTACAAAAACCCATTTCATTTGAGATGGGTTTTTTATGCGTAGGCGTTTTGAAATATATGCAAACTTGTATCATATTTCAAAGACAATTTAATAAGATATAAGTAAGACGCAAAACACCTAGGAGGGGGGATGGGAAATGCCAATAGATTTGATTAAAGAAACACTAGTAACAGAGGTTGTAGTAAGTCAAGAAAGAGTACAGAATGTAATTGAAGGAGATATACTGGTTCCGGATTCAAAACCTGATATTTCTAGAATAATCTCAGTTGACGGCACAATAAGAGTAGAAGGAGAAAAAATTGAAGAAGGCAAGATGATAGTTGAAGGAACTGTCAATTTTAGTGTTTTATATGTATCAGAAGTGGGTGAAGAAGCAATTATCAATGTTGAAAGTAGTACAGTGTTTAAGCACGAAATAGAACTAGAAAGCGTAGCACCAAAAATGCAAGGAGAAGTGAAGGCAGAAATTGAACATATTGATTTTTCGATGAATAATGAAAGAAAAATTGGCATTAAAGCAATTGTAAACTTGAAATGTAAGGTTAAGGAAAAGAGAAGTGCTGAGATAATAACAAGTACTGACGGATTCGAAGATTTGCAGGTACTGAAGGAAAGATTTCAGTACATTTCAACTGCTGAAAAAAGAAGCGAAGAAATATTAGTAAAGGATGCTTTTGAAATAGAAGATAACTTGCCTGAAATTGAAGAAATTGTAAAAACAAATTGGGGGATATCCAATAAAGAAACCAAAATAACCGACAAGAAAATTATAGTAGGGGGGATATTACTTATTGATGTTGTGTACCTAACTGACGACAGTGAAGATATGATGAGGTCATATAAAGCAGAGATTCCATTTAACAATTTCGTGGAGATGAGTGAAGCAAATTGCGAAGCGAAGTACAAATCTATAATTAGGGTTAATACAATGGCGGCAAAGATTATTGAGAACATCCAAGGAGAGAGACGAATTATTGAAATTGAAGCTTTTGTACAAGTGGATGCAGAAATAGTTAAAAATGTAGAAAAAGAGCTGATTGTAGATGTATATTCGCATAAAAAGAAACTTGCAGTAGAAAGAAACACAGTCTTGTTTAAGAAAAATATTGAAACAGAAGAAACTAGCGTTTCTCTAAATGAATCTTTAAATGTTCCGCTTAATAATCCAAGGATTGAAAAGATATTGTTTGTAAATGCAAGAACTTCAATAAGTGACTATCATGAAATCGGTAAGAAGATAGTCATTGAAGGTGTGTTAGGAATTGTTATGATATATATGTCTGAGAGTGAGGTGCAATCGTTACATAGGTTCGAGCAAGAAATTCCATTTAAACAGTATATAGGCTTAGGTGGAGCTTACGAAGGTATTAAGGCGGATATAGAGTTGTCTGATGCGAGCGTAAAATACGAAGTAGTGGGAGAAAACCAGGGAGATGTTAAAGTGGATTTTAAAATAGAATGTGAAGCGTATGTATTAGAAAAAGTAGAGTTGATTGGTGAGATAACGGAGCTCGAACAAAGCGAAAATAGTGATAATGGACCTAGTTTAATAATTTACGTCATACAATCAGGTGATACACTTTGGAAAATTGCAAAAAAATATAACTCCACAATGGAGAACATAATTGAAAATAACAATATAGAGAACCCAGATGAGCTAAGTGCAAATGAATATATTTTGAGTCAAAACGAACACACTTTGAAATTGTAGGGAAGGTGGATTGGGGAAAATCAATAGATTGAATATAATTAAAAACTTTGATATAATATAAGAGATCTAAAAAATAACTATTAACACAAAGCTGATAAAAATGGCTTTGTTTTTTTAGGAGCTTGTTAGTCATTTGTCTAACGGCTGACAATTCGCTCCTTAACATGTTCTTGAAAGGAAATCGAGCAATGAAAAGCGTACAATTAACCGCAAGAGCTAAGATAAATTTATCGCTGGACGTCATGAAAAAGCGATATGACGGGTACCATGAAGTGAAGATGATTATGCAACAAATTGACTTGTATGATATTGTCACGTTAACTGAAAATGATAGGCAAACAATTAACATAAGAACTGAATGTGAATATATACCTACAGATGAGAAAAATATAGCATACCAGGCTGCCGAGCTGTTAAAGGAGAAGCTAGACATTAGTAAAGGCGTTGATATACGTATCGAAAAGAATATTCCTGTCGCGGCAGGTCTAGCGGGGGGAAGTTCTAACGCAGCAGCTGTACTACTTGGATTAAACAGACTATGGGATTTACATCTGACAACTAAAGAATTGATGCTTTGGGGGGTTGAAATCGGAGCGGATGTTCCATTTTGTGTTTTGGGAGGGGCAGCGCTAGCGGAAGGAATAGGAGAGAATTTAACGCCTATTAGAGGGTTGGAAAACGTGTGGGTTGTTATTTCAAAGCCATCCTTTTCTGTTTCAACTGAAGGAATATATAAACAATTAGATTTGAGTAAATTAAAGCAAAGACAAGATATTTACGTGCTGATTGATGCAGTAGAGAGAGGGGACTTAGTTAAATTATCAAAAAACATGTTTAATGTTCTAGAAGAAGTTACTGCATTAAAACATCCCATTATAAAACAAATTAAAAAGAAAATGCTGGAGTACAATGCTATTGGGAGTATAATGTCAGGAAGTGGACCTACAGTATTTGGAATATATAAAAATTATGAACGCGCAAAGTCAGCGCGCGATAATTTGCTTAAACTATACAAACAAACGTATATTACACAAAGTTATAGCAAGAGTAATCTTTAAAATGCGATACAATAAAAAACCAAAGAAAAATTCTTTGGTTTTTTCATGCATAGAAAAGAGTAAAATTGTAGAAATTAATAAGAAAAGAAAATACAAGATAGAGAAAGTAGGAATAAGCGAATGTGCATATTTATTGAGACATTAAGAGGCATATACGATATATACGTTTTAGCAATATTGATAATTATTGGGATATTTTTGATTTACGTTGATATTCCGAGGTTAAAGAAAGCACAATTAAAAAAAGAAATTATAATTGCGAGAGCAATAGCAAGAATATATGTAGTAGGTGGAATCATAGTATATGTGTTGCTACAAATAGGCTAACTGTGAATAGTTTAAACACTAATGAAATATTGAGAAGGAAAAAGTGATTATTAATGATGCAAAATAGTAATGATAAGGCGGAGAATAACAGACCGCATAAAAATTTGGAAACGAACGTTCAGACTTTTAAAGAAATTCTAAAAGACTGCAAGGATGTTGTATACAGAGAAATAGAAAGTGGCAAAGATATAAAGCTAAACGCTGCAATAATATACTAGGATGGCATGATAGACAGGAACTTGGTGAACGAATATGTACTGACGCATCTAATGATGACATGCAGAATGACAGAGCCGAGTCCTAAGAGAATCAAAAAAGAGATTGTCGAGCAAATTAAGAAAAATGTACTTGCAATAAGCGATATGAAAGAAGTAGAAACAATCGATGAGGGGATTTTAAATGTTTTAAGTGGGGAAACTGTTTTACTACTAGAGCAATACGAGAAAATCATTATTATAGGGTCAAGAGGATGGCCAATGAGGGCAGTGTCTGAGCCTGTGACGGAATCGCTAATAAGAGGACCAAGGGATGGGTTTACCGAAACACTAAGAGTAAATACTGCGCTAATAAGAGACTATAAATTATTTGCGTTCCCTCTGATTCCGATTATATATTTGATAGCTATATTTTCTGAAAATATAGCGGAGACATATACTTATTTAGATAAAATCACTAATTTTCTAGCGCCGATTATCGTGATAATAATACCGTGCATATTAGCTATTATTATATATGCTAGAAAAAAATCAAACAGAGAGGATGGCGGAATGTGAAAAAAAGAGTTATATTAATGATGATCGTTGCTGTGGTTGCCTTTGCAATGACTGGTTGCTGGGACAATATAGAAATTGATGATAGAGCATACGTACTTGCAATAGGAATAGATAAGTCCCAGATAGAAAAAAGCGAAAATTTGTTGTTTACATTTGCATTTTCAAATATACAAATAGCTAAAGGCGAAGGCGCTGAAATATCAAATGTTGTAATTAGTAGACTAGGGACTAGTTTTTACTGTACACAAGAGAGATTGTCAACGAGAGTAGATAAAGATCTTTTCGTAGGACAATTAAAAGTAATCATTATTGGAGAAGAAATTGCGAAGGACGCTAAAAAAATGCGAGAGATTCTAGATGCATTTGAAAGAGATCCGTTAGTGAGCAGAAAAGTAAGGATTGCGATTGCAAAAGGGAAGGCAAAAGACATACTAGAATTTGAGGCTAAAACGGAACTATTGATAGGAATTTTTATTGATGGGCTTTTTAGAACTAAGGATCGGATTCATGGCTATGATACCGGAGAATTAGGAAAAATATTAATGAGAATGCATCAATATGGGAAAGTCGCTATGCCAAGTATTATAGTAGAAAATGAAGCTGCTATTTTAGAAGGAAAAGCGATTTTTAATGACTATAAATTAGTAGATTGGTTAGATGAAGAGGAAAAACAAATATTAATGATTATAAGAGATGAATCAAAGGCTTTATCTATTCCAATTTTACATGACGAAGTTACGATCCCTTATTGTATTACATATACCAAGGTAGAATTTAGTTTGAGTAATGAAAATAGCCAGATGAAAATAAAAATAGAAATTGATGTTGAAGGAGATATTAAGCAGTATTTATTTAATCCAAAAGACGATATAATGGAGCCTGAGTTTATGAAAAAGTTTGATAAAGAAGTCAATGAAGTGCTTAGAAAAAAAACAAAGAGGCTAATTAATAAATTACAAAAAAGAAATGAAGACAGATGTTATCGGCGTAAAATCATATTTAGAAAAATTTCATCCAAAAGTGTGGGAGAAAGAAAAAGAAGATTGGGAAAGAACATTTCCGAATTTGGATATAGATATCAAGATAAATGCTGAGGTTAGAAGACCAGGACTTTCGAGGTAAAAAAAGAGTAATAATTGTATATATGTATTCTGTTTTGTAAATAATGAGACTAAAACAATCATTTGGAAGGGCAGGAGGTATTGTTGTGAAGGAGAAATGTATACAATTATTGATCATTATATTTTTGTTGGCAATCGCCTTTATAAGTATGCAACGAGATAACAAGCTATCGTCAAATGCTTATGATAATTTAATACGTTTTCATGTTATGGCAAACAGCGATTCGCCTAGAGACCAACGGTTAAAGCTGAAAGTGAGAAATAGAGTTATTTCATTTTTGAATTCAGAGTCAATAAGATCAGATAATATTGAAGAAGCGAGAGAGAATATCAGCGCAAACTTGAACGGAATTAAAAACGCTGCACTTGGTGAAATAAGGAATAACGAAAGAAACTATGATGTGCAAGTTGTGTTCGGGCAACATATATTTCCGACTAGAAAATATGGCGATGTCGTGCTACCAGCTGGAGAATACGAGTCTTTGAGAGTGATAATAGGAGAAGGCAAAGGGAAAAATTGGTGGTGTGTGATGTTTCCTCCATTGTGTTTTATTGATGTAAAGAGCGGATTAATAGATGAAGAAACTAGAAGAGAGCTAAAAAAATACTATCAGAAGAAGAGTATAAAGAACTATACAATGCTACGCAAGATGAAATCCCAATTCAACTAAGATCAAAAATATGGGACTGGGTAATGGCATCTAGAGAAGAAATAAGTAGAGCGGCTTTGATGTATTAAAGTGGGAAACTGGTGATTCACTTCCTTTCTTATAAAGAGGAGTTGGGTCGCCTGTATTTTTTGCCTATGTTATGTTTGTTTTTGTATCACGATAGTAGTTGAATAATAAATTAAAGAGCGGTATTATAATATATATAGTAAATATAATTAACTAGGGATAGTTAATTATTAATCATGCACGAAAGCAGGTATAAAAATGAGTAAACTAAACGTAATGGTACTGTTTGGTGGCAAGTCTAAGGAACATGAAGTTTCTTTGATGTCGGCAACTTCAGTACTTAATGCTATGAATAGTGAAAAATACAATATTATTACAGTAGGCATAACAAAAAAGGGAGTATGGAAACGATATAATGGAAGTTATGGTAAAATTCAAGCAGGTGAGTGGGAACAATTAGCGGATGAAGAATGTAGGAATCTGATTGGTTTATTAGGGAATACAACTGGAGGAGAAAATGAAAGAGAAATTAAAGCATATGAAAAAACTACAGAACAAACAGATAATTTTAAGATAGATGTTGTTTTTCCAGTTCTCCATGGACCATATGGTGAAGATGGTAAGATTCAGGGAATGCTTGAAATGATGGGAAGACCATACGTGGGAGCAGGTGTGTTGGCATCAGCACTTGCAATGGACAAAGCTATGGTGAAGAAAATATTTAGTGCGGAAAAAATTCCGCAGACAAAGTATAAAGTGATAGAAAACTACAAAAAGTTGATTGCTGATGATGTAGTTGGTGAAATAGAATCTAAGTGTAGTTATCCTGTGTTTATAAAGCCAGCTAATCTTGGCTCAAGCGTAGGAATCAATAAAGCGAAGAACAAACAAGAATTAATTAGCGCGATTGAATTAGCCTCTAAATACGATAAAAAAGTTTTAGTAGAAGAGTTTATTGACGGTAGAGAAATTGAATGTGCGGTTTTAGGCAATGAGAATCCAATTGCTTCCCTACCCGCAGAAATAATACCTTCGAGAGAATTTTATGACTATAAAGACAAATATTTTGAAGGAAAGAGTAAGTTTATTATACCTGCTGATATTGGAGATGGGCTTGCTAAAAGGGTAAAAGATATGGCGTTAAAAGTATATAAACTAATCGACTGCTCTGGGTTAGCACGAGTAGACTTCTTTTTAGAGCGTAAAACAAATCGGCTGCTAGTAAATGAAATAAACACAATGCCAGGGTTCACAAAAATAAGCATGTATCCTAAAATGTGGGAAGCTTCTGGAATAAGCTATGAAGATTTGGTAGATAGACTTATTCAGCTCGCGATAGAAAAGCATAAAGAGTAATAGCGAAAAAAAACAAGGCTACGAGAGGACAAACGTTATGAAAAAAGAAATAATGATAAAAGTAATAGGGATACAAAAAAATATTGAAGGTGAAGAAAACACTATTGAGTTAACAACAGAAGGGACAATCTACACGAAAAACAATAATACATATATAGTATACAAAGAATCTGAGATTTCAGGCATGGAAGGAACAACGACTTCACTCAAAATAGAAGACGACAGAAAAATAACTATGAAACGCTATGGACAAACAACATCTAGCCTTGTTTTTGAAAAGGATAAAAGCAATAAAAGTGACTATAATACAGCGTATGGAAATTTTGAAATTGAAATAATGGCTAGTTTCTTAGATATAGAGATTAAAGGTAAAAAACAAAATAGTAAGATAGAAATCAAGTATCATTTAGTTATACCAGGTTTTACAGAGTCAGAGAATCGGTTATTAGTGACGTTTTAATTAGAAAAATTGCACAATGAATAAGAAATTGCAAGACTAGAATCCAACCCATTATTTGTAAAGGCAACTTCCAATCATGCTATCTTTGGGGTGGAATTTACTTTTGTAATTAATAAAGCAAAAATAATAATATAAAATTTTCTGAAAACGATTGCCAAACTAAAAAAAATAGTGTATAATCAAATGACAACGATGGCAACGAGAGGGGGGAGCACAAGTGAAAAGACTAACGATTAAAGACGTAGCAACACTTGCATGCGTTTCTCCAAGAACAGTTTCAAGGGTAATTAATAAAAGTATTAACGTAAATGAAGCAACAAGGGAAAAAGTACAAAAAATAATTAATGCTACCGGATATGAAGTTAATATTTTAGCAAAAGGGCTAAAACAGCAAAAAACTAATGCAATTATTGTATTTATTGACGAGCATCAAGGTGGTTACTGGAGTATATGGCATAACGAAATTGTAAATAAAATTATTTTTGAAGCAAAGAAAAAAAACTATAGAACTATTATTTCTGCTTCAACTGCTAGAGAAAGTGTTTACACTGCAATAGACGGATTTTCTCTTTTAAAGAATGGCTTCGCTGATGGAGCAATTCTGTTTGATAGCGTCGAGAATGACTACAGAATAAAGTATTTAAGAGAAAGAGAAATTCCCTTTGTTATTATTGGTAAAGACATTGAAAATAGAGACACATCGTTTGTTGACTGCGACAATTATAAAGTAGGTTATATTGGTGCTGAGCACATTATTAATAAAGGGTATAAAAATGCACATTTTTTATTAGGAGAAGTAGATTTTTTAGTAAACAAAACAAGAGCAGAGGGTTTTAAAAATGCATATAAGGAACACTTAAATGTTAGTATTGAGCAAAATATTCATTATGGGATATCAGATTTTAAAGACTGTTATAATAGCACTAAAAAAATATTAGCAAGTAATAAGGTCGATGTTTTGTTTATATCAGGAGATGAAAGAGTTTTAGGGGCGTATAGAGCAATAGAAGAGCAAGGTCTTAAAATAGGAAAAGATATTGCAGTTCTCGGGATAGACAACATACAGATGAGTGAATATTTTTCGCCACCTTTAACTACAATTGATCAACCCAAGGAAGAATTCGCGAAATACTCTGTTTCAATTTTATGTGAGATGATGAATACGGATGTTGAAATAATAAAAAGGATATTGCTTAAGCCTAAGGTGATTGAAAGAAAATCAATGTAATAGAGGTTTGAATAGAGCAAACAACAAGTAAGCGAAGAAATTGAGTAAAGAAGCAATTAATTAGTGAACAAAGTGTAATTTTTTTCTCGCATTTTGCCAACGATAGACAGCGGGATAGCGAGAAGAATTGTAATGATAAACATAATAAATTTATGGGAGGAATACGTAATGAAGAGATTTAAAGGGATGTTTATTTCAGTACTCGTGCTAGTGTTAATTATGGGACTTATCGGATGCGCTCCAGACGAAAAAGAACCAGAAGTGAAACCTAGCGATGGGCAAGAAACAAAAGCACCAGAAGCGCCAGAGGTGGCAGAAGATGTGGATATCAGTATCAGAATTACTTGGGATGCTGATAGTGGAAGAGGTAAAGCGTTAAGAAAAATCGTGGATGAGTTTGAAAACCAAAACCCTAATATTTCTGTAACACTGTACGGTGGAACCGCATCGGGCGCTGAGTTGCTTACGCAAATATTGGGTGGAGACACACCAGAAGTTTTACAGGTTGCTTATCGTGACGTTAAAGCTTTAGGCTCACAGGGAGCATTTATGGATTTAAGTGCTGAATTTGCAGCAAACAAAGGGTATTTTTATGAAGAATTATGGAATTTAGCAGACTTAGATGGCCAATTGTTTGGATATCCGTGGTTGGGTCATTCTATCCAGCTAATTTATAACAGAACTTTATTTGCTGAAGCTGGACTATCAGGACCACCAGACAACTGGGAACAACTTTATGAGTATGCTAAGAAATTGACAAAAGATACAGATGGAGACGGAAAATTAGATCAGTTTGGACTTAGTCTAGTAGGACAGCAACATCATGATATTACTTGGTTGTTTAATATGTTCTTACATCAAGCAGGCGGAGAAATTGTTAAAATGGAGAACGGTGAAGAAGTAGTTGCTTTAAATTCTCCAGAAGGATTAAAAGCATTAGAATTCTACTACAAGCTTTTAACAGAAGTAACACCACCTGATACAGTTAATAAAAATGGTGGAGACGCAATGGCTGACTTTAGAAGCCAAATCACTGCAATGCAGTTCCAAGGACCTTGGGGAATCACAGACATCTGGAAAAATGGGAATCCGTTCGAGGTTGGAGCAGCACCAGCACCAGCGGGGCCAGCAGGTAGAGCATCTGATATTGGACCGTTTATGTTATCAATTCCAGAAGGAGTTGAAGGCGCAAAATTAGAGGCAGCAATTGCTTTAATTGATTTCTTAGGAAGTAAAAAAGGTCAAGAAATGATAATGATGGGTGAAAAGGGCGATGATGGCAACTACTATCCGTTTAGAGTACCTATTCGTAAAGACCTTGCAGACACAGATTTCTTCAAAGACAATCCAGATTTCTTAGTATTTATTGAAGGGATGAAGTATCCAAGTATTTCAACTCCATCACCAAATTGGGCAAAAGTTGAAACTGAAATATACAGAAGTCAATTAAATCAAGTTATGATTGGAGCAATAACTCCACAAGAAGCATTAGACAATATCGAAAGACTAGGAAATGACATTATGGAATAGGTTTTGCTAGCGGGGTACGAATCTATACCCTGCTATTCTTCTATTGTGAGTCAAGGGACGTTTCTTTGATTCATCTACACTGTACTAGTGGAATTATATTTGTAAGATTGGAGGTCTATCATGTTAGACAAGAAAAATTCAGCTATTGGGATATCAAAATCGGAAGCGTTAACATTTAAAACAAGGTTAAGGCATATAAAAGAAAAATGGAAAGCAAGTGATTTTTCGGCATATATATTTATTTTGCCTGCTATGATAATAGTATCAATGTTTATTATATATCCTGCGATATGGTCGCTTGTAGCGAGTTTTCGCAACATAAACCCCATGGAATTGAGAGATAGTGGACTTTTTGAGGTTGTTGGAGAGTGGATAGCATTTGATAATTATATTGATGTCCTTGGGAACCAGCTATTTAGAAAAAGTTTATTTAATACAATATATTTTGCAGCAATATTTATACCTCTTACTATGTTTGCATCAGTGACGATAGCAATGTTACTAGATAAAGGAATAAAAGGTTCGGCCGTGTTAAGGTCAATATTTTTTATTCCCTATGTAATTTCTATAGTAAGCGCAAGCTTAGTATTTATGATTATTTTTGGTGGGAATACCGGGTTAGTAAATGCAGTTCTTGCTCTCTTTGGAATTGAAAGCATTAGTTTTTTATCGGAGACAGCTTGGGCTATGCCTGTAATTGCATTAATGTCATCTTGGAGGAGAGTGGGGTATTTTATGCTCATTTACCTAGCAGCATTACAGAACATTCCTAAATCACTATACGAAGCATCTGACATTGACGGGGCGACTAGTATGCATAAATTTAGATATATAACATGGCCAATGTTAGGGCGAATTAATATGGTAGTTTTCATTCTATTAATGATTTTTTCGTTTAATATATTCCAAGAAGTATTTGTAATGACTGGTGGCGGACCTGCTGACTCTACTATAACTGTACCTTTTTTAATCTACAACGAAGCTTTTACTTTCTATGATATGGGGAGTGCAGCTGCAATGTCATATATTCTATTTGCAGTTGTTGTGTTTGTAGGGGTAGTTCAACATAGAATCAACAAGAATAAATTGGATTATTAGGAGGTGGCAATGGTGAAAAATTTTAAGAAAAGAAGCATAGCTTTAGGTTTGTATATATTGTCAGCAATTTTTATGATTCCGATATATTGGCTTATTACTTCGAGTTTAAAGACTAATATAGAAATAACACGTATTCCACCTACTTTTTGGCCAGAACAACTAGCTTTTGAAAACTTTGTCGACGTCATTCATAGGTTGGATTTTGCGAGAACTTTTTTCAACTCAGCAGTCGTATCAATTTCAGCAACGTTGTTAATAGTAATATTTTCTACTATGGCTGGCTATGCGTTTGCTAAAAAGAAATTTTTGGGGAAGAATTTCCTCATGATGATGTTAATAGGAACAATGACTATACCAGCAACTGTGCTGTTACTACCACTATTTTTTGTGATAATTAAAATTGGCTTGTACGACAATTTACTAGCGCTAATTCTACCTTTTGGGGTAACGATATTTGGGATTTTCTTTATGAAACAATACATTGAAGATATACCGGACTCGTTAATTGAAGCAGCTAGAATTGACGGATGTGGCGAACTTAGAATTTTTTTCAGTATTATAGTGCCATTGATCAAACCAGCAATAACTTCACTGGTGATTATTGAGTTTGTTAACAACTGGAACTCGTTTACTATGCCCTTAGTACTACTAAGGTCACCGGATAACTTTACATTACCACTAAGGATAGGCTTGTTAGCTAAAGACACAGTGGCAGTACCATGGGCGTCATTAATGGCAGGAAATGTTTTGACGGTATTACCAGTTGTAATCGCATTTTTATTTATGCAACGCTTTTTCATAAAAGGTATTCTTGGTGGCTCAGTAAAAGGTTAGCGAAAAAAGCGACAGAAAACAAAAATTTGCGGGAGCAAAGGGGGACGGTTCTTGCTTTGCTCCCGAGTGAATCAACATAGGAGGGAAATTAGTGAGCAATATAGCATTATGTCATTTTAGGACAGGGGAAACAGACGGCGTTTCATTAGAGATGGACAAATGGAAAAAATCTTTAGAGAAACAAGGGCATAAAGTATATTTTATTTCAGGGAAAAAAAAGGGTGTGGATTCTTTGGTCATAGAAGAACTTTTTTATATGCAACCTTCTAATGATCGATTTGTAAGAAATGCGTATGAAAAATTTACAGATTACAAAACTGAAGCAGAATTTAAAAATGATATGCTTGAATATGCAAAGATAATTGAAGAAAGGCTTATCTCGTTAATCAACGAGTATAAGCTAGATGTTTTAGTGCCTAATAATATTTGGTCTTTAGGATGGGGACTGCCTGCAGGCATTGGATTTTCCGAGGCAGTAAAAAAAACTGGTATTAAATGTGTAACTCATCATCACGATTTTTATTGGGAAAGAGAAAAATATGATAACCCCACATGTGAATTTATTGGAGAATGGCTAGAGGAGTATTTCCCACCTAGAATGGGCAATATTTCGCATGTGGTAATAAATAAGATTGCACAAAAAGAGCTAAAAGACCGTAAGGGACTGGAATCTACTGTTGTACCTAATGTATTCGATTTTGCTGAAGAAGCATGGAAAATGGACGACTATAACAAGGATTTAAGAGAGAGAATCGGACTGAAAGAATCTGATATCGTATTCTTGCAAGCGACTAGAATTGCAAAAAGAAAAGGAATTGAATTAGCATTAGACGTATTAGGAGAATTAGGCAAGAAAAAATACTTAGATGTCCTAAGAAGTCATAAACTCTACGATGGGAGAGTTTTCACTAAGGATAACAGAATTGTCTTTGTTTTTGCAGGCATGGACGAATCGGAAGAAGGATATTTAGATACACTAAAGCAAAAAGCTAAAAACTTAAACGTTGAAATTATGTTTATTAATGAATTGATAGAAGCGGAAAGAGAAGAAGGCAATGGGAATAAAAAATACTCTCTTTGGGATGCATACGTTCTTGCAGATATTGTGTCATATCCTAGTTTATTAGAAGGTTGGGGCAACCAGTTCTTAGAAGCTGTTTTCGCAAAAAAACCAGTGCTTGTATACGAATACCCTGTATATGGAACGGATATAAAAGAAAAAGGTTTTGCGATTATTTCGCTAGGAGACAAATTCGACTTTTGTGAAAAAAAATTAGCAAAGGTTCATCAAAAAGTTGTTGAAAAAGCAGCCGAACAATGTATAATACAATTAACTAATAATAGGCTTCGAGAAGCGCAAGTAGAATGGAATTTTGATCTTGGAAAGAGATATTATTCGTATGAAAGTTTAGGCAAAATTTTGTCGGAATTATTTTGATAGAAAAAGATGGAGGGTATTTATGGGTGCTTTGAACGTGACAGAAGAAAGAAAAGTAAGTATTAAAAAGAAAATTGTAGATATTTATGGAGTAGAGAAAGCAGACAAAATATTACATGAGATTGAGCTTTTAATGGAGAAATTTAAGAGTGAACTTGAATTGAAGAATACAGGAAATAATTGGGTAGATGAAAAAAATATAATGATGATTACTTATGGAGATCAAATTCAAGACGAGGGCAAAAGCCACTTGAAATCTTTGCAT
>JAJOKP010000075.1 GCA_021129775.1 Clostridiales bacterium
AAAAAATGTATTTAGTAGGTAGTATTTTCTTATTTATTGGTGCATTTATGGTGTATATGACATCGCCAATACTACAGATGTTAAAGAGAAAAGAAGGAAAAATGATTTTATACGTCAAAGTAGCAGGACTTGTTGTTGCAATTATTGGAGCAGTATTGTTGTTTTTATCTGACAGACCAGAAATGCTCGAATTTTTGAGGATATTTTAAAAATAATTTACAGGAGGAATTAAAATGGAAAACTTACCAAAGAATTATGACCCGAAACAATTTGAAGATAAAATTTATAAAGGATGGCTTGAAAAAGGGCATTTTACTGCGAATGCGAACCCAGATAAAGAGCCGTATTGTATAGTATTACCACCGCCAAACATTACAGGAGAACTACATGTTGGGCATGCGCTGGACCATACAATACAAGACGTGCTTATTCGTTTTAAGAGAATGCAAGGGTATGAAACGCTATGGCAACCAGGGACGGACCATGCGAGTATTGCTACGGAAATCAAAGTTGCAAATCACATTGAAAAAATAGAGGGACTGACTAAAGAAGACATAGGTAGAGAAGAGTTTTTAAAGAGAGCTTGGAGATGGAAAGAAGAATATGGTGGAAAAATAGTCAAGCAAATGCAGAAACTTGGCAATTCATGTGATTGGTCAAAAGAACGATTTACAATGGACGAAACATTAAGTAAAGCGGTGCAAGAAGTTTTCATTCGTTTGTATGATAAGGGATTAATATATAAGGGGAATAGAATAATAAACTGGTGTCCTGATTGCGAGACAACTCTCTCAGATGCTGAGGTAGAGCATGAAGATAAAGCGGGCTATTTTTATCACATTAATTATCCTGTTAAAGGGAGTGATGAATTCGTAGAAATTGCAACAACAAGACCTGAGACAATGCTAGGTGACGTTGCTGTTGCGGTTAATCCAACTGATGTAAGATTTAAGCACCTCGTAGGTAAAACGCTGATACTTCCACTTATGAATAAGGAAATTCCTGTAATTACTGATGACTATGTGGATGCAGAATTTGGAACGGGTGCTTTGAAAATCACACCTGCGCATGACCCTAACGATTTTGAAATAGGGCTAAGACATGGTCTTCCACAAGTTAATGTAATGAATAAAGATGCCTCAATTAACAAGCTAGGTGGAATTTATGAAGGATTAAGCAGATATGATGCAAGGAAAAAAATTATTGAAGATTTAAAAGAACAAGGCTTATTGATTAAAATAAAGGATCATGATCTTAGCCTTGGACAATGCTATCGTTGTAACAATGTAGTAGAACCTATGACTTCAGAGCAGTGGTTTGTTAAGATGGAGCCACTAGCAAAAGATGCAATTGAAGCTGTGAAAGATGAAAGAATTAAATTTGTTCCAGACAGATTCTCAAAGACATATCTAAACTGGCTAGAAAACATTAGAGACTGGTGTATATCAAGGCAACTATGGTGGGGACATAGAATACCTGCGTATTACTGTGAATGCGGTGAGTTAATGGTATCGAAAAGCGTTCCTAACAAATGCGGCAAATGTAGCAGTACAAAAATTATTCAAGATGAAGATGTACTAGATACTTGGTTTAGTTCAGCTTTGTGGCCATTTTCTACACTAGGTTGGCCAGACCAAACTGAAGAATTAAAATATTTTTATCCAACAGATGTACTTGTCACTGGTTACGACATTATTTTCTTTTGGGTCGTTAGAATGGCATTTTCAGGACTAGAGTTTATGAACGAGGTACCTTTTAAGCATGTTTTAATTCACGGAATTATTAGAGATGACGAAGGACGTAAAATGAGCAAGTCACTTGGAAACGGAATAGATCCTTTAGAAATTATTGAAGAATATGGAGCCGACGCTTTAAGGTTTACTTTACTAACGGGAAATTCCCCGGGAAATGATATGCGTTTTCACATGTCTAAACTAGAATCTAGCAGAAATTTTGCAAATAAATTATGGAATGCTACTAGATTTGTATTAATGAACTTAGATACAAACGAACTTGACTACAGTAGCATTAAAGAAAACATGACTACCGCTGACTATTGGATAGTTACAAGAATGAACCGTGTTATCGGTGAAATGACAGAGAATATAAATAAATTTGAACTCGGATTAGCAGCGCAAAAACTGTATGACTTTGTTTGGAGCGAATATTGTGATTGGTATATAGAAATGACTAAGTCAAGGCTGTATGGAACAGATGAAGACAACAAAAAAACTGCTCTTTATGTATTGACTTATGTTTTAGAAAATATTTTAAAACTAATGCATCCTTATATGCCTTTTATTACAGAAGAAATTTGGAGCAGTCTACCTACTGTTAGCGGGGATGTTGTAGTTGCTACGTGGCCTCAGTACAATGAAAATGAAATTAATGAAGTTGCTGAGAAAAAAATGGAACTTATTATGACTGCCATAAAAAACATTAGAAATATTAGAGCAGAAATGAGCGTAGCGCCGTCCAAAAAAGCGAAACTTATGGTATTTTCAAAAGACGATAAAGTAGTAAAAACTATTAAAGAAGGCACAAAATTCTTTATGTCTCTAGCATCTACATCTGAAATTGAAATAATTACAGACAAAACAAAAATTCCAAATGATGCAGTTTCTGTAGTTATTGAAGGAGCAGAGCTGTTTATTCCACTAGATGAATTAATCGATTTTGAAAAAGAAATTGAAAGATTGAATAAAGAAAAAGCTAAATTAGAAAGCGAGATAAATAGAGTTAAAGGAAAACTTTCAAATGCAGGCTTTGTTAAAAAAGCCCCAGCACAATTAATAGCAGAAGAAAAGAAAAAAGGAATTAAATTTACAGATATGTTAGACAAAGTACTAGAGCGAATTGAAAAGTTGGAAAGGATAAAGTAGACAGTTGGTTAGTTGGACAGTTGGACAGGAAAAGATTAAAGAGGTAAAAATTTGTAGGGGCAATCCTTTATGGTTGCTCTAAACAAAGAGGAAAGGGACAGGAAAAGAGGGAAAAAAATGAATTACACTGAAGCACTTGCATATATTCATAACACGTACAAATTTGGTTCAAAATTAGGGTTAGAAAACATCAAATATCTCCTTGACTTGCTTGGAAATCCGCAAAAACAACTTAAAGTAATTCATATAGCGGGCACAAACGGTAAAGGTTCTACTGCTTCATTTATTAGTTCAATACTCCTAAAGTCAGGATATAGGGTGGGGTTATATACCTCGCCTTATCTTGAAGTTTTTACTGAACGAATTAGGTTAAATGGTGAGAATATACCCGAAGAAAAGTTAGCGAAGGTTACTATGATAGTAAAGAGCAAGATTGAAGCAATGGTGAGAAACGGGAAAAATCACCCATCAGAATTTGAAGTAGTAACTGCAATTGCACTTTGTTATTATGCAAAAGAAGAAATTGACTTTCTGGTATTAGAGGTTGGACTAGGTGGAAGGTTAGATGCAACTAATGTAATAGATAATCCTCTTATATCGGTAATCACTTCAATTGATTTTGATCACATGAAGTATTTAGGGGATACTATTTCTAAAATAGCATTTGAAAAAGCAGGGATCATAAAAGAATACAGCTATGTTGTTTCATATCCTCAGGGAGTGGAAGCTTCTAGTGTAATCAATGATGTTTGTAAAAAACGCGGAAGCGATTTGTTTACTTTCAGTACTGGTGATATTAGGATTCATACTCAAGATATTAAAGGGCAAAGATTTTCAGCTACTATTTTAAGTAAGCGATTTGAAAATGTTTGCATACAATTGCTTGGCACGCATCAAATATATAATGCTTCAACAGCTATTTGTGTGGCAGAAGTACTTAGAAATGAGTTAGGCATTAACATTAATGAAGAGGATATATATGGAGGATTAAAAAATACTAAATGGGCAGGCAGAATGGAAGTAATAAGTAATAACCCGTTAGTGGTAATTGACGGAGCGCACAATATTCAAGGTGTACAGTCGCTAGCAAATAGCATTAAAACATTACTTAGCGGGTGCGAAATTACTTTGCTAATAGGAATGCTTCAAGACAAAGAAATTGATAAATTTTTAGAAACTTTATTGCCATTTGTAAAACGTATCGTTGTTACTAAGCCAGATAATCCAAGAGCAATGAGTTCAAAAACCTTAGAACAGAAAGTTGCTAAATACAACAAAGAAGTGTATTCTAATGAATCAATTGCTGAGGCGATGAGAAAAGCTATAGAAATAACTGGTGAAGATGAGGCAATAGTATGTGCGGGGTCGCTTTACATGATTGGAGAAGTGAGAAAGCAATTGAAAAATTAGGTAGGTGTCACATGCTTCGAATAAGAGTCTGTGAATTTAGACAAAATGTTTACGTTCGCAGATTTTTCTATCCTCACAAATACCTTTGCTTTTTATAAGATATGTATATAGATAGCTATAATTAAAGAAGGCTAGTGTTAACAATTTAGGAAGGTGATGGGATGGAATGTTTTTCTTGCGCGAAGTTGATAATATCAAATTTTTCAGATGATACAATTTAGATTATAAATATCGAAGGTGGCAAAGAGATCAAGAGAATCAAACTAAATAATAAAGGGGAATCATGTCTGTCTCAGAAACTTGGTCCCCATCACATTACCTATGATAAAACTAGTGGATATTTGTATGTACCTTGTTCTTACAACAACAGATTGATTGTCTTGAATTTAGAGTCTGGTGAAATAGTAGATAGTATCTCAGTTGGAACTAACCCATGCCAAGTGATTATATGTAGAAAATATAATTGCATATATATTGCCAATGCAGATTCTAATAGTATTTCGATTATTTGCTTGGATACAATGGAAGTTACTCATCATATACCCAAAGGGCAGATGCCACATGGAATGGTACTGAGTAAAGATCAAGAAAGTGTTTATATAGCGAATACTGCATCACAAACCATTACTGAAATAGTAACTAGAACAAATGAAAAAAGACTATGCCATAAAGTATGTTATAACCCCTGGCATTTAAGAATGAGTATTGATGGAAAGTACATGTATGTAGTACATTATAGCTTTTTATATGAAAGAGAGGGAAGGGTGCTTATATATGAAATGGACGAAATGATTTTGTTAAGAGAGATTAATATCGGCACAATGCTTGTAGAAGTAATTGGAGACAGCAAAAATGAAATGTTATATATAACTGACTCTGATAGCGACGTTTTATACATATTTAATCTTATCAAACATGTTATTGAACATATAGTTACAGTAAGTAAAATGCCTCATGGACTTGAAATTGACTGCGAAAATAAGCTAGTTTTTCTATCTAGTTTGAGGGAAAACGTGATAGACGTAATTGATACAAATAAAGCAAAATTGTTAAAGAGTATTCCTGTAGGAGAAGAACCCACCAGTATAGTTATTTGTTGATCTACCTATTATGTTTTAGAGTCATGACTCCCACTCCAGGTGAACAAAGAAAGTGATTCACACAAAATCAGAGATTTTGGTTCTCTTTTTGACAACTTAGCTAATTAAGTGATTCACATAAAATCATAGATTTTAGTTCCCTACTTACTACTTATACTTTTTAAAGTGGGAATTTCCAATCAGGTGGGGTAGAATCCCATCTGATTCCCCGATGTTCAGCGTAGCTGGACGAGTTCACTGGTCAATCTATGCGTTTTTAAAAGAGAAAAATACTATTGTGCAGATGATACTCATAATAATCATTGTTTAGAATAAAATTAATAATATGAAATTGCAAAATAAATTTTAGAGAGGAGGAGTGATATGAGAGTTGTTATACTAAACCGAAGAACAATGCTCGTAATTGCACTAATTATTGGATTGAGCATTTTAAGTGTTATAGTAACATACAGTGATAGAAATAAAGTTTTAGAAGTGTTTACTATGGGAAAAATACTGCCTATATATAGTGTTGAAGCAGGAGAGAAGAAGATTGCCATTAGATTTGATGCAGCTTGGGGAGACGCCTATACAGATGAAATATTACATATACTAGAGGAATACGATGTGAAAACTACTTTCTTTTTAGTAGGCTTTTGGGTAGACAAGTATCCAGATATGGTTAAGAAAATTCATGAAGCCGGTCATGAAATCGGAAACCACTCTACTACACATCCAGACATGTCGAAATTAAGCAAGCAGGAAATAAAAAGAGAATTAAACACTACGAGTAGTAAAATAGAAAAAATAACAGGGGAAAAACCTTTTCTTTTTAGAGCGCCTTTTGGAGCTTACAATAATCTGTTGATTTCTACGGCGAGTGAATTAGGATATTATACAGTTCAGTGGGATATTGACTCACTAGATTGGAAAGAGCTAGGATCAAGGCAGGTGGTTGATATAATAGTGAATAACATAGAAAAAGGATCTATTGTACTTTTTCATAACAACGCAAAATACGTTAGTCAGTTTTTACCGGTTATTCTAGAAGAACTAAGAAACGAAGGCTATACTGTAGTCCCAATATCTTCGCTCATTATTAAAGAAAATTACTTTATAGATCATTCAGGTAGACAGAAAGAAAAGGAAGATTCTTAGTTCTTTTTTGTGGAAGGGATATAGCTTGCAGGACACCAGATATAATTTAATGTGAATTTTAACTCAAATTGCTTTAGGTTATGCTCATAATAGATCTACTTAATGAATAAACTTATGTATACTAATTCAAGAAACATAAGAATATAAGGGGGAAATAAATTGATGAAAAATCACACGCTAAAAAGCAATGTGGTGACATTGAGGGGCGAAATTATTTGCGATAAAGAATTTAGTCATGAAGTATATGGAGAAGGTTTTTATAAGATATTTATTGAAACTCCACGATTAAGTGATACTTGTGATTGTTTGCCTTTAACAATTTCGGAAAGGCTGCTTTATGATTTTGATACAAAAATTAAACCAATTGTGAGCATAGAAGGACAACTTAGATCATACAATAAATATATTGATGGGAGCAATCGTCTTATATTGACGGTATTTGTGAGAACCATAAAAGCAGATGATGAGAATAAGACATTAAGTAAAAATCCTAATGAAATATACCTGGACGGCTATGTTTGTAGAAAACCAATTTATAGAGAGACACCGTTTGGAAGAGAGATTACAGATTTGTTAATTGCAGTAAATCGATCATATAATAAGTCTGATTACATCCCGTGCATTGCTTGGGGAAGAAATGCACGGTTTACAGCAAAACTAAATGTAGGCGACCGGATAAAAATCTGGGTAAGAATTCAAAGTAGAAAATATCAAAAGAAGTTACAAGGAGGCGATGTATTAGATAAAGTAGCTTACGAAGTCTCAATATCAAAGATGGAAAAAGGATAGAACGTTGCATCTTATGCAGCGTTTTTTAGTGAAAAAATATAGACACTTCTACTCGATTTTGAAACAGATGATTGACAATGTGTTCAAATTAACTTACAATAAAAAGTAATAAAAAAGGGAATCATTGTTTCAAGAGATAAAATAATGCATGTCTAGTGAGGTGGAGATATTTTATGGATATAGAAAAAAAAGTTTGGGAAGTTCTATTAACAGAGAGAGAGATCAATGAAAAGCTAGAGCATTTGGGTAAACAAATATCTGAAGAATATGATGACAAAAATCTTTTAGTTGTTTCTTTATTAAAAGGGAGTTTTATTTTCACCGCGGATATTGTCCGTCAGCTTTCAATACCTGTTAGAATTGAGTTCATGACTACGTCTAGTTATGGAGACTCAGAAGAAACATGCGGTAGAGTAAAGATTGTTACTGATATTAAACAAGATTTAGCTGGATATGATGTACTAGTTGTTGATGATATAACAGATTCGGGCATCACCATGAAATTTGTTATGGAACACCTTAAGAAAAAAAATCCCAAGAGTGTCAGAAGCTGTGTTTTATTAGACAAGCCTAACAGAAGGAAAGTAGAATTAACGCCAGATTATTTAGGGTTTACAATACCAGATAAATTCGTTGTGGGATACGGATTAAATTACGGTGAGTACTACAGAAATATACCTTACGTTTTTGCTGTCACTTCAAGAGACAGACGAAAGTAGTTTTAATTCAGATTATATCCATCTAATTGTGTGAGGAGGCTACTTGTGAGAATATTAGAAGACGTTTCGGTGTATAATGAAGAATTAAAAAAAATAAGGAGAGATTTGCATCAGATTCCTGAATTGGCTTTTGAAGAATATAAAACTTCAGAGTATATAGTAAATTATTTAGAAAAGCTAGGGATTACATATGAAAAAAAAGTAGCAAAGACAGGAGTTATAGCTTTTTTTGAAGGAAAGTCAAATAGTAATGCTATTGCTTTTAGAGCAGATATGGATGCATTAAGCATTACTGAAAAAAATGATATTACCTTTAAATCTAAAAATGGAGGTAAGATGCATGCATGTGGTCATGATGGGCATATGGCAATTCTATTGGGTTTAGCTAGATACTTATCTGAAAACATAGAAAAATTGAAAACCAATGTTGTTTTGATCTTTCAGCCAGCTGAAGAAGGGCCAGGTGGTGCGCTCCCTTTAATTAACGAAGGCATATTGGAAAAATACAACATTGCTGAAATATATGGTTTGCACATATTCCCAGATTTAGATGAAGGTAAGATTGGGGTACGTGAAGGCGTGATGATGGCACAAGCTGGCGAATTTGATATAGAAATAAGAGGTAAAAGCGCACATGCGGCGCAACCACATAAATCAATAGATAGTGTTCTTGTTATGGCAGAATTGATTTTAGGATTTCAATCTATCGTAAGCAGAAATATTAGTCCTACAGAAGCTTCAGTATTAACAGTAGGTAAAGTATTTGCAGGTGATAGAAGAAACATTATTGCAAATTCAGCTATTCTTGAAGGAATTATAAGAAGTTTTAGGACGAGCACATATAATAAAATAAAAGGTAGAATCAAGGATTACATACAAGGATTAGAGCATATACATAGTTGCAGTATAGCTCTTATCTTTAGGGATGGGTATCCTTCTGTAATGAATGATAAGCGACTAACAAAAGACTTTATCGTAGGGCTATGTCAAGATGAGGTTCAAATAATAGAGCCTTTGATGTTAGCTGAAGACTTCTCGTATTATCAGAAGAAAATTCCTGGGCTATTTTTCTTTTTAGGGGCGCGTAATACTAAAGATGATTTTATCTATCCCCTCCATAATGATAGGTTTAACTTCGATGAAGACATACTGAATTACGGTCTTAGTATTTATGTAAGAATATTAAAAGGCAAAAAAATTATAATATGAATGCGGGAGAGTGCAGGATGAATACTGAAAAAAAAATAGGGGTATATGATGCTAACGTGCTATATCTTATAGGGTTAATTCTATTTATATCATTAGGTGCTTTTGTACAAGAGAGGGATTTTACTAGTGGGATGCTAATAACACAAGTATTTATTATCATGGGTACTCCATTGTTGTATTTAGCTTTAAAAAAAATCGATATAAAAAAGACGATGCGGTTTAATAAATTAAGACTCAAGCATGGATTAATAATAATAATTATAACAATCTTAATGTATCCGCTCGCAGTGACTGCAAATGCGTTAGGAATGCTATTACTAAGCCTGATTGGCAATTTGAATATTCCACAATTACCTATGCCTACGGATTTCATGGGTTACTTGAAGTCAATGGCTGTGATTTCACTAGCTGCAGGAATATGTGAGGAAGTTTTTTTTAGGGGGTTTATCCTTACAGGGTATGAAAAGCTAAATAAAAGAAAAGCAATAATCATTTCAGCAGTATTATTTGGGATGTTTCACTTGAATTTATACAATTTATTTGGTCCAATAGTATTGGGCTTAATTTGGGGATATTTAGTAGTTTTAACCAACTCAATTTATGCGGGAATTATCGGGCATATTGTAAACAATGGATTCGCAGTTACTTTGGGTTTTATTTTTTCCGGATTGCAGCAACAGCTACAAGATAATGCAACAACAAGTGCAGGGGCGAGTGTAGAATTATCAACGACACAAACTTTTTTAGTAAGTGTATTAGTGTTTGCCTTTATTTCAGGCATTACTTGTACTATCGCATACTTTCTTGTCAGAATAATAAAGAAAGACCTCGAAGAACCAGAAATAGCTTACTCGTCCGCAAATCCTTATAAATCAGAAATCGTATTAAATTTAGATGAGGAAAATGACAAAATTGTCAAAGTCAAATATGGGCTTGTTAAATATTGGCCAGTAATTTTAGGCGGAATGATATTTTTAGCAATAGCATATATACAAATCGCTGAGATAATTAAATTAGGGCTTATTTAGGAACAAGCCCTTAGGATAAGCAAAAAAAGGACTGAGGGGACAGTCCTTTTTTCTACTATAGATAAATTCCGATGTTCACCTATAGTTCAAATAAATATATTTTTCACGGGGGAGTGAGAAATAAATATATTTTATAACCATGAATTAGATTAACATTAATGAAAGAAAAAAGCAACCTTTAATGTAAAAGTTTTTTTTATTTTATTTATTAATTACGGTTTCGAAACAATTAGGCTTAATTGTGGAAGACATGGGGTCAGGCATTTGGAGCAAAGCAAGAACCGTCTCCCTTTGCCAATAAAAAATATAGATAAAATAAAAAAACAAACAACTCCAAAAAAATGTAATAATTGCATTAATATGATTTATTAGCTGTGGAATATGATTAACGTCATGACATATACTATTATTATAGCTATTAGGAAGCTGCCAGAAAAGTCGCGCACGCACCTTTTTGTCCCTTATTTCCGCCCGAGATTCCGCAAAAAAGCGTTAAATATCTGAATATTCGCCGTTTTTTTGGGGAAATCGAGCAAAAAAAAGAACTGAAAATCTGCATACACGACTTTCCGGGCAGACTCCTAGTCGTAGTTGAAGGGAGTGGTATAAGTGAGCTTGCTATCTATTATGGTAGATGATGATATAAAAGAATTAGAGACAGTAGTAGAAGAACATGTTTATTTTTTAGAAGAAGAAGGAATTCAGATAGAGAGAAGAGTTGAGAGTTTAGATCAATTTCATCTGTTATATATCAGTGCTAAGAAAATGCGTTTTAATCGCAAATTGGATTCTGACTTTCTTGGAAGATATAAGTATCATATTGCGTCTGCTGTGTTAGAACATATTGAAAGAATGGAACAGACAAAGCTAATTAAAATAATTGTAAGGCAAGAGTGTCATTATTTCTCCAAAATAGAAAAAGAAGAAATAGAAAATATTGCAACTAATTTGATGAAAAAAAACATGAGTAGTAGTGACGAGGGTGTTGCACTAAAAAAACTGGGAAAAATTCGTGAGAAATTAACTAATGATATAATCCAATCGCTAAATGGAGGGAATTGTTTTAATATTCGGGGTTTTATAGATTTTAGATTAAAAGATAACCATTTAGTATTAGTAGAAATTGTAGAAAAAGCTATAGAAGAATACTTAATGAAAAGAGAGTTTAATGACTTTATTAAACTATTAAGATATTTTGTAGATGTTCAAGAACCAAAAGTGAAAATAGTTCATATTGCACTAGACGAAGAAAATAAATTTAGGCTATATGATGAGCAAGGCAATTTAATTAACAACGAGAATTTAAGAGATATTGCTGCAGAAATATCTGGTAGCTATATAGGGTATGACTATTTGCTTGTGAGTTCATTAATTACAATCGCACCTGAAAAAATATATATACATTAGATTTCCCAAATGAAAAAAAGAGATGTATATAAAACAATATCAAAAATCTTTGCAAGTAAAATGGAGATTTGTGATGGCTGCAAGTGGTGTGTTGCTTATATAAAAGAAAATGGCGAACAATAATTGGTGGAAGCGCAAAAAAAGCTGTAAAGGAAAGATAAAAACTTGACAACAGTGTTATAATAAATATAAGAAAATTGAAATAACGACTAAGATAAGGCAGAGTAAGTTGAAAACAATGCATTAAGAGAAGAAACATCCTAGGCTGAAAGTGTTTCTGTGTATTATTGACTGAAAACTACCTTGGAGTCATGTTACGAGTAGCTAAGGCGAAAATAAATCGGGTAATTCCGTTATCAATTAAATGAGTTGGATATGAATCAATTTAGGTGGAACCGCGGGAATAGTACTCTCGTCCTATAAGTTAATAGGATGAGAGTTTTTTGTATCTATCTATATAGCTTGCTATCTGCGAGCTGAGTGAAAAAACTGTATCTGTATTTTATAGGGTTGAACCGAGTATAAAAAAATAGGAGGGCTTAGTATGGAAAACATTAAAATTAAACTTAAAGACGGAACGGTACTGGAAATTAAAAAAGGAAATACTGTATTAGATGTAGCAAATGAAATTAGTAGCGGATTAGCTAGAATGGCTGTCGGTGGTAAAATTGACGATGAGTTAGTGGATTTGTCAGCAAAAATTCAAAATGATTGTAATTTAAGCATTTTAAGGTTTGACGACGAAGAAGGGAAAGATATTTACAGACATACAAGCGCACATATTATGGCGCAAGCAGTTAAAAGATTGTTTCCAGACACAAAGCTTGCAATTGGACCATCAATAGAAAATGGTTTTTATTACGACTTTGATTCTGAACATAAATTCGTACCTAAAGATTTAGAAAAAATCGAAGCTGAAATGAAAAAAATTATTAAAGAGAACTTAACTTTGGAAAAATTTGAACTGCCAAGAGAAGAAGCACTAGCTTTTGTCAAAGAGCAAAGTGAAGATTATAAAGTGGAGCTAATAGAAGATTTACCAGAGGACTCTATCATTTCTTTTTACAGACAAGGAGAATTTGTTGATCTTTGTGCAGGACCTCACTTACCAACCACTAAACGGGTAAAAGCGCTTAAATTACTTAGTATTGCAGGTGCATATTGGCGTGGAGATGAAAAAAACAAAATGCTTCAGAGGATATACGCTACATCATTTGATAAGAAAAAAGACTTGGATGAGTACTTAAACATGTTGGAAGAGGCTAAAAAGAGAGATCATAGAAAACTAGGTAAAGAACTAGACTTGTTTAGCATGCATGGAGAAGGTCCAGGGTTCCCATTTTTCCATCCCAAAGGAATGATAATTCGAAATCTGTTGGAAGATTTGTGGAGAAAAGAGCATATTAAACGTGGATATTACGAAATTAAAACACCCATTATATTGAGCGAAGAATTATGGCATCAATCTGGACATTGGGATCATTACAAAGAAAACATGTATTTCACTCAAATTGACGAGCAAGACTATGCAATTAAGCCCATGAATTGTCCTGGAGCAATATTAGTGTATAAAAATAAAATGCATAGTTATAGAGATTTGCCTATTAGAATGGGGGAGTTAGGGTTAGTGCATAGGCACGAATTGTCTGGGGTATTACATGGTTTAATGAGAGTGCGGTGTTTCACGCAAGACGATGCCCATTTGTTTATGTTACCAGAACAAATTAAGGAAGAAATTATTGGGGTAATTGAATTTGTGGAATATATATACGGTGTATTTGGTTTTGATTATCATGTTGAACTTTCCACGAAACCAGAAAATGCCATGGGCACTAATGAAGAATGGGAAAGAGCAATTAGTGCGCTTAGAGAAGCGTTGGAAGAGAAAGGCATACCTTATATAGTTAACGAAGGGGATGGGGCATTTTATGGACCGAAAATCGACTTTCACATAAAAGATTGTATCGGGCGTACCTGGCAGTGTAGTACAATTCAGTTAGACTTTCAAATGCCACAACGTTTTGACTTAAACTATGTAGGTGCTGATGGAGAAAAGCACAGACCTATTATGATACATCGTGTTTTGTATGGAAGTATAGAAAGATTTATTGGGATTCTAATAGAGCATTTTGCGGGCAAATTTCCAACTTGGCTTTCGCCAGTTCAAGTGAAAATATTACCTATTACAGACAAGCATATCGGATATGCGAAGGAATTAGAAAAAGAAATGAAAGAAAAGGGAATCCGCGTGGAATTAGATAGTAGAAATGAAAAAATAGGATATAAAATAAGAGAAGCTCAACTAAACAAAATTCCTTACATGCTGATAATAGGAGACAAGGAACTTGAAGCAAAGACTGTAGCGGTAAGAACTAGAGAAGATGGCGATAAAGGAATAGAAGGAATTAGCATCTTTATTGAAAAAATTTTACAAGAGATTGAAGCAGGGAAATGAAATGCTGTGACGAATAGATTCTAAAAAATACCAAATAGTTTTTTGAGCTAAACTAAGAACAGCGCAGGAGCATGTTTTCATTTTTGTAATTTATATAATTTTGACATCAAGAAAACACGTTGGTTACTTGATAAAGTTAATGCTTGTTAAATGACAGAAAGGACATATAGAAATAAATAACCATAAAAATTTAATTATTCAAAAAAAAATAATAAATTTAGCAGGAATTAATGATAGTATGTTGAATATGTACTAGTGTAAGTAGATTGCTGTCTGCGGGTCAAAAATTGCTATTTATAGAAAAAGGAGGATGTATATGTTTAAAAAAATGTTAGTTTTACTTTTGGCATTTGTAATGGTATTTAGTTTAATCGGTTGTGGACCGGCCGAGGATGTAGCAGTTGATGATAAAGAAGTAGAAACAGAGCCAGCTAAAGAGACTGAAAAACAAGAAGATACAGATTTCAAAATAGGCATAATGACTGGTACAGTTTCACAAGGAGAAGAAGAGTTTAGACAAGCGCAGTTAATGATGGAGAAATATGGGGATATGATTTTACATGTAACCTATCCAGATAGGTTTATGGATGAGCAAGAAACAACAATCACTAATATGATGGCTATGGCTTCTAATCCAGCTGTTAAGGCAATAGTAATGGTACAAGCGGTACCAGGAGCAGCTGCGGCTATTGATAAAGTGAGAGATATGAGACCAGATATGTTCTTTGTACTGGGGCTTCCACAAGAAGATCCTGATATGCTAGCACCAAAGGCAGATATTATTGTTACAACTGATGATATAGGAAGAGGGCATCAAATTGTACAACATGCTTATGACATGGGTGCGAAAACGTTTTTGCATTACACTTTCCCAAGACATATGTCTATTGAGTTTTTGGCAACTAGAAGAGATTTAATGCAAGAAAAGGCAGAAGAGTTGGGAATGAATTTTGTAGAAATTGATGCTCCAGACCCAACTGGTGATGCAGGTGTTCCTGGAACACAGATGTTTATTAGTGAAGATATTCCTAGAGCAATTGCTGAGCGTGGGGTTGACACAGCGGTTTTCGGTACAAATTGTGCAATGATGGAGCCTATGATTAGGGCGGTAATAGAAACCGGAGCCATTTTCCCAGTACAGTGTTGCCCATCTCCGTATCATGCATACCCTGGTGCGTTAGGGATTGAAATACCTGAAGACAAAAGAGGCAATTTGCCATTTATCATTGATGCAATCACTGCTAAAATTGCAGAAAAAGGTGCTACAGGTAGACTTGCAACTTGGCCAGTTCCAGTGAATATGATGTTTATTGAAGCAGGAGTTGAATACGCGAAAGCTTATCTAGAAGGAGAGACAGATGGCAGAGTAGATCAGGCGAAGCTTACTGAAATAATGGAGGAGATTGCAGGCGGTGAAGTTATACTGACCACTTTTAAAGAACATGGAAACTTCTTCCTATTTTTGGCGGACCATATAATATTCTAGTAAATTGTTAAATTGACAGTTGGAGGGTTGCTATTATATAGTAACCTTTCCTCTTTGAATTATCTGGTAGGACACGATGAAAACAAAGCCACCCTAGCTTTGGGGTTGGTTTCAAAATAAAGGATTTCTTGTTTTTATACAAGTGGTGTAGGAGGATAATAATTTTGGAGAATTTAGAGTATGTTTTACAGATGAAAAATATATCAAAGGATTACTATGGCAATTGTGTGCTTAAAGATATTAACCTGTCTGTAAAAGCGGGCGAAATTCATGCGATATTAGGCGAAAACGGTGCTGGTAAGTCAACTTTAATGAATATTCTATTTGGGATGACGGTGATTCATTCTACTGGGGGTTTTGACGGGGAAATCATGCTTGAAGGAAAGAACATTAATATCAAGTCACCGCAAGAGGCATTGGAATTGGGAATAGGTATGGTACATCAGGAGTTCATGTTAATTCCGGGGTACTCTGTTACAGAAAATGTGAAACTTAACAGGGAAATAACTAAAAGAAATTTTGTTAGTAGAATATTTGGTGAAAAACTAGAGACATTGGATTTGAAAGAAATGGCTAAAGACACAAGAAAGGCTTTAGATACTTTGGATATGGACATTGACGAGTGGACAAGGGTAGAAGGTATTCCCGTAGGCTACATGCAATTCATAGAAATTGCCCGAGAAATAGATAAAAAGAATATTAAATTACTAGTTTTTGACGAGCCGACAGCAGTTTTGACGGAAAGCGAAGCAGCTAATTTATTAACGGCAATGCAAAAAATAAAGGAATCAGGAATTGCCATATTGTTTATTACGCATAGATTGGACGAGGTTATGGAAGTGGCAGATAATATAACTATGCTAAGAGACGGTGAATTGGTTGCTCAAAAGAAGAGTGACGAAACAAATGTTATTGAACTGGCAGAGCTGATGGTCGGAAGAAAAGTCGAAAAAATTGTTAGAGAAAAAAGAGATGAAAAAGCAAATCGTAAAACTATATTAGAAGTAAAAGACTTGCGAGTTATGATGTCGGGAGAAGAAGTTAAAGGCATTGACTTAAAAATCGAGGAAGGCGAGATTCTAGGTATTGGAGGACTGGCTGGACAGGGTAAAATTGGCATTGCCAATGGGATTATGGGTATTTATCCAGTGAGTGGAGATATAATTTTAAAGGGCGAAAAATTAAAGCTCAATAGTCCAAAAGACTCATTAGAAAGAAAGATTGCTTTTGTGTCGGAAGATAGAAGAGGAGTGGGCTTATTATTAGATACATCAATAGAGATTAACATTGTAGTTACTGCAATGCAGATTAAAAAGACGTTTATAAGAAATTTTGTTTTGTTTACACAGATTAATCAAAAAAGAATAAAAGAGCATACGCTTAAAATGATAAAGATGCTAGATATAAGGTGTAGAAATGAAAAGCAACTAATAAAAAAACTAAGTGGTGGGAATCAACAAAAAATTTGCATTGCACGTGCTTTAACGCTTGCTCCAGATGTTTTACTAGTATCAGAACCGACAAGAGGGATTGATGTTGGAGCAAAAAAAATAGTACTAGAAACACTGGTCAGATTAAATAGAGACTTAGGGATGACAATTGTTATGACTTCTAGTGAGTTGGCAGAGTTGAGATCTGTTTGCGATCGGATTGTTATCATTAGTGGAGGAAAAATTGAAGGGGAGCTTAAACCTGATTCTAACGACACTGATTTTGGATTAATGATGGCTGGCGAGTACAAAAAAATTCACAGCAGAGGAGATGAACAAAGTTGATAACAAGAATAAAGGATTTATTTACTGATTTTGACCTTCCACGTCTTCTTATTGTCGCCTTTTTGTCTACCCTTTTAGTACTAGCCTTTTTCCTAGGGTTGCCTGTTTTGGGACTACTAACAGATATGTTAAATAGACTGGGTATGTTTGGAGTTTTGGTGTTGGCTATGGTTCCTGCAATAGTTGCTGGGGTAGGCTTGAATTTTGGGCTACCATTAGGTATTCTATGTGGTCTTATTGGGGGGCTAGTCAGTATAGAGCTTGATTTAAGTGGTGGTTGGGCCTTTGCTGCCGCTATTGCTGTTGCTGTTCCTCTTGCTACGCTTGTTGGCTTGGGATATGGTTGGCTACTAAATAGGGTAAAGGGCTCAGAGATGATGGTAGCGACATATGTTGGATTCGCAGGAGTTTCTCTAATGTGCATTGGGTGGATAATGCTACCATTTAGAAGTTTGGAGATGGTATGGCCTATAGGTAAAGGGCTAAGAGTAACGATCGCTCTGTCTGGCAGATATGAACGTGTACTGAATGATTTTTGGGACTTTACAATAGGAGACCCAGGGTCTTCTACAGGAGCGTTAACTATTCCTACAGGATTGTTGTTATTTTTCGGAGCAATGTGTTTACTGATGTGGTTGTTTTTGAGAAGCAGAATGGGCATTCAAATGAAGACCGTTGGCGATAACCCGAAATTTGCGGTTACCTCAGGTATGAATGTTAATAGAGGAAGAATGATAGGTACTATATTATCTACTGTGCTAGCTGCTGTGGGTATCCTTGCTTTCAATCAAGGCTTTGGATTTATTCAATTGTATACGGCACCCATGTTTATGGGTTTCACTGCCGTGGCGGCGATATTGATTGGTGGAGCTACGGTGAAAAAAGCATCGATTTCCAATGCAATAATTGGGACATTTCTTTTCCAAGGATTGTTGGTCGTATCTTTGCCTGTTGCCAACCAGATAATGCAGGGGGGAAACCTAGCTGAGATTTCGAGAATTATTATAAGTAATGGGATTATTTTATATGCATTATCCCAAGTAGGCGGAGGCGAATAAATGCAAAATCAAAAAAACGATAAAAAAGAATTGGATATTGATTTATTGGAAATCAGTGAAGTGGTAAAAAAATTTCTTGTTGCCAATATGGTAACCATGGTATTTGCGATATTGGGTATAGTTGGTTTTATGTTTTCTGGACTGAGTCTTCCTTTTTTTGTTAGTGAGTTATTAATACGAATGACAAGAAATTCATTTTTGGTGTTGGCGTTAATAATACCTGTTTTGGCAGGTATGGGACTGAATTTTGCGATAGTACTTGGAGCTATGGCAGGGCAGGTGGCAGTTATTGCTGTAACACATTGGGAGATTCCAGGTGTTTGGGGACTCTTGCTATGCATGGCTTTGTCAGTCCCATTAGCTCTTGTTTTTGGTTATTTAACAGGCAAATTGTTAAATAAGACGAAAGGCAAAGAAATGATTGCGAGCCTAATACTAGCTTTTTTTGCTAATGGTATTTATCAGCTATTCTTTTTAGTCTTGCTAGGTGGTGTAATTCCCATGCAAAATGAAGTGATGATATTAAGCGGTGGAGTTGGGCTTAGAGTATCTATAAATTTAGCAACTAGCATAAAAGATGCGGCAGACCATATTTGGCGGTTATCATTACCTTGGTCTGCATTATCTTTTTCTGCGTTGACAGTCATGTACGTTGGAATAAGGAGATACTTAAATAGAGCAAAAAAAATGGAAGAACGAACTATAAGAAAACATCTTGTTTATGTTGCTTTAGTTTCTATTTTAGCTCTGTGGAGCTTATATATAATGAACACTGATTCCATGTTCAACAATATACGTATACCTATAGTGACAGTGATTGCTATTATAGTGGTGTGCATCTTCACAACTTTTATTTTAAAGACAAAGCTTGGGCAGGATTTAAAAACAGTGGGGCAGGATAGGCATATTGCTACTGCTTCAGGAATTGATGCCAATAGAATTAGAATTATAGCTATCATTATATCGACTATATTAGCAGCATGGGGGCAAATTTTTTTCCTGCAAAAAATGGGAATATTACTTACTTATGGAGCACATGCTCAAGTAGGGCTATTTGCAGTCGCAGCATTGCTAATTGGCGGAGCTTCTGTTTCAAAGGCAACTATTGGGCAAGCTATTTTGGGAGTTGTTTTGTTTCATACAATTTTTATTGTTTCACCACTGGCTGGAAAGAATATATTTGGTGATGCTCAGTTAGGAGAATTCTTTAGAGCTTTTGTTGCGTATGGAGTTGTAGGTCTTTCATTGGCTATGCACGCCTGGGGGAAACAAATTCAAGCAGGAAATAGTTTGAAAAGTTAATATTGAAATTAAATTCGAATAACGTACAAAGAGGCGACTGCACATAAAAAAATGCGCATCGCCTCTTTTATTTGTCTTGGTTTTGTGAGAGAATAGAGTACGAGGAAATATTTTTATAGGAGATGGTATAGTGAAAAAACATTTTTTAAACTTGTTGCAGGATAAACCGATAATTGCTGCCGTGAAAGATTTAGAAAAACTTGAAGCGGCAATAGACTCTCCTAGTGATATTATTTTTCTATTGAATGGGAATATATTTAATTTGAAGAACATAGTTGATAGGGTAAAAGAGCGAGACAAAAACATATATATACACATTGATTTGATGGAAGGTTTTTCTAGAGACATTGTTTCCTTGAAATATATTAGTAACAGCATTAAGCCAGACGGTGTAATTACAACGAAGAGCAGTTTGATAAAAATAACAAAAAGCATGAACCTATTTGCTATTCAAAGATTATTTATTTTAGATTCGTTATCTGTAAAGACGGGTATCAGTACAGCAAACACTACAGAACCAGACTCAGTTGAGTTGTTGCCTGGAATTATGCCCAAAGTTATTAAACGAATAGGGAATAGTACTGAAGTGCCAATAATTGCAGGTGGATTAATTGATACGAAAAAAGAGGTTATAGAAGCTTTGAATGCGGGTGCTATCGGGGTATCGACAACAAATGAGAAGGTATGGTATGAGTAAAATGCGTATAATGTAATTTAGGCTTGGGATAATAGCAAAATTATGTTAATATGTATATAAGACATGTTACGGAAATAATAGATTCGAATATTAAAAAAAAATAATACAGGAGGGAAACAAATGGATAAAAAAGTAACTATATACACAAGCAACACATGACCACATTGTTTTACAGTGAAAGAGTTTCTTTCAGAGAAAAATGTCAGTTATGCTGAAAAAAACGTGCAAACTGATGCAGTTGCAAGAAAAGAATTAATGAAAAAAGGAATAATGGCTGTACCTGTTATACAAATAGACGAAGAGATGATTGTAGGATTTGATAAAAGCAAGATTATTGATTTACTGGGGCTGTAGTTAATATAACAAAACACAGAGCTTAGTTTGACTGCATAATACTTTGTATGCCTCTATACTTGTATGGAGGCGAAATTTTTAAAGTGAATAATTTTAAATGAAAGTAGGGGAAGAATGAGCATGGATAATAAAAAAATGATTTTTAGCGGGGCACAACCCACTGGAAGTTTGACAATGGGTAATTATATAGGAGCAATAAAGAATTGGAAAGCCTTAGAAGATGAATATAACTGCATTTACTCAATAGTTGATTTACATTCGCTGACTGCAAGGCAAGACCCCAAAAAATTTAAAGAGATGTGTATTTCTTTTCTTGCACAATACTTAGCTTGCGGACTAGATGCAAAAAAGAATATAATATTCTTTCAATCGCATGTAAGACAACATACAGAATTAGCTTGGATTTTAAGTTGTCATACATATTTAGGTGAGTTAAACAGAATGACCCAATTTAAAGAAAAATCAGAAAAACACCGTGAAAATATTAATGCAGGACTGTTTACTTATCCTGTTTTGCAAGCAGCAGATATATTACTATATCAAACATCAAAAGTACCAGTTGGAGAAGATCAAAAACAGCATTTGGAGTTATCACGAGATATTGCAATTAGGTTTAACAACACTTATGGCGAAATCTTTGTTGTCCCAGAACATCACATTCCTAAAATTGGAGCAAAAATAATGAGTCTTCAAGAACCGAATAAGAAAATGTCTAAATCGGACGAAAACATGAATGGAACAATATTTTTGATGGATACTGAGCAAGTTACCTTGAAAAAAATTAAAAGAGCTGTTACGGATGATAGAGGTAAAGTTGCTTATAATGACGAACAATTAGGTATTAAAAACTTAATGACTATATATTCGACTTTAACTAAAGAATGTGTTGAGAAAATAGAAGAGAAATATGCGGGCAAGGGGTACGGAGCATTTAAAAAAGACGTTGCAGAAATAGTTATTGAGCATTTAAGACCGTTTAGGGCGAAGTATGCTGAGCTGATGAATAATAGAGAATGTTTAGTGGATGTGTATAAAGAAGGTGCAGAAAGAGCGGAAGAAATTGCAGAAAAAACTATGAAGAAAGTTAGAGATAATATTGGATTTATCAAGTAGATAATAAGGATATTGGGTTGAAATCTGAGAAAGCAGGATAAAAAGTTGAAAAAGAAAAATAATATTGTAATTCTATTTCTATCATTTATATTTATTGGTGCAGTTTTAGGCATATATTTTGGTGGGATTAAAGAGTTACGTGAAGTAGAATTCAACTTACCTTTAAGCGAATTTGAGACTGAGGAAATTATAACTTTAAGAAAAGAGAACATCGAAAGAAAAGAGAAAATAGAAGAACTATATAAAGAGGTAAAAGAACATGAAGAATTACTTGCTAATCAGAGTTTTCCTTTGCGAGAATTAAGGAATGAAGTAGAGCGTTATAAACTTTTAAGCGGACAAATAGATGTCTCTGGTCCAGGGATGACGGTGACTATTGAAGGATCTTTTGGTGAGAATATTGCGACGCTAGTAGAACAGCGAAAATATTTAGTAAGATTAGTTAATGAACTGAAAGTCTTTGGTGCTGAAGCTATTTCAATAAATAATTATAGAATTACAGCAAGAAGTGAAGTAACATTAGCTGGTAATCATATAAACGTTAATATGACAGCTATTGCTCCGCCATATGTAATATGTGCAATAGGAAACAGTGCGAGGTTCGGAAGATACGTGAGTTTTCACACATTAATATTTGAAGAGATGGCAAAAGATGGGTTGAAGGTAAATATTGAGTTTCACGAAGAATTGGTTATTTCGTCAATAATAAGGGAAAGACCAATCCAGTTTTTAGAACCATTTAATGAATACTAAACTATTTAGTAGTAAAGAGAAACGATATAATAGTAAAAGACATCTCTATATACAAAGAGATGTCCTTTGAAGGGGAAACGCATATAGTAAGGGGGGTTAGTACATGTAAACAATAGCCAACATGCCAGGTCCATTGTGACACCCGATAATTGGACCTATTTCAGCGATATCAACCTCTATATTAGGAAATAGCTCTGCAATCTCGTCTTTTAGCCTATTGGCAGCATCAAATGCGATTACATGTGAAATATATATTTTTTTGGCTTCGGCAGGAATGTCGTCAATGGCAAGTTTCATGGCTTTTTTGAATCCTCTTGCTTTTGTAATGACCTCTAACTTGCCTTCGTTAAATCCAATAATAGGTTTTAAATTTATTAAATTACCTACAATTGATGCAATGTTTGATATCCTGCCACCTTTTCTTAAGTAATCTAATGTTTCTGGTATAACTCTTACGTTCATACGTTTTTTCTGGTCATTTAGTTTTTCTTCAATTTGTTCTCTTGTCTTGCCGTCATTAGACATTTTAACTGCTATTTTTACTAACTCGAAGATGTTAGCGCCTAGTTGTCCTGAGTCGACAACGGAAACTTTGCTCGCATCAACCATTTCTGATGCTAGGCAAGCACTGTTATACGTCCCGCTGATTTTAGAAGAAAGAGTTACCACGATAATTTCTTCTTTTTCTTTAAATACGTTTTCGTAGACTTCCTTAAAAGTACCTACTGATGGTTGCGAAGTAACAGGAAAATCAGATGAAGTTTTTAATCTAGCAAAGAAAGAATCAAACTCGCCAGGAAAGCCTTCAGTTTCAGTTTCGCCTTCAAAGACGTAAGAAAGTGGAACAACTATGATATTATTCTCAGTACAATACGATTTTTCGAGATAGGCAGTACTGTCGGCGATAATTTGGATATTATTCATAAAATCAGCTCCTATTTTTTTTTAGTGAAAATACACTAGACCTAAGGTTCCAGGTCCATTGTGGCTACCAACGACTGGTCCGATTTCAGTAATGTTAACCTCGGCATTAGGAAACTGCGCTACAACTTCCTTTTTTAGCTTTACAGCAGAGTCAAGGTTTATTACATGTGTAATGTTTATGACTTTTGCTTCAGGTGGGATGTCTTTAATAGCGAATTTAATAGCTTTTTTGAATCCTCTGGTTTTTGCAACTACTTCAAGCTTTCCTTCATTAAATCCAACTATAGGTTTAAGATTAATCAAATTACCCACGAAAGAAGCAATATTAGATAGTCTACCCCCTTTTCTTAAATAGTCTAAAGTTTCTGGAACAATTCTAACATCCATACGCTCTTTTTGATCGTTCAATTCTTCTTCAATCTCTTTTCTAGTTTTCTTTGTCTTTGACATTTTTACAGCGATTTTTACTAATTCTGCGATGTTTGTACCGAATTGCAGTGAATCAACGATAGAAATTTTGTTTGCATCAAGCATTTCAGCTGCTAGGCACGCACTATTGTATGTACCGCTGAGTTTAGAAGAAATTGTCACCACGATTATTTCACTACCTTCCTTAAGTGCAGACTCAAAAACTTCTTTAAAGTCGCCAACTGGTGGTTGTGAAGTAGTAGGGAAATCTTTAGAGTTCTTCAATCTACTAAAGAAAGATTCAAACTCACCAGGGTATCCTTCTGTTTCGGTTTCACCTTTGAAAACGTAAGAAAGAGGTACTACTACAATATTATTTTCAATACAATACGATTTTTCAAGATACGCAGTGCTATCGGTAATAATTTGGATGTTGCTCATAAAATCAGCTCCTAATAATTTATGTTTAAAATTTAAGTATATCTTCTTATATTATACCAGGTACTAACAGCAGATGCAAGCGATTTTTGTAATAAACATTTAGTTCATAGTAGTTTTAGCAGGATTATAAATACTAGATGTAGAATGTGTTATTAACAATTAAAGTAGAATACGAGACTACAATAGACGGAGGTTGAAAAAATGTTGTATAGAGAACTTGGAAAAACAGGAAAAAAAGTATCCATATTAGGCTTTGGGTGTATGAGATTTCCTCATTTTGAGAAGGACGAGAAAAAGATTGATGAAAAACAAGCAACTAAAATGTTAAGATATGCTATTGATAATGGGCTTAATTATGTTGATACCGCATACCCATATCATGGTGGAATGAGCGAACCCTTTGTAGGAAGAGCACTTAGAGACGGATATAGAGAAAAAGTATTTTTAGCTACAAAACTACCAACTTGGCTGATAAAATCAAGAGAAGATATGGATAAATACTTAAATGAGCAGTTAAAAAAATTGCAAACAGATTGTGTTGATTTTTACCTAATTCATACGCTAAACCGTAAGTTGTGGGAAGATGCAGTAGAAAATGGAATCTATGACTTTATGGATGAAGTGATTAAGGATGGAAGAGTTAAGCATATTGGATTTTCTTTTCACGACCATATAGATGTATTCAAAGAGATTGTTGATGCATATCCATGGGAATTTTGTCAGATTCAGTTTAATTATGTGGACTTAGAATACCAAGCGGGGCTAGAAGGCTTAATGTATGCAAGAGAAAGAGGTCTAGGAGTAATCGTGATGGAGCCTTTAAGAGGCGGGAAATTAGCTTCAGATATACCTTGTGATGTACAAAAAATATGGGATAGGGCTAGAATTAAAAAAACAGCAGCAGAATGGGCATTGAAATATATTTGGAACTACCCAGAAGTAGATATTATACTAAGCGGGATGTCAGACCTTAGTCAAGTAAAGGAGAACATATTAAGCGCAGGTAGAGGATATCCAGATTCATTAAGCAGCCAAGAAATTAATGCATTAGACAAAGTCAGCAATATCTACAAGTCAAAAATTAAAGTGGATTGTACATTGTGTAAATACTGTATGCCCTGTCCAGTTGGAGTGAATATTCCAATATGTTTCAACATTTACAATAACGCATTTATTTTTGAAAATATAGGTGACGCTAAAAGGCAATATAACTCATTGCTTAAAAAAGAAGTAATGGCTTCAGAGTGTGTCGAATGCGGAAAATGCGAAGAAGCCTGTCCTCAGTTTATACCAATTATTAAGAAGTTAAAAGATGTATCAGCGTTGTTAGAGGATCAGGGGTGCTAAATGAACAAGGGGATAGTTGAGTTGTTCCAACACATTAAAGAAGACTGGGACAACTCTCCTGTCCCCTTGTCTCTTAAAGCCAGAGGTATTTTAAAGGATGATTCTTTTGAAGTTTCTCCGCTTCGTGGAGTTGTTATAAAATGAAAAGAGTGAAGAGATATTTTTTACCACAAAATTATCTGAAAAATTAAAAAACAGGCAAAAAGTATCAGAAAAAATCAGAAATGTTCTTGTAATTCATTCTTTTCAACAATGCGGTTATGGCATGAATATTGCTTGTTATAAAGTAAGCAACATATGTTTTCAAATTAAACTATTTTGAAGGGAGGAAATGAATTTGAAACATTTAGGTACAGTAGTTGGAACGGCAATAGCAGGTATGTTCGTTATGTCAGTTTGGGGTCAGTTTGTAACCGAGTATGGCATTGTTGGTGGTTGGTTTGCGGGGTTCATAATTATTGGGACCATGTGGATGGTCAATCATTATGTCGGCATTCATTGTAACGACGGATCATGGGTAGATATGGCGCTAGGAATCGGTGTAGCGGGATATGCTAGAGGAATGTTCGAGCAAGGTATACAAGCAGGAATTGATTCTTTACCTACTTTAGCTTTTGTTCTTGTAGGGGGAATGCTAGGTGGCTATGTTGCAATTTTGCTTGAGAATCATTTGAAAGAAGAGAAAGCTAAATCAGAGGCCTAAGCTAATAGCTAGGAAATTAAGAAAAGGAGGATTAATATGTCATTATCATTAATGATAACAACTGTATCTGCTGGTTTTATATTCCCATTTCTGATTCGATTATTGTGGGGCAAAATGTGCGAAGATTGGGGTTCAATTGGCGGATTTATGGCAGCTGGCTTTATTGTAGGTACTACGTGGACACTTGCGCATGGGGTTGGACTAATACATCAAAGTGGTGGAGCATGGGTGGACATGGCTTTTGCAGCGGCATCAGGGTTGTTTGTTGCATCATTACTTTGCAAAGATTGTCCTAAAAGAGGATTTACAAATGTTTTCTTTGCTATAATTGGTGGAATTATTGGCGGATTTATTTTATCGAACTTGCCGTAAATTAATATATTGAATGGAGGATAAAAAATGGAAAAAAAATATATACTTTCCCTTGATCAAGGAACAACAAGTTCTAGGGCAATACTATTTGACCACGGTGCTAAAATAATTTCTTCAGCTCAAAAAGAGTTTACTCAAATATTTCCAAATGCTGGTTGGGTAGAACATGATGCTATGGAAATTTGGGGCAGCCAAATTGGTGTAGCTCGTGAGGCAATGGAAAAAGCAGCTATTAAGCCAGAAGAAATAGCAGCAATTGGTATTACAAATCAACGTGAGACTACTGTTGTTTGGGACAAAAACACAGGTAAGCCTGTCTATAATGCAATAGTATGGCAATGTAGAAGAACTGCAAGTATTTGTGATGATTTAAAATCAAGAGGCCTGGAGAAATATGTAAGAGACAATACGGGTCTTGTAGTAGATGCATATTTTTCAGGAACTAAGGTAAACTGGATTCTTGATAACGTTGAAGGGGCAAGAGAAAAAGCTGAAAAAGGCGAATTGCTTTTTGGAAACATTGATACTTGGTTAATTTGGAATCTTACAAAAGGTAAAGTTCATGTAACTGATTATTC
>JAJOKP010000044.1 GCA_021129775.1 Clostridiales bacterium
TTACTGCAACTAAAGAAATAATGGAAGAGTTTAAAAAGATAAAAAAAGAAGTTAAAATAATCATTTTGACAAGTTTTATTGAAGAAGAAAAAACAATATGTGCAATTGAAGCAGGGACTTTTAGCTTTTTACTTAAAACATCGTCAGCTGATGAAATTGTTACTGCAATACGCAAGGCTATGAAAAATGAAGCAGTAATAGACTCTAAAGCTACGAATTTCATACTGAATAAAGTAAGCAAACCGCAAACTAAGCACTCTTTATTAACAAAAAGAGAAGTTGAGGTACTAAAGTTACTAGGAGCAGGTAAAAGCAACAAAGAAATTTCAGCAGACTTATTTATTGGAATAAAGACAGTAAAAACACATGTAAGTAATGTACTTGCGAAACTAGAACTAGAAGATAGAACGAAAGCTTCGGTGTATGCCAACAAAAATAAAATATAGCTGTAGAGGGGGATTACAAATTGCGGGGGGCTCCACGGCAACGAAAATTTGTTCGTAAAAAAACATTGATTATTCTCTCGCGATATGATAGAATAATAAAAAATAGCAAGCAAAAAAAGGGGGATTTGTATGGAGGAATTATTAAGAGAAGTATTAGAAAAAGTTAGTTTATTTGGTGGCGAATTAAAGAAAGTACAAGAGGGGCAGCTAAGAATTGAAACAAAGACAGGCAAAGTGGATGCAAGGCTAGAGAAAATTGATGCAAGGCTGGACAAAATGGATGATAGATTTAGTAAGATCGAAGATAGATTAGGAAGACTTGAAAATGGTCATTTAGAAATGAAAGAGAAAATGGATGCTGTTTATAATCAAGTTGCGAAGTTGACAGAAACTACCGATGAAATTAGAAGAGATGTATACAAGTTGTCAGATTCTATTGATTACTTTAGACATGAAGCTTCCGAAAACAAAGAGGAATTATATAAATTAAAGAGAAGAATTAGAGCAATGTGAAAGAAAAGCAAATAAGAAAATTTTCAAGCCCGTATCATGCGTGTATATACAGGCAGAGATGGGCTCTTTTTTGGCAGAAAAAGACATAGACAGGAAAGGAATAAATAAATGCTAAGATTATTTATGACAAGACATGGTGAAACAGAATGGAATGTGCAAAAAATACTGCAGGGCAGAAAAGATTCGCAGTTGACAGAGATAGGAATTAACCAAGCAGAATTATTAGCTGAAAGATTAAAAGACATCGAATTTAACGAAATATTCTCAAGCCAAAGCGGTAGAGCCGTAAAAACAGCCGAGATAGTTAGAGGAAGCAAAGAGATAGAAATAATAAAGGCTGAAGAGATAATGGAAATGTCACTGGGGAAGTGGGAAGGAAGAAGAGTGGAAGAGACAAAAGAGCTATATCCAGAAAGATTCGGATACTTTTGGGAACAGCCAGAACTTTACACTTCAGACGACAGCGAAACCTTTTATGACGTACGCGATAGAGCAGTTGGTTTTCTTAGCGAGATAACAAAGAAACACCAAGCAGGTAATATTCTAATAGTAACGCATGGAGTTACTTTGAAGGTAATTATGGCATACTTTGAAGGGAAAAATATAGAAAATCTATGGGAAGGCTCATTCATGCGACAGACCTGCTTAAACATAATTGAAATAGACGAAAATAAGGAAGCAATAGTACGACTGTATGGAGATGTGTCTCACTATCAGAAATAAGGCAAGGGGACGTTTTGTTTGCCACATAGTGGTATCTTTTATGTAAGTATTTTTCGATGTGACTTTTTTAGAGTGTTTGGTCGTTGAGGATAAAAAATACACAATATACTCACTTGAAAAATCGGACATTTAATATTGCAATTTTTGAGGAAAAAAATACTACAGAAAAACATTGCAAATTCTTAAAATATACTATATAATGCTAGATAATATTATACTATGCATTGATAAGGAGAAGTAAATACAAAAGCTGAATCTATAGCGAGCTAGAGATGGTGAGAGTCTAGTGAGAGGCTTGTATTGAAAAACACCTTTGAGCAGCTAACCGAAATCTATTGTAGAGAGTAGACTTAGCCGATTGTTCACCGTTATATGAACTAGGTATCGATAAATTTTGTCTGTACTGATGAGAGAGCATTTGCTAACTAGGGTGGTACCGCGGAGAACGTAACCCGTCCCTATGCCAGTTAATTTTGGTGTGAGGGCGGTTTTTTAGTACGAAAAAATTGGAGGAGTAAAAATGAAGAGAATTTATGTGGAAGAAGTGAAAAAAATGGAAGGAGCGCAAAAAAAACAAGAAGCGAAAGAAATAAAAGAATTTGAACATGAAGAAGTATTACTAAAAGGGTGGGTGCATAAAAAACAAAACATAGGTAAAATTTGTTTCTTACACCTAAGAGATAAGACTGGTATTATTCAGGTAGTGACAGAAAAAGAATTGTGTAAAGATTTAAGATTAGAGACAGCCATAAGTGTTTTAGGGATGAGAGTTAATAACGAGAAAGCAGAGGGAAGAGTTGAAATTCATGCAAAAGAGACAGAGGTGATTGCAGAAGCAATTTATGACAAATTACCGTTTGCTATAAACAAAAAAGCTATTGATGCGAATTTAGAAACGCAATTAAACCATCGTACCATGACGCTTAGAGCTCCTAAGCAAAGAGCTATATTTAAAGTACAGGGGGAAATACTAGAATCATTCAGACGATTTTTAAGAGAGAAGTATTTTACAGAGATAAACACACCAAAGATAATTTCTTCTGGAACAGAAGGCGGATCAGAGATGTTTGTTGTAAATTATTACGGCAAAAGAGTTTTTTTATCGCAAAGTCCTCAGTTTTATAAACAAATGATGGTAGGAGCAGGTTTTGAAAGAGTTTTTGAGGTGGGGCATGCATATCGTGCAGAACTGCATAATAGTTGGAGGCACTTAAGTGAGTATATAAGTTTGGATATAGAAATGGGCTTTATAGATAGTGAAGAAGATATAATGAATTTAGAAGAGGAATGGTTAACACATCTATTTTCTCATATTAAAAAAACGTGTGAGGATGAACTGAAATTATTTAATGTTGAAATTGGAGAGGTAGGCAGAATTCCAAGGATAACATTAGCTGAGGCGCAGGAGATATTAAAAAATATATATCAAAAAAAATCACCAGAAGGCGATTTGGATTCGGAAGGCGAGAGTTTACTAGCGGAGTATATTAAGCAAAAATATAGCAGTGATTTTGTTTTTATTAAAAAATATCCTGCAAAAAAAAGACCAGTATATACGATGCCAGATAAAAATGACAAGACTTTGACTAACAGCTTTGACTTGCTATACAAAGGCCTTGAGGTAACAACTGGCGGGCAAAGAATACATGAGTATGAAATGCTAAAAAATAACATGAAAGATTTTGGACTAGAGCCAAGCGATTTTGATTTCTATTTAAGCACATTCAAATATGGAATGGTACCTCATGGCGGGTTTGCAGTAGGATTAGAAAGATTGACGATGCAAATATTAAACCTTAAAAACGTTAGAGAAGCATCATTACTACCTAGAGATTTAAAAAGAATAACACCATAGGAGGAAAAAATATGAATATTACTAAAGAAGAAGTGTTGCATATTAGTAAATTATCAAAACTTAAACTGACAGGAGAAGAGCTTGCAAAAGCTACTGAACAGTTTGAAGAAATACTACATCTTATGAAATGCATTGGAAAACTAGATTTGCAGAATGAAGTAGTTATGCAATCAGGCGAAAGAGCGCAGAGATTACGCAAAGATGAAGTGATTCCATTTGAAAATACTATCAAACTGTTTCAAAATACAAGAGATATGAAAGACGGGTATATAAGAGCGCCTAAAATCATTGAGTAGGAGGACGATGTCGCGATTATGGAGATTAAATCGATTCATGAAATTGTCAGTGGTGTAAAAGAGAAAAAATTTAAAGCAGTAGAAGTTATGGAAAAATATCTAAAAAATATTAGTAAGCACGAATCAAGAGTGAACGCTTTTCTTAGCATAAGAGAAGAAAAAGCCTTAGAAGAAGCGATGATAATTGATGCAAAAATTGCAAAGTGTGAAACAGTTGGTCGGCTAGCAGGGGTGCCTGTAGCTGTCAAAGATAATATTTGTACCGATGGGATAAAGACGACTTGTGCATCAAAAATGCTTGAGGATTATATTTCACCATACGATGCTACTGTCATTAAAAAGCTGAAAGGCGAGGGTGCAATAATAATTGGAAAAACTAATATGGACGAGTTTGCCATGGGATCATCTACAGAAAACTCAGTTTTTAAATCAACATCTAATCCGTGGGATTTAGCTAGAGTGCCAGGAGGCTCGTCGGGAGGCTCAGCGGCGGCAGTGGCATCAAACTTTGCGCCATTAGCATTAGGATCAGATACTGGAGGATCAATAAGACAACCCGCAGCATTTTGCGGAATTGTAGGACTGAAACCAACTTATGGCGTGGTTTCTAGGTTTGGTCTTATAGCCTTTGCTTCCTCCCTTGATCAGATTGGTCCAATGACGAAGAATGTTAAAGATTGCGCCTTAAGTATAGAATTGCTGCAAGGAAGCGACGAAAAAGACAGTACTAGTTGCAATGTAGAACTTACTGCAAAACACTCACTAGAAAGTGAAAACATAAAGAAACTTAAGGTCGGAGTTCCAAAGCAGTTTTTGGCAGGTGAACTAGATAGCGAAGTAAAAAATTCAATTATGAAGAGCGTGAAAATACTACAAAAATTAGGTGTTAAAGTGGAGGAAGTTTCTCTACCTATTAATGAAGAAATATTATCTGCCTACTACATTATTTCATCTGCAGAAGCAAGCTCAAATTTAGCAAGATTTGATGGAGTTAGGTACGGACATAGAACTAGTGATTATCAAAATATCGAGCAGTTAATTACAAATAGTAGAACAGAAGGATTTGGCGAGGAAGTAAAAAGACGCATCTTGTTAGGCACTTATGTGCTATCATCTGGGTATTATGACGCGTTTTACAACAAAGCACAAAAAATGAGAGAGTCTATCAAGAAAGAATATAGAGAAATTTTTTCTAAATACGATTTGATAATAAGCCCAGTAGCTCCAACTGTAGCGTTTAAAAAAGGTGAAAAAACTCATAGCGCTATGCAGATGTACTTGCAAGACCTTTATACTGTGAGTGTAAATTTAGCTGGACTTCCTGCTTTGTCTATGAATTGTGGCTTTGCCAAAAACAAATTACCTATAGGACTTCAAATAATGGGTTCTCACTACAGTGAAGAGAAGATATTTCAATTAGCATATTTATTAGAAGGCGAACTAGATTTAAGAAAGAAGGTGACACTATGAGATGGGAAACGGTTATCGGTATAGAAATACATGCTGAGTTGTCAACTAAATCTAAGATTTTTTGTGGTTGCTCGACTGAATTCGGAGAATTTCCTAATAGCAATACTTGTCCAGTATGTATAGGTCTACCTGGGGCCTTGCCAGTTCTAAATGAAGAAGTGATTCAGCTAGCACTAAAAGCAGGTTTGGCACTAAACTGTAAGGTGAATTTCGTCAACAAGATGGATAGGAAAAACTATTTTTATCCAGATCTACCTAAAGCATATCAGATTTCGCAATTCGATTTGCCGATTTTATATGACGGATATGTGGAATTTGAAGTAGATGAGACCGTCAAAAAAATCAATATAAATAGAATACATTTAGAAGAGGATGCAGGAAAGCTGATTCATTTAGGAGAGTATACGTGTATTGATTATAACCGTGGAGGGGTAGCACTTATTGAACTTGTGACAGAGCCAGAGTTAAGATCACCAAGAGAAGCTTTTCAGTTTGTAAAGGCGATTAAATCAATATTTGAGTATACTGAAGTTTCAGATTGTAAAATGGAGCAAGGGTCATTACGTTTTGATGCCAATATATCAGTAAGAGAAAAAGGGCAAAAAGGATTAAACACGAAAGTAGAAATTAAGAACCTGAACTCATTTAAAGAAATGCAAAAAGCTCTTGAAAAAGAGGAAAAAAGGCAAATTGAATTATATGAATTTGGTGAAGGAGATAAAATAGTTCAAGAGACTAGAAGGTGGGATAGTGCAAAAGGTAGAACGGTGTCAATGAGAGGAAAAGAAGAGGCGCACGACTACAGATATTTCCCAGAACCAGATTTAAGACCAATTGCAATAAGCAAAAAAAATGTGGCGGATTTGAAAAAAGAAATCCCTGAATTGCCAAGTGAAAAATTAGAAAGATTACAAGTACAGTTTAATTTAAACAAAAAAGAAGTAAAGACAGTTGTAGAAGATAAAAAGCTTTCATTATTATTTGAGGAGACTGTCAAAAAAGGTGCTAGTGCGGAGAAAGTGTTAAATTGGATAGTGGGAGATTTACTAAGATTAATGAAAACAGATGAGGTAAAAGGTGATATTCCTATTAGTGCTACAGCTCTAGCAGAATTAATTAACTCTATTGAAAATGGAGATATTAGCTTGAAAATTGGAAGAGAGATATTTGAGGAAATGTTTGCAACAAATAAAATGGCTAGAGTAATAATAAATGAAAGAGGACTAATTCAGGTGAGTAGTAAGGAAGAACTTGAAAGTATAGTAGAGAAAATAATAGAAAATAATCCAAAATCCGTAGCAGATTATAATGCAGGAAGAAAGCAAGCAATAACATATTTAATGGGACAAGTGATGAAAGAGACAAAAGGACAAGCAAACCCAAGGTTGACGATGCAATTACTTGAGCGTGAAATGAAAAATCAAATTAGTCCTTGACATTTGTTAATGTGCTGATATAATAAGTTTTAATATACTTTAGTTTAAAATTAAATATTTACTCTTATTAAGAGCGATGGAGGGACTGGCCCTATGAAATCCGGCAACCTGCCTTTATGGTGTGGTGCTAATTCCAGCGGTGTAAGCCGAAAGATGAGTGATGTTATCATGTATTCAACTCTATCCTTCGATAGAGTTTTTTATTATATAAAAGGAGGAATTGCATATGGCAAATCAAAGAAGTATTCAAGAGATTAACGAAAAAATCAAACGAGGAGTAGCGATTGTAATGACTGCAGAAGAAGTCATCGACTTAGTCAGTGATAATGGCATTGAAAATGCCTTTAATCAAGTAGACGTTGTTACCACGGCGACCTTTGGCCCTATGTGTTCGTCTGGTGCCTTTCTAAACTTTGGACATTCGGATCCACCAATTCGACTGGAAAATTTATCGCTCAATGACGTGGTAGCTTCTGGTGGGCTAGCGGCAGTCGATACTTATATCGGTGCAACCGACGAAGCTCCAAAAAGCAATGGTGAATATGGAGGCGCGCATGTTATTTGCGATTTAATTGAAGGCAAGACAATTGAACTTAAAGCTAATGCTAAAGGCACTGATTGCTATCCTGAAACTTCTGTAAAAAGAAATGTTCAATTAAAAGACTTGAATGAAGCATTCTTATTTAATCCACGCAATAGCTATCAAAATTATGCAAGTGCGATTAATCTTTCGCCTGAACCAATTTATACCTATATGGGAACTTTACTTCCTGATGGACAAAACATTACGTATTCAACTTCTGGACAACTAAGCCCATTGCTAAATGATCCATATCTTAAATCAATTGGAATTGGAACACGAATCTTTCTCGCAGGAGCACAGGGATATATCGCTTGGAATGGCACTCAGTTTAGCACAAGTGTTGACCGTTATGACAACGGCATTCCTAAAAGTCCAGCTGCAACTTTATCTGTTATTGGTGACTTAAAAAATATGAATTCAGCTTATATTTCGCCAGCAGTTTTCAAGAATTATGGTATTAGCCTTAATGTAGGAATTGGTATTCCAATCCCCATAGTTAACTGTGAAATCTTAAAACATTGTGCAATTTCAGATGCAGAAATTCAAACAAATATTATTGATTATTCTGTGAAGAAACGTTCTAAGCCAGTTGTCCAAACTACTACCTATAAACAACTGCGGTCTGGTCAAATTACTGTGAATGGTAAGGATATTAAAACGGCTCCTCTTAGCAGTTTGAAAAAAGCTAGAGAAATTGCAGATACTTTAAAGAAACAAATTCAAAGAGGTGAGTTTTTACTCACTGAACCTGTTGAATATTTCAGCTTAAATTCGAAGGTTAAGCCCATGAAGGAAGAGGGTACAAAAAATGAAAACTAAACTCAAAATTACTTTTCCAGCTCATTTAACAAGCACTCCACTGACTTATATTCTGGTAAAAGAGTTTGATTTAATGATTAATATATTAAAAGCAGATATTGATTTTAATCATATCGGGAATATTTTATACGAAATCACTGGTGAGATAGACAAAATTGACCTAACGCTAAAACATTTAAAAACTCTTGGAGTGAAATGTGAACTTATAAAATCTACAATTGCTATAGACGAAAAATTATGCACAGATTGTGGACTATGCATATCTGTCTGTTTTTCTCAGGCGCTTACAATTGGCGAACCAGACTGGGCATTGGATTTTGATACAGATAAATGTGTCGGATGTAATCACTGCGTACCTGTTTGTCCGTCACGCGCAATTTACGAAATTGCTTCTCAATAGGAGGGTTACAATGTATCAAGAGAGAACATATCGTACATTTTGCAGTAGTGAATTAAACAATATACGTATTGAAGTAGAAGAGTCAGATTTAATGATTTCCTACAGCCATTCGATAGAAGGACTTAATTGCAAAGTAAGACATATTAGAGAAATAATTAAACAACATATTGAAAAAGAAAACCTTTTTTTAACAAGTTTAAAACCGCTTGCGGATTTTTCAGATGAACCTCAGATTATTCAACATATGAAGAAAGCGTCGCGACAATGCAACGTTGGGCCTATGGCAACTATAGCAGCAGCTGTTTCAATGTACATTTCAAAAGATATTGTTAATAAAAATACAGATTTAATAATTGAAAACGGTGGTGATATCTTCGTAAAAACATCAAAAGAAAGGCGGATTCTTATACACGCGGGAAATTCGCTTCTAAGCGACCGCCTCTCAATTAAAATATCACCCACCATGTCACCAATTGGCATTTGCACATCATCAGGAAAATTGGGACATTCACTTAGCTTTGGAAAAGCCGATGCTGTTGTTGTTATTTCAAAAGACATATTAGTCGCAGATGCTGCAGCTACTGCAATTGGGAACATCATACAATCGGCTGATGATATTAACTGTGGTTTAGCTTTGGCAAAGCAATTAGAAAAAACAGTTGGGATAGTCATAATTGCTGATAATGCACTGGGAGTATGGGTCGAGGTTAACTTAGAAAAAACAGGAAGGAGGGTAAATAATGAAAATTAGAGATATGTTTAATCAAAAAAAACCTACAATTTCATTCGAGATTTTTCCGCCAAAGAAAAATTCTCGAATTGAAACTATCTATGCTACAATTGAATCACTAAAAGATTTAAAGCCTGATTTTATGAGTGTTACTTATGGGGCAGGAGGAACAAGTAAAAACTCTACAATAGAAATCGCAGCTAAAATAAAAAATGATTACCAAATCGAATCAATTGCTCATTTGACATGTATTGATTCAAGACGGGAAAATATTTTACAGACTCTAAAAGAGTTAGAAGCTAATAATATTGAAAATATTTTAGCCCTTCGAGGAGACATTCCACCCAATCTTATAAATGACAAGAATTGGCGCCCTGAGTATACGCATGTACAACAACTAATCGAAGAAATCTGTCAGTTTAGCGATTTTAGCATTGGTGGTGCAGCTTATCCAGAAGGGCATATAGAAGCAATTTGCAAGATACAAGATTTGAAATTCTTAAAAACAAAAGTAGACAAAGGTCTGGACTTTTTAATAACTCAGTTATTTTTTGATAATGAATTTTTCTATCAGTTTATGCGAAATCTCGAATTGCTCAATGTTAAAGTACCAGTGATAGCAGGCATTTTCCCAGTTACTAATTTAAAACAGGTTAAAAGGATTCAAGAATTGGCACAGCCCAATTTTCCGCCAAAATTTGTTCGCATTCTCAATAAATACGAGTATAAGCCAGAGGCTTTGAGAGAAGCTGGAATTGCATATGCGATTGACCAAATTATAGATTTACTATCATCAGGTATTGATGGAATTCACATCTATACGATGAATCAACCAGATAACACAAAAAAAATCATGGAAAATATTCAAACTATACGCTCAACCTTAACACAAGGTGATAGGAGTAGGTAACATGGTCAACATTAAAGAAGTCGAAAAATACCTCGGATATCCAACAGGAGCAGATCAAAAAACTTATGTCCTTATTGAATCACTCTCAAAAGAAATGCAGTCGTCTATCAAAGGCAAATTCGTTTACAAATCCTTTGATATTGAGAAGATTACATCTGATTATGTGAAGTTAAGTGACCCTACTATAACGTTAAAAGGGAAAAGCATTGCAAATCACCTAAAAGACTGCAGTAGTGTATTTATCTTTGCATGTACGCTTGGAGCAAAAGCCGATCAACTAATTCAGCTAAAATCCCATCTTTCAGCACTTTCGGGATTAATAGCTGATGCCATTGCCTCGGATTTAGTCATGCAGTATTGCAATCAATGTGAAGAATTAATCAGAGAGACTTTACAGCTAGGATATAGCTTAACTAGCCGTTTTAGCCCAGGGTACGGGGATTTTTCACTTGAAGTTCAATCACTTATATTAGCTGCGTTACAAGCGCATAAACGAATTGGTCTAACTCTAAATGAAAGTTTTTTATTAATTCCTTTAAAATCTGTTGTAGCTATCGTTGGAGTATCAGATAAAAATTTTAGGCTCCAAACGCTAAACCGTTGTGGTAATATCTCATGTCGAGTTTGTGAATATAGTGAGACATGCCAATTTAAAAAAGAATTTACTATAAGGAAGTGATCAATTGCAACTAAATAATAAGCTATTAATATTTGATGGTGCTATGGGAACGATGCTTCAGGCAAAGGGTTTTATCCACGTGATCATCCCTGAAGAATTAAATATTGATAATCCAAAGCTAATCACAGAAATTCATAAAGAATATATAAGTCATGGTGCTCAGGTTATTACTACAAATACTTTTGGTGCTAATGCGTATAAACTTTCATTATCTAAATATTCTACTGAAGAAATCATAGAAGCTGCTATTGATAATGCAAAGGCCGCTAGAGAGAATACTAACGCATTGATAGCTCTTGACATTGGGCCGATAGGAAAAATTATGAGGCCTATTGGTGATTTGAATTTTGATACAGCCTACGAATATTTTAAGGAACAAGTTATAATTGGCAAAGAGAAAAATGTGGATATTATTCTCATTGAAACAATGTCAGATTTAGGTGAAATGCGTGCAGCGGTCCTTGCTGCAAAAGAAAATACTAACTGCCCTGTTTTTGCAACTATGACGTTTGAACAAGAGGGAATAACTCTAACTGGGACAGACCCTGAAGATATGATCTTAGCACTTGAAGCTATAGGAGCTGACGTGATAGGAGTAAATTGCTCCCTTGGTCCTAAAGAATTATTGCCGATTGTTAGAAGAATACTAAACTTCGCCTCTGTACCTGTTATGGTTCAAGCTAACGCTGGATTGCCAACTTTTAGTTCAAATAAGACAGCTTATGGTGTTAAGGCAGATGAATTTCAGAATTACTATAGAACCTTTGTTAACGAGGGTGTTCATATTATTGGGGGATGTTGTGGCACAACGCCAGAATTTATACAAAAGCTTTCTGAATTGAAAGAGGTATATCGTCCTGATGTTATCAAAAAAAGAAAATCATATGTTTCATCGTCTCAGAAGAGGGTTTGTTTGGATGGAAAAGTTACTGTTATTGGTGAGAGAATAAATCCGTCTGGTAACAAAAAATTAAAACCTTATTTTCAAAAAGGGGATGTAAACCCGGCAGTGAAACTTGCCTTTAGCCAAATCGAAAATGGCGCCGAGGTATTAGATATAAACACTTCACTTCCAGGCGTTGATGAAAATCAACTCATGCAAAATATTATTGATCAATTTAACGGCTTAATTGATGCACCCTTACAATTTGATACGATTAATTCAAAAGTTATGCAGACGGCATTAAGGCATTATAATGGCGTTGCTATTGTAAACTCTGTCAATGGTAAACTATCGTCAATGGAAGAAGTTTTTCCAATCGCCAAGAAATACGGAGCTTATGTAGTTGCACTTACTTTTGACGAAGACGGCATACCAAAAACCTGGGAAAAGCGTGTTGAAATTGCTAAAAAACTCATTGAAACTGCAAGGAAATACGACATTGAAGAAGAAAAACTGATTATTGATTGTCTTGTTTTAACTGCAAGTGCGCAACAAGAAGCCGTAGAAGAAACATTAAAGGCAATACAATATATCAAATCAAAGTATAATGTGAAAACGACATTAGGAGTTAGCAATGTCTCATTTGGTTTGCCGAATCGTAAATTACTCAACAGAACCTATCTCGCAATGGCTTTAGCTTTTGGTTTGGATATAGTTATTGTTGATCCTGAAGACGAAGGAATAAAAGATACATTAATGGCTTTTAATGTTTTATATAATTACGATCAAGATTCAGTCGAGTATCTTGAAAAATATTCAAGAGAAAATAGAAGAATCTGCGAATCTAATTCCCAGGCTGAAGACAGGGGTGTTTTAAAGGCTGAATCTAAAGAATCTAAAGAATCTAAAGAATTTAAAGAATTTAAAAAACGCAAAGAGCAGCCACTTCACAAATGCCTTTTACAAGGGGATATAGATGAAACTCGGTTAGTTACTAAAAAACTTCTAAAACTGCATCAACCTCTACGTGTAGTTAACCACTACCTAATCAAATCTCTTGATGAGATTGGTCGGCAATATGAAGAAAAAATTATTTATCTTCCTCAATTGATTAGAGCTGCAGAAACTGCAGGGATTGCATTTGAACTCGTACGCGAATCGTTAAATCAATTGAAAATAGGATTGGAAAATAAAGGTACAATTATTCTTGCTACAGTACAAGGAGATGTGCATGATATTGGTAAAAACTTAGTCAAAGCCCTTTTGGAAAGCTATGGATATATTATTATTGATTTAGGGAAAGATGTAAAGATTGAAAAAATTATTGAAACTGTAGGAGCACATGACGTTAAATTAGTTGGTCTAAGTGCATTAATGACTACTACCGTTCTAAATATGGAAAAAGCTATTATATCGCTAAAACATAATTTTAAGGATGTAAAGGTTTTTGTTGGAGGAGCTGTTTTAACTGAAAAATATGCAATGAGCATTAATGCTGACTTTTATGGCAAAGATGCCAAAGCGGCAGTTGATATTGCAAATCGTTTTTTTAGGGTGAATTGAAAAGTAGTGGAGGGGGTCAGGCTTAACCTTTGCAACTTATTGTTGAAAGAGATTTCGACTAAGCAATAAGTTTCAAAAGTTAAGCCTGACCCCCTGATTTACAAACCACAATTAACAGCTTAGAATTAGCAAAAAAGAATTTACAGAAAAATTCTTGACAAGATTAATAAAAATGTGGTATAATCCCAACAATATCAATAGTAAAAGAAGCAAGGAGACGGAGTTACTGCTTTCTTTTGCAGTTGAATATATTCGGGAGGAAGCAGCAACTCAGTCCTCTTGCTTTCTATCAAAATAAGTTTATTTAGGATGAAAACCATGTTGAACACGAATTTATTAAAAACATCATGCGAAAAACTTTATAATTATTATTATTTCTTTTACTGGGGCTTTTTCTTTTATAGCGCTAGTTATTTCGTATATGACAAATTCATAGTTCACAAGTTAAGAAAACTTGGAATAAACTTAAATCGGTATAGTTTAGTATTTGAATAATCGTTTTATAAATGATTACCCGAAGGAGTTTCTTACAAGAAACTCCTTTTTTTATTGGAAATCTTTTTATTTGTCGCCCCAAACGTGTTCGATTCGCAGGCTAACTTAGGGCAAACTCCACGAAGTGAAGCCGAATGGGTCTCAAACGAAATGCCAGCATGTACTAGTAATAGCGCCAAGATTCACAAAAATTATGGCAAAGATGCCAAGGAGGAAGAAAAAATGATTGTAGTATTAAAGAGAGAAACAACAAAAGAAGAGCAAAGAGAGCTTATTGAAAGGATTGAAAGCATGGGTCTAAGAGTAAAGGATGCCAGTAGCGAAAAGCGTTGTGTGCTAGGCATTATTGGTGACGAAACAAAAGTAGATATTACTCATTTGCAAGCATACCGCATCGTAGAAAAGGTGATAAAGGTTCAAAATCCATTTAAACTAGCGAGCAGAGCTTTTCAAGCCGAGAATTCGATTATAGAAGTGGATGGTCATAAGATTGGTGGTGGAAATCTGACAATTATTGGGGGACCATGTTCCGTAGAAAGTGAAGATCAAATAATAACAATAGCTAAAGCGGTCAAAAAAGCGGGTGCTCATATTTTACGAGGTGGCGCTTTCAAGCCCAGGACATCGCCTTACAGCTTCCAAGGGCTTGGTGTAGAAGGGCTTAAGTTGCTGAGAAAAGCCAAACAGGAAACAGGTTTGCCGATTATAACTGAAGCTATGTCAACAGAAGAATTTGACGTTGTCGAAGAGTATTCAGATATAATTCAAATTGGTGCTCGTAACATGCAAAACTTTGCTCTGTTGAAAAAAGCGGGGAAAGCAAGTAAACCTATTTGTTTAAAGAGAGGTATGTCTGCAACGATCGAAGAATTATTGATGTCGGCTGAACGCATTATGGCAGAAGGAAACGCTGATGTTATTCTTTGCGAAAGAGGGATTCGAACATTCGAGACTTACACGCGCAATACTTTGGATTTGGCAGCTGTTTCAGCGGTTAAAGAGTTGAGTCATTTGCCAATTATTGTTGACCCAAGCCATGGAACTGGCAAATGGGAAATGGTTGAACCGATGTCAAAAGCTGCAGTTGCTGTCGGAGCCGATGGGCTGATAATCGAAGTGCACAATGATCCCGAAAGAGCATTATCTGATGGTCAACAGTCGCTTAAACCAGCTAAATTTGCACACCTTGTAAAAACCGTTGGCAAAATCCATGCAATTGTGTAGAGGGCAGAAAAATGGTGGGAGACTTTAAGAACATAACAGTAGTTGGATTAGGAATGATTGGTGGTTCGATTACAAAAGCACTTAAAACAAGGGGTTTTAATGGACATGTTTTCGGTTTGGATAAGAACACAGAAAATATAGGGAAAGTATACAGAGAGGGCTTTATTGACAATTCAGACAACGATTTCAAGATGGTTATTTCTAGAACTGATCTCGTTGTTTTGGCAACACCTGTAAGCTTTTTCCCGTCTGTGCTTCAGTCGATAAAAGATGATTTGAAAAAAGGATGTATTATTACAGATGTAGGAAGTGTGAAGAGACCAATTCACAAATTAGTCAGCAGAATTCTAGGTACAACGCAAAATTTTGTTGGGGGGCATCCTATGGTCGGGTCAGAAAAATCTGGATTCGTAGCCTCAAAACTACATTTGTTTGAAAATGCTTATTACTTTCTAACAAGTGATTTAGTGCAAACTGAGGTGTTAAGCAGGGTGAAGGAATTTGTAGATTTTTTGGGAGCTAAGGCATGCATTGTAAAACCTGATGAGCATGATAGAATTGTTGCAAGAACGAGTCATATACCACATATTAACGCAGCCTTGCTGGTTAACTTGCTAGAAGAAGATGGTTGCTCGCTGATTGATTACGTCGGTGGTGGTTTTAAGGATATAACACGGATTGCCGCAGGAAATCCAGATATGTGGAGCGACATAATCTTAAGTAATAAGGAAGAAATCATTTTCGCCATAGATGAATTCGCACAACGATTGGAAAGATTAAAAAGAAATATAATAGAAGAAAAGAAGTATGAAATAATAAATAATCTTAATAAAGCAAAATCTTTGAGGGAGAAAATTCCGAAGCACTTAATCGATTCAATTGAACCTGAATATGCGGTTTTCGTGGATGCGCAGGATAAACCTGGCGTGATCGCTTCAGTATTCGCATTAATGGAAGAGCATGAAATCAACATTAAAGATATTGAAATTTTACATGCTAGAGAGACAGAGTCTGGTGTTCTCAAAGTTGGGTTCTACACAGAAGCAGAGAGTTGTAGAGCTAAAAGCGTGCTTGCGAAATGGAAATTTGGGTATAAAGAGATGAAGGAGGATATAGAATGAAAGTAATAATCAAGCCAAATGTTCTAAAAGGAGAGGTTAACGCCCCCCCGTCAAAAAGTTTGAGCCATCGTGCAATTATTGCCGCAGCACTTGCAAAAGGGCAATCTAAAATCGAAAACTTGATTTTCTCGCAAGACATTAAGGCAACTTGTGATGCAATGCAGAATTTTGGAATCAACGTAAATAAATACAACAATTACATAGAGGTACTGTCAGAAGGGAACCTTAGAGCGCCAGCGCGTTTGATAAACTGCTACGAGTCGGGGTCGACACTTAGATTTCTCATACCTTTTGGGGCAATGGTTGAATCGGCGGTCACATTTGAAGGCAGAGGAAAACTTAAAACACGCCCGCTGACGCCTTATTTCAATATTTTTGATAAGCAGTCAATAAGGTATGATTATAGAGACTCCTTGCCTTTAGTTGTAGACGGAAAGTTAAAACCAGGGCGCTTTGAAATATCTGGAGGTATTAGTTCGCAGTTTATAACGGGGCTAATGTTTGTTCTTCCGCTTTTAGACGGAGATTCTGAAATTATCATCTCATCACCCCTAGAGTCTAAAGGATATATTGATTTAACTTTAGATGTTCTTAAAAATTTCGGTATTGACGTTGAAAACGATAACCATCAAACATATCGTATAAAAGGGAGTCAAAAATATAGACCTAACGACTACCGTGTTGAAGGAGACTATTCTCAGGCAGCATTTTGGATTGTTGCAGGATTGATAGGGGATAGGATTTGCCTGAAAGATTTGAAATTTGATTCTAGACAGGGCGATAAAGAAATCGTGGATATCGCTCAAAGAATGAATGGCGCACTGCAGATTGAAAAAGATAATATAATAGTTAGGAGATCAGAAACGAAAGGGATAGTAATAGATGCTTCTCAATGCCCAGATATAATTCCAGTATTGACCGTGCTTGCGGCATTAAGTGAAGGTAAAACAGAAATTATTAATGCATCACGGCTACGCATAAAGGAATCAGATAGACTCAAAGCTATTTCTACAGAGCTTAACAAATTAGGAGCTGATGTAAGAGAGAAGGATGATGGATTGGTTGTTTACAGTAAAAAGGATTTGGAAGGCGGGGAGGTAGATGGATGGAATGATCACCGCATTGTTATGAGTCTGGCTATAGCATCAATTCGTTGCAAAAATGAAGTGACGATTATAGGTAGCGATGCGATAAAAAAATCGTACCCTACATTCTTCGATGATTTTGCAAAATTAGGAGGGGATGTACATGCAGAGTAGTTGGGGGAAAAACATTGTTTATTCACTCTTTGGCGAATCACATGGAACTACTATTGGAATCACTATCCATCATTTACCGGCAGGGATAAGACTTAATTTAGAGGCGATTCAAAATGAGCTGAACCGCCGCAGACCAGGAGGAAGCACCTACACAACAGCAAGGCAGGAAAAAGATCAATTTGAGATAGTCAGTGGTTACTTTAAAGGATATACAACGGGGGCTCCTTTGACTGCTATGACACGAAATACAGATCAAAGGTCAAGGGATTATGCGGAGATACGTTTTAAAATGAGACCCTCTCATGCTGACTACGCAGCTAACGTTAAGTATAAGGGCTATAACGATTATCGTGGTGGAGGCCATTTTTCAGGGCGCCTAACTGCTCCAATTGTTTTTGCTGGTGCTATAGCAAAGCAGCTGTTAGAGAAAAAAGGGATTAAAATTGCTGCACACATAACGCAAATTGGAAACGTGCGTGGCAAGAGAACGTTTTGTTTGCCACATGACGGGAATCAGTCCTTGCATTCCATTCATCACGACCCACAAGGCAGGAATTTTGCCCAAGTTGCTAGAAGCGAAGACGCATTAGATGCCATAAAAACGAAAGCCTTTCCAGTGTTAGATGCAAGCCTAGTAGAAAAAATGAAACATGAAATAGAAAAGGCTAAAGCAGAAGGTGATTCTGTCGGTGGAGGCATTGAAGTGATTGCATTAGATGTACCTGCGGGTATAGGTGAACCATTTTTTAATTCAGTTGAGAGCACGCTTGCGCATTTGTTTTATTCGATACCAGCTGTCAAGGCTGTTGCTTTTGGAAGCGGTTTTGGCATTGCATCTATGAGAGGCTCTGAAGCCAACGACGAACTATATTATGATGCTGGAAAAGTTAAGAACTATACGAACCACAACGGCGGCGTAACTGGTGGTATTACAAATGCGATGTCAGTTATAGCAAGGCTTCATTTTAAGCCTACGCCAAGTATTGGAAAAGATCAGAGAATGGTTGATATTGAATCTAAAGAAAACATAGTGGATCATATTGAAGGGCGGCACGATCCATGCATAATACCAAGAGCTGTCCCAGTTGTTGAGGCAATGATGGCTATAGGGCTACTAGAACTGTATATGGATTACAGATGGAGCGAAAGGTGGTGTGCGGATGGCTCATAAAGAAGTGGGGTATCAGGGAGTTACAGGTTCTTATAGCGAAGAAGCATTAATTGCATACTTTGGGGGGCAAACTAAACGCAAGAATTATAAAGCTTTTAAAGATCTTTTTAGGGCTTTGGATTTAGGAGAAGTTCAATATGCTGTAGTGCCAATTGAAAACTCCTCGACAGGAGCTATTAGGGAAGTCTACGATTTACTTGTGGAGGGTAGATTTTTCATTGTTGGTGAATATCAGTTGCGCATTCATCATAATCTATTGGTTGTTAAAGGAGTTCAAATTGCTGATATAGAGGTGGTCTATTCTCATACACAGGGGATTGAGCAGTGTAGCTGCTTTTTAGAGGAACATCCTCAGTGGAAGCGTATCCCATACTTCAATACGGCACGTAGCGCAAAATTTGTGGCTGAAAGTGGGGAATACGCTTCCGCAGCAATTGGTAGCATAAGAGCTGCGGAAATTTACGGTTTATCTGTGCTGAGGGGAAACATTCAAGATAATTTCACCAATACAACACGTTTTGTAATTTTAAGCCAAGAAATGGAAACAACCAAATCCTCAGATAAGATTAGCTTGGTATTTACAACGAAACATGTAGCAGGGGCTCTATATGGAGCACTATCAAAATTTGCAGACTATAACATCAACATGACAAAAATCGAATCAAGACCTATTAAGAATAAACCATGGGAGTATTACTTCTTTATTGACATCGAAGGAAAGCTTGAGACGTCAAATGTATTAAAGGCGTTGTCGGTAATGGAGCAAGAAAGCCGATATTTTAAGATTCTGGGCAATTATGCTAAAGGAAACGGAGATTTCTAAGGAAGACGCGGGGGAAGGAAGATAGAGGATACACCGATTGGAGGATTAAAATGCAGACAAATAAAGAAATCATTAAACTAGCAAAATGGATAAAAGAATCTAAAAAGACTGTTGTGTTAACTGGAGCAGGCATGAGTACAGAGAGCGGGCTAAGAGATTTTAGATCTAAAGATGGCTGGTGGAAAGAAATTGATCCTATAAGTATTTCATCAATTGAAGTGCTGAACAATAAGTATGATTTGTTTCATGAATTTTATTCTATGAGAATGAAAGAATTTGTAGTAACAAAACCACATAGCGGGCATGTGATATTAGCAGAATTGGAGAAAAACGGCTTGCTTTACAGTATTGCGACACAGAATATAGACGGATTGCACCTAGAAGCGGGCTCGAAACGAGTGTATGAATTGCATGGTAGTGGCAGAAAAGTGATATGTAGTAAATGTTCAAAAGGGCATGCAGTTAAAGACTTTGTAGAGGGGAAAATATGTATTGTCTGCAAATCGAAATTGCGACCTGATATTGTACTATTTGGCGAAATGTTACCTGAGTACGAACTTACTAGCGCAACAGAAGATATTAGCGATGCTGAGTTGGTCATTGTTATAGGTACAAGTTTGACAGTATTTCCTGTTGCAAGCTTACCGCAGATGACAGAAGGAAAGAAGGTCTATATAAATAGAGAAACCGATTATACATTTACAAACGCAGAATCTCTCTTTGATTTGATAATTGAGGGTAACGCAAAAGAAATTTTAGATGAAGTAGATGCTTGCTTAGCTAGTGAGTTTATTGGAGAAAAGATATAATTTTCAAAATCATCCTAGTATTCTATTACGATTGGAGGGAGTAACTGTGAAAGCAGTATCAACAGTATACTTTAATGAGGAGCAAACGAAAAAAATCGAGGGATTGGGTTATGGACTGATAATGAAAGATGAAAATCTTAACAATTCGGGCAGTATAAACGATGCAGAGATACTTATTTGCTATAATCCGTTTGATACTTTAGATATTTCCAAAATGCGCAGATTAAAATTGATACAGTTAACAAGCATTGGAATCGATCAAGTTCCCTTAGATTGGATTATAGAAAAAGGTATAATTTTAACGAACAATAAAGGCGGTTACAGTATTCCTATGGGAGAGTGGATTGTACTTAAAATGCTTGAAATTTACAAAAATAGTCGAGAATTTTATATACAACGACAAAACAAAAAATGGGAAATGAGAAAAGATGTATATGAGCTATGTAGTAAGAAAATACTCTTTATTGGAACAGGTAGTATCGCAAAGGAAGCAGCGAAAAGGTTAAGTGGCTTTCAAACGACTATATGGGGCATAAATACTACAGCTAGAAAAATACATTATTTTGATGAATGTTATAAAATGGATGATTTGAATTTAGTTGTACAAAAAGCAGATGTGGTTGTAATTACTATTCCATATACAAATGAGACTCATCATATTATTAATGATAAAGTGCTAGGATTAATGAAGGAGGATGCAGTATTTATTAACGTAAGCAGAGGAAGCATCGTTGACGAAATGGCGTTAGTGAATCATTTAAATAGAGGATATTTTATGGGAGTTGCACTTGACGTTTTTGAAGAAGAACCTCTGCCTGTAAATAGTGAATTATGGGATTTTGATCGGGTGCTAATAAGCCCACATAACTCGTGGATGTCAGAAATGAGAAACGAAAGAAGATTCAACATAGTTTACGAGAATATGAAGAGATATATAAAGAATATTGAGTTATTAAATATTGTTGATTTGAATAAAGGATATTAAGTGAGATAAATGATTAAGGGTGCCAAAAGAAATGTCCCCTCGTCACCTCTTAGAAAATAATAAAAGAAATGGAGAGCTATATGAAAAAGAAAGTTGTAATTTATACTTGGAAAACGTGCATATTTTGCATTAGAGCAAAGAGGTTGCTTAAAAATAAAGGGATAGAATTCACGGAAATAGAAATAGATGACGACACCAACAGATTAAGGGAACTAGAAGCGCAAACAGGGTTTGGGACAGTGCCGCAGATTTTTGTAGATGATAAATATATAGGTGGTTGTGATGAGATTGTTGACTTGCATTTAAGAGGGAAGTTTGATGTGGTTTTTAAATAAATGTGCTGACTGATGGCACGTAAACGGGGTTGTTGACAACTTTTGAAAAAAAGTTGTCAACAACCCCGTTTACGTGTTATCTCCGCTGAAAATCTGGTCAAAACAGTCGACAAAATGTCTATTTTAATATATGCTGAGTTCGTAAATGGAAACATGAACCGCATATACGAACTACGGAGGGTTAAGATGGATCGGAGTGCAATAATAAAGTATATTGAAAGAGAAAAAATAGTGGCAGTAATTAGAGCAGATTCTATTGCAGGTGCTACTAGAATTGCAAGCGCCTGTGCAAAAGGCGGGGTAAAGGTACTAGAAATAACTTTTACAGTACCAGATGCTGAAAAGGTCATACAATCTATGAGTAAAGAAATGCAATCAGACTTATTAATCGGAGCGGGAACTGTGCTAGATGAGGTAACAGCAAGAATTGCTATATTAGCGGGAGCAAAGTTTATTGTAGGACCTAATTTTTCAGTAGGCGTAGCTAAAGTCTGTAATATATATCAAGTTCCTTATATGCCTGGTTGCGGAACTATTACAGAAATGCTTTGCGCACTTGAGCACGGCTGTGAAATTATTAAGCTGTTCCCAGGGAGCGCATACGGACCTTCATATATAAAAGCAATTAATGCTGCATTACCGCAGTTAAAAATCATGCCTACTGGAGGCGTTGACCTAACAAATGTTAGTGACTGGATTCGAAATGGTGCTGTTGTTATAGGAGTTGGTTCTAAAATGACGGATCCCGCAAAGCTGGGTGATTATAAAAAAGTAACTGAATTAGCTAGGGCCTTCAAGAAAGCCGTAAAGGGGAATGAAAATGAAAAATAGAATTGTTACAATGGGAGAAATTATGCTCAGGCTGTCAACGCCAGAATTTCAAAGATTTACACAATCCACAAATTTTAACGCAACTTATGGTGGCGGTGAAGCTAATGTGGCTGCAAGTCTAGCTCGGTATGGGCATTTTGTTTCATTTGTTACTAAATTGCCTAATAATGATTTGGGAGAAGCAGCTATTGCTCATTTGAGAAAATATGCAGTAAACACAGACTTAATTGCTAGAGGTGGCAGTCGACTTGGAGTATATTTTTTAGAAACGGGTGCATCAGTGCGCCCTTCAAAAGTAATTTATGACCGCACAAATTCTTCTATAGCAATTGCTACAAAAGAGGATTTTGATTTTAAGGAGATATTTAAAAATGCAAAATGGTTTCACTGGACAGGCATTACACCCGCTATAAGTGTCGAGGCAAGAGAAGTTATAAAAAAAGCTCTAAAAACAGCTAAAAAGATGGGTATAATTATATTGGTTGATTTAAATTTTAGAAAAAAACTGTGGACATCAAAAGAAGCACAAGAAGTCATGAAACCTCTTATGAAATATGTTGATTATTGTATAGGTAATGAAGAAGATGCTGCTTTAGTTTTAGGGGTTCATTCTAAAAATACTGACGTGACTAAAGGGAAAATTGAACGTGAGGAATACAAAGGAGTGCTAAAAGAGTTAGTGGAACAGTTTGAGTTTAGAGCTGCAATAATTACCCTTAGAGAAAGCTATTCGGTGAGCAAAAATGGATGGAGCGCAATGGCATACGATGGAATATACTATTTCAATTCAGAAAAGTACGAACTAGATATCGTGGATAGGATAGGCGGTGGTGATTCTTTTGCAGCAGGGTTTATCAACGGAATCTTAAAATGGGAAGAGATAAGTTTTGCTTTGGAGTTTGCAGTTGCCGCATCAGCCCTCAAACATACTATTCACGGAGACTTTAATTTAGTATCAGAGGAAGAAGTTTTAAGACTTGTTAAGGGTGATAAATCAGGGAGAGTGCAAAGATAATGCAAGGAAACAGAACTGCTTTAAGAGCAGTGGAAATTTTAGGGGTTTTATCCGATAATCCTGATGGGTTGACGCTAAAAGAAATTGTCTCTGCTTTAGGAATTCCCAAAACGAGTGCTTATGACATCCTTAAGGCTTTGGCATATAAACAAATGGTGGACGAAATAAACGACGGTGCGATTCGTTTTAAGATTGGTCTAAGAACCTTTTAAATAGGAAATGCTTATCTTAAAAACGCAGATTTTATTAATATAGCGAAAATTCACGTGAAGAGATTAGCAGAAAAACTAAATAAAACTGCTTTTATCGCGGTTTTAGAAAAAAGTGACGTGACGTATCTTTATAAATATGAACCTCAAAAGGCAATTACCACTATATCAAACATTGGAACAAAGAACCCTGCCCATTGTACATCATTGGGAAAAGCAATTTTGTCAGCTTTGCCCTTGGAAGAGCTAAAAGAAGCTTTAACCCATTTAGCCTACGAAAAAAGAACTAAATACACAATAATTAATGAAGAATTGCTGATAGACGATTTGAAAACTGCAAGGAACCGCGGGTTTGCAGTCGACAATAGAGAAATTGAGAATCATATACTTTGCATAGGTGCTCCAATTTTTAATCAGGAAGAGAAGGTAATTGCAGGAGTTAGCAGTTCGGGAATATATAGCGACGAATTGGATTACATAAAAGAAGGTAGAGAAGTGAAAAAAGCAGGTAAAGACATTTCGCAAAATCTGGGATATACAGGAGGTTACTATGGATAGAGATATAACAATGGATATTAAAATGGGAGCAAAATCTTTTGAAGGACTTAGAGAACTTTCGCGCGGGAACTCTATAGATGAAGCGGATATAATAGATTTATGTGAGTTTGTTGACAGAAGGTACGACTGCGCTGACTTTCGCTTGATTACTATTTTAAGAGTCCTCTACGATTACAAAGACCTAATCTCTTTAGAAACTTTAGAGCGAATGGAAAATACAGTTTTGAATTTTAAATATTGGATGGACGAACCAGGCGAGGATTCTATGTGCTATTGGTCAGAGAATCATCAAATTTTATTCTTCGCTTCACAATATTTAGCGGGTCAATATGCTCCAAACAAAAAATTTCTTAATTCTGGTCTATTAGGCGCAGAGATGGTCGAAATAGCTAAAAAAAGAATCTTAAGATGGTTAAAACATCGCTTTACTTATGGGTTTATTGAATGGCATTCAAATACTTATTATGAAGAAGACATTGCGCCTCTTTGCAATCTAATTGATTTTGCTAAGGATAATGAAATTATAGAAAAGTCAGAGATAATTATGGATTTTATTCTTATTGATATGGCAATGCATAGTTATAAAGGACTTTTTTCTGCAACTAGCGGAAGATGTTATGAGGAGCAAAAGAAATATCCACTGAAACAAGACACATTAGAAATCGGAGAAAAAATTTGGAATTATGGACATATCAAAAACTATGATTTTAAGCGAATTACTTCTAGTTTTCATTTGATCAAAAACTATAGAGTTCCAAAAATAATTGAACAGATAGGAAAAGATGAAGAAGAATCAATTATTAAAACGAGTATGGGGCTAAATTTAACCGAAGTAGCAAATGAATTAGGAGACCTGATGGATATTGAAAATGTTGGATATTTTCTGTGGGCTATGGAAGCATTCTCAAATCCCGAAAGCGTAAAAACTACAATGAAAATGTTTAGGGAATTTAAAATGCAAAAAAATGATTTTCTGAAAGGATTGAAGGGATTTGATAAAAAATGGTTAGCTGCAGCGCTTCCTTTTATTACTAAACTATTAAATCCTGTTACTAACGGAGTGGCAATTCAAAGGGCAAATACATACACGTACAAAACTAAAGATTATATGCTCTCAACAGCTCAAAAATATCATCCGGGGTCATTCGGAGATCAACAGCATATTTGGCAAGCCACATTAAGTGATGAAGTAACTGTGTTTACAACCCATCCATCTAGCGCTTTTTTTGAGGATAATGCAAGAAATTTTTCTCCGTCATATTGGGTAGGGAATGGAATTTTACCGCATAGTGTACAGGATAAAAATGTTCATATGTCAATTTATAAAGTTGATCAGAGAAAAGGGTATTTAGAAGGGAAGAGACAAGATTTCACACATGCCTATTTTCCGCAAGAGCTAATGGATGAGGTTATACTTAAGGGAAGATATGTGTTTGGAAAATTAGGGGAAGTGATGATTTCATTAATTGGAAAAAATCAGCTAGATGTAAATTCGGAAGATTCGAGTGATATAATTCAAGAAGGCAAACTGACCTACTGGATTTGTGAGATTTCTACTGAATTTGTCTCATTAGATGATTTTATCTCGGAGATACTTAGCAGAAAAGTTTCCTTTAAGAACTTAACTCTTACCTATGAGGGAAAGTCAAAATATCAGCTAAAATATAAAGGTGAGTTTAAGATTGACGAAACAGCTATTTCGACTGATTACGAGAGGTTAGAATCGCCGTACGGCAATGTAGTGAGGAATCCAGAGGATATGACATTTAATTATAAAAACCAAAAGCTATATGTGCATTTTGAAAAAAGAATCAGAGAGGAAGGTTAACGTTGAAAAGGCAAAATTTTGATAGAGTTGTGGCTTTAGCAGATGATTATGTTGCTAATGAATCTCCGAAAATGAAATGGACATGGGGTGAAGCGCTGTTAGGCTACGCGCTTTTAGAGCTTGATTGTCTGCTAGGAGAAGATAGATATACTCCTTTTTTGAAATCATATTGTGACTATTACATGGAACAAAACCCATCTGTTAACAGTAGTGATACATCTGCTCCTGCACTTATTACTTATGGGATGCAAAAAAATATCCGAATAACGGATATGAAAAACTTACAAATAAAGTGTTAAATTATATAAAGCATGAGCCAAGAGTTTTAGGTGATGCAGTTAATCATTTAGGGAATTCTCCAGTCGGAAAACTTTATCCTAAATCAATATGGGTAGATTCTCTTATGATGTTTGGTGTTTTTCCAGCGAGATATGGAACTGAGCAAAATGATGAAAATCTTGTTAACTTTGCTGCGAAGAAACCTAGATTTTATGCGGGATATATGCAAGATGCTAAGAAAAAACTCTGGTATCATAGCTATTGGGTTAAAAAAGCGAAGCATTACCCAGAAAAAGAAATTTTTTGGGGGCGAGGTAACGGTTGGGTAGTAGCATCACTTCCAATGATTTTAGAGTACATTCCAAAGCATCACCCTGAGTATAGTGATATTATCAGAACTTTAGAAACTACTTCAAAAGCTTTGCGCCTTTTGCAAAGGGATGACGGATATTGGGACACGATATTAGATACTACAGTTAAGAATTACAGAGAATCTAGCGTTACAGCCCTTATTGCATCTGGGTGGCTAAGAGCTATAAGAAAAGGGTATTTGTGCGAAGAATATTTAGAGCCTGCACTAAAAGCTTTTTATGCGGTTGTAGATAATTTAGAGGAAAAAAACGGAAGAATATGCCTGACAGAGATTTCGGGACCAACTATCCCATTACAAGTATTTCCTCTTTTAGGCTATAAATTGGTACCTAAAGGAGAAAATTGGTCTTATGGTATTGCAGCCTTAATTTTTGCGGCTATAGAATATAGAAAAATAAACGAGAAAGGCAGTTGAAAAAAATGAAAACAAAACCTTTGAGCTTTGTCGAAAGCATGATTTTTGCCTCAGGAGATGCATACGGAGGCGGCGCGCCATTATTAATTTCATTTTAAGTCTCATTCCTTTCGCTGTGCTCAAGGCACAAATATTTAATTAAAG
>JAJOKP010000122.1:0-8893 GCA_021129775.1 Clostridiales bacterium
ACGAGGGAAGATGAGGATGCAACGCAGAAGTTGCGTGATTATCTGCAGCCAAAAAGGAGGATGAAAGATGATAAACAGAGAAAGACTAGTTGACGAGTTTTTAGAATTGGTTAAGATTGATAGCCACTCAGCGAAAGAGGGTGCTATAGCAAAAGTTTTACAAAGAAAACTTGAAGAAATAGGATTAGAGGTAACAGTGGACGAAGCTGGAGTAAAAGCAGGAGGAGAGACGGGAAACATTATTGCGAAATTAAAGGGAAAAAAACAAGGGAAGACGATTGTCTTCAGTAGCCATATGGATACCGTAGTGCCAGGAGAAGGAGTAAAACCGATTGTTAAAGATAACATCATATACAGTGACGGAACAACTATTTTAGGAGCAGACGATAAGGCAGGAATTGCGGCTATTTTAGAAGCGTTAAGAGTAGTTAAAGAAAACAAAACAATACATTCTGACATAGAAGTTGCCTTTAGCATTTGGGAAGAAGGCGGTTTATTTGGAGCTAAATACTTAGATTACAGCAAATTAAATGCAGACTATGGATTTGTGCTAGATAGTGGAGGCTCACCAGGCGAAATAATTACAGTTGGACCAGCGCAGGACAGAGTTAATGCAAAAATCACTGGTAAATCAGCCCATGCTGGAGTAGAGCCAGAAAATGGAGTAAGTGCAATAATGATTGCAGCCAGAGCAATAAATAATATGAAACTACTAAGAATTGACAAAGAAACTACTGCGAACATCGGTGTTATAAAAGGTGGAGAAGCGACTAATATTGTGACTGCCGAAGTGTTAATAAAAGGGGAATCAAGAAGTTTAACAGAGAAAAGACTAGACGCTCAAACTGAACATATGGCGAATGCTTTAAAAGAAGCAGCAACATACTTTGGAGGTAAAGTTGAACTGGATATCGAAAGAATGTATACGCCCTTTAGCATAGCGAGCGAAGATGAAATTGTAGTAAAAACTAAGGAAGCATTCTCAAGAATGGGAATAGAAAGTTATACAGCTGCCACAGGGGGTGGAAGTGATACAAACATATTTAATGGAAATGGAGTGAAAGCTATTAATCTAGGGGTAGGAATGAAAAAAGTTCATACCTTAGAAGAACATATTTCTATAAAGGATTTAGAAGACAGCGCAAGAATGGTTTGTGAAATAATTAGAATATTCGGAGAGTAGTGGAGGAATGAATCAAGAGCGTACACCTATTTTCAATGCATTGAAAGAATATCGAAAAGAGAATATTATCCCCTTTGATGTCCCGGGGCATAAGCATGGCAAAGGATTAAAAGAGTTTGCGAATTACATGGGGAATGTAGTAATGGAGTTAGATGTAAACTCTATGAAATCTTTAGATAATATTTTAAATCCAATTGGAGTGATTAAAGAAGCCGAGCAACTAGCTGCGCAGGCTTATTCTGCTGACCATTCATTTTTTTTGGTAAATGGGACAACAGCAGGGATCCAAGCTATGATAATGAGCGCATGTGAACCTGGAGATAAAATAATTATCCCTAGAAATGCACATAAATCCGCTATTTCGGGAATCATTTTAAGTGGAGCGATACCTATATATATACAGTCGGAAATAGACAAACACCTTGGAATCGCCATGGGGGTCACGGTGGATAGCGTGAAAAAAGCGATCAATCGTCATCCAGATTCCAAAGCAGTGTTTATTATAAATCCCACGTATTACGGAGCAATATCTGACTTAGCCGAGATAACAAAAATAGCTCATTCTGCCAATATGGTAGTTTTAGTAGACGAAGCACATGGAGCGCATATACATTTTCATGATCAACTTCCTGCGAGTGCAATGGAATTAGGGGCGGACTTGAGCGCTCTAAGCCTTCATAAAACAGGAGGCTCGCTAACACAAAGCTCAATCCTGTTGTTGAAAAAAGGCGGCATAAACCATGCGAAAGTAAAGAAAAGCTTAAACCTAATGCAAACTACAAGTGCTTCATATTTATTAATGGCAAGCCTAGATGTAGCGAGGAAACAACTAGCGTTAGAGGGGTGCAACTTATTAGCAAAAACACTAAATCTAGCTAGGCAGGCTAGGAAGATGATTAATAAAATAAAAGGAATGTCTGCTTTTGGAAAAGAATTAGTAGGGATGCCAGGTGTTTTTGATTATGATGAAACGAAATTAGGAGTACATGTTAGTGAGCTAGGATTAACAGGCTTTGAAGTCTATGATTTATTAAGAGATAAATATAATATTCAAGTAGAACTAGCAGATATGCATAATATATTGGCAATTGTCAGTTTGGGTGATGACGAAAAATCCATAAATGCGTTGGCGCATGCACTAAAAGATATTAGCCTGAAATTTAAAACAAACAAAGAGATAAAGAAAATTGACAAGATACTCGAAAACCCAAATATTATTGTATCTCCGAGAGATGCCTATTTTAGTGACAAACGCTCAGTAAAATTAGAAAATGCGGTAGATGAAATTAGTGGAGAATCTGTAATGATATATCCACCAGGAATACCAATAGTGACACCAGGCGAAAAAATAACAAAAGAGATGATTGAGCACATTAAATTATGGAAAAAAGAAGAAGCACAACTACAAGGGACAGAGGATCCGTATGTTGATAATATTCGAGTGCTTGGTCGTGATTTTAATGATTAAAACCATTCAGATAAGGGGATCGAGACAAGGGGACAGGGACTTGTCTGGTACGGAAAGTTAAGCACGACCAGACAAGTCCCTGTCCCCTTGTCTCGACCTTTGCGTCTCTAATTTTTGGTAAGAATTCAAGCTTGTGGAGCAATAAGCGAAATGAAACAATATTGAAATAATTTTATTGTAGATTTTGGGCAAGCAATCTGATAAAATAGATATTGTAGATTTTGGGCAAGCAATCTGATAAAATAGATTATGTGCGATTGGTGATTAGTGCAATAGGCTTAAAATAGGATGTGAGTTTATGAAATTATTTTTAAAAGTATTTGTTGTTTCATTTATATGTTTTGCAGTATTGTTAGGATGCATGTTTTGGCTTTTCAATACCCATATGAAGGAAGATAACGAAGGCGCACAATCGGTAATTGTAAGAGCAGAAGATCTGCAACCAGATATACCAGATGATATAGAAAAGAGCAAGCTTGACTTCATTCGTGAGAATGTAAAAAATAGTGATCGTATTAATGTTATTCTTCAAGGTGTGGAAGGATATAGAAGTGATACGATGCTTTTTATATCTTTTAGCCCAAGTGAGAATACAGTCAATATCGTTTCCATCCCTAGAGATACTTATTATCCAAGAAAAGGTTTTACAGGACCAGGAGAAGCGAAGATTAATGCAGTATTTGGGGATCATGGTTCAAAAGGCATTAAAACAGCTGTTAGCGATTTACTGCTAGACATTCCCGTTGATTATTATGTTACCGTTCGGTATAGTGGTGCTGCGGCAATTATTGACTCTATAGGTGGAGTTCCAATGTATATTGAGCATCTAATGATATATGAAGATCCTGCGGATAATCCGCCATTAAAAATACATTTTGAACCTGGGCACCATGTTTTAAATGGAATAGATGGAGTGAAGTTCTTAAGATATCGTAAAGCAACCCCAGGAAGCGGAGGACATACTTTTCCTGATGGGGACTTAGGGAGAATAAAGGCGCAACAAGAATTTATGAAATCAGCAATAAGAGAAACATTAAGTTTTAGATTACCTGCTGTTATGGCAACTGCTTTTAAGTATGTAAGAACGGATATTGACTTACAAGATTTGTTGCGCTATGCGGCGAGTGTTTCAGATATTAAATTGGATGGTATCACTTTTGAAATGTTGCCAGGAGAGCAAAAATACATGAATGGGACTTCTTACTTTATGCAAGATTTTGAAGGAATTATTGATATGCTGTACGAGCTCTATTCAAATTGACAATGACAGCTGGAGAAGCCAACTGTCATTGTCATCCTGAGCGAGCCTGCGAGTCGAATGGGTCTAGCTTGTCACCCTGAGCGCATTTGCGAGCTGAAGCAAAACGCTTATCTTTTACAATAGAGGGTAAAATCCCTGAGAAGCAGTATTCAGAAGATACTTTAGCAGGAAGGGTAAACAAATTAAGAGCAGAAAAGAAGATGACACAAAAAGAACTTGCTGAAAAATGTAATACTTCGTCATCTACAATATCAAATCTTTTAAAAGGCCAAGTGACTCGCTCGCATTCTGCAACAATTTTAGCAATAAGCAAAGCATTAGGGTGCGATGTTGATTATTTGACTGAGGTGGATAAATTAAAAGAATCTACACAGGATGAAAAATAGTTGGCAAGGCATGCGAGCCCACCTAGAAAAAAGTTGAATACTCTTTTCTAGGTGGGCTTATTTGCTTTTTAAATTAATAAAAAATGTACCTCGTTCTTCATGGTTTGATTAAACTTTTTAAAGCAAGAATAAAAATAATACACACAAGTATTATCACAAAATAAAAACCAAAAAATAATCATAAATAATTGCAGTTCGAGTTTGACATGTATGCGTAAAATTGCACATAATACATACAAGCTCATATTTGCATGTTAAGCAGGATTATAAAAAAAAGAAATAACCAAACACTTATTATGAAGAATTAGATAGACACAAATAATAATCTGCAAAACTAGTTGAGTTAAATATAACTGTTAGCTTGCTAACAACAAGGAGGAACAACAACACAAAAGAATTGTTTTGTAGGGACGGAAGATTTTGAACTGATAACATTCTTAACTATTAAGTAGGTGATGATGTGAAAGTACTCTATGAAAATATGAATATACCAATAGCTTGCAAGGTAGGAAATACATTATTTAAAAAACTTTTTTACGGAAATATATCAATGAAACATAAAGACAAAGAGATTTTTAAAGAACATATTAAAAAAATAGTTTGGGTGTATTCTCTAAAAGCAGACACCATAAATATATTGCCTTACAAGGATGAAATAAGAGAATATCAAGAAATTGCATTAATCCAAGTTGAGCTATATAGAGATAATAAAATTAAGCGGATAGCAGCGTTAATTCAAAGAACAATTCCATACCCTATAATTTTAGTCTTTGAGTATAATGACTCAATTTTAATAAATGTTGCTCATAGATTGACAAACAAAGTTGATAAAGCAAAAGATATAGTGGAAGAATTGATATTTACTGATGGGATGATTTAAAAGACCTTAAAGCTAGAGATATTAAATTTCTTAATAGCTTAAATGTAAAATCGATGTCATTTTCAGACTTTTATAGATTCTATTGTGATTTTGTTGATAGAATAAATATCTATAACGCATCTAAATATCAGGAAGATGTATTTTCAAATAATATTGACGCCATACAAATTAAAACCATTACTGATCAAATTGAGTCAGTTGACAGAAAGATATTAGAGCTGAGTGGGCTTATTAATAAAGAACAGCATTTTAATAAAAAAACAAAAATGAATATTGAGATTAACAAATTGAGAAAGAGGAAAATAAAATTGATTGAACAATTAAAATAAGGAGACAAAAATCATGAAAAATGAGATTGCAATTAAATTGTTTGAAGACAAAAAAATACGAGTTGAATGGGTAAGCGAGGAAGAAAAATGGTATTTTTCAGTGGTTGATATTGTTAGAGTTTTATCTGAGAGTAACAACCCTAATAATTATTGGAAAGTGTTAAAAAACAGATTATTCAAAGAAAATAGCGAGTTGGTTACAGACTGTAACCAACTGAAAATGAAATCTCATAAAGATGGCAAAAAGTATAAAACAGATGTTATGGACATTGAACAACTTTTCAGACTAATACAATCAATTCCATCACCAAAAGCAGAACCGTTTAAGTTGTGGCTAGCTAAAGTAGGCTACGAGAGAATTGAAGAAGTGGAAGACCCAGAACTTGCAATAGAAAGAGCTTTAGAAACTTATCTTAAGAAAGGATATTCTAAAGATTGGATAAACCAACGCTTAAAAACAATTGAAGTTAGAAAAGAATTAACTGACGAATGGAATGAACGAGAAACATAACTTAATGTACAGATTAGATGCAGTAGACGCGTATCAAAAGCAATTAGTAAAACAAATTGAAGTCGCAAGTGTACTTCCGAAAGATCATCATAACGAAGCATATCTAAGACTAACAAGTGTTAACAATAAATTTTAGTAGACTATTTGTTTCTTTGGGAATAATGAAAAAATAGTATTGCCTACATTTCAATGGTGTAGCGTAGCAGCTTCAGTTGTCGGCTTTACTGTTTTATGATACTCTATACTTATAGTAAGCCCTATTTCTTCACAACAAGCCTTCTCAAATTTTATTTTTCTTATAAAAACTATTATTATTACTAAAATATTTGTTGTGCAATAGTATAAACTACTAGTACTACCTCGCTATTTTACTTTAACAAAAGGTAAGTTTTTTGCTTGTTGATGAATAAGTAATTATACAATTTAGATACTAAAAATTCAAAAGAAAGTAGGTGAAACAAATGGATGATTATTCAAAAAAAACAATTCGATGCCGCAATATATGCTAGAAAATCAAGAGCAACTGAGAAAGGGGAGTCTATTGAAAATCAAATTAATCGCTGCATAGCATACTGTAAGACAAAAGAACGGACATATAAAATATATAAAGACAATAATTTTTCTGGTAAAAACCTTGATCGTCCTGCTTTTCGGGAGCTAATACACGATGCTAAAGGAGGCGTGTTCAAAACTCTTATCAGCTACCGACTAGATAGAGTCACTAGATCGCTGAATGATTTTAGCACACTATCAGGTGAATTTAGTAATATGGGAATCGGAACTGTGTTTTTAAAAGAGAGTTTTGATACAAGTACGCCAATGGGAAGAGCTATGATGAACATTAGCGCTGTTTTTGCACAAGAAACTATCGCGAAAGAATAAAAGACACTATGCACGATCGTTTTAAAATGGGATTGTGGGGGTGGAGGTAATATTCCTTTTGGATATGATACTGAGAGTGTATCAACTGAGAGTGAAGGTCGAATAAAGAAAAGCACAAAATTAGTTATAAACGAAGCGGAAAGCAAAATAATAAGAGAATTTTTTAATTGGTATTTAGAAGAGAATGGTTCAATTAGGAATGTTTCTTTAAGAGCAAATGAAAAAGGGTAAAGAACAAAAAATAATTTGTATTGGGTGGATAATCAAATATCAAGCATCTTACGAAATGCGTTATATTGCATTTACGAGTCGAACGAGTCTTTGTTGGAAAAACCATCGCCCAACTCAACCAACTTATCTGCAACCTTAAACACATCGCCTGCTCCCATAGTGATAACTAAATCATTTGGCTTAATGTTATTATAAAGATAGTCAACAATTTTATCGAAATCCTTAATGTAATGTGAATAGGTATCGCTTTTAATTAAATCAATTATATCCTTGCTGTGGATATCACCTTCGTCAACTTCACGCGCTGCATAAATATTGGTTACGATTAAACGGTTGGCTAAACCAAAGGAACTTGCAAAATCATAGAGGAGAGCCTTAGTGCGCGTATAGGTATGAGGCTGAAATACACACCATATATTTCCTTGAGCAATTTTTTTTGCTGCCTCTAAAGTGGCTCTAATTTCTGCGGGGTGATGCGCATAATCATCGTAGATTTTTGCACCGTTTACCTTACCTTTTAATTCAAAGCGCCTATCTATTCCATCGTAAAGTTTAATGTTATCAATCAGTTCGCTGCTAGGTACTCCTAGAATGTGAGCGGTAGATATTGCGGCTAACGCATTATACACATTATGTTTTCCAAAGACTCTTAACTGGAAATCGCCTAGTTTTATACCAGAAAGAGTTATCTCGAAAGAAGGATAGCCATGCCTGTTGTGTGAAATACTTTTTGCGATATAATCACAATTATTGTTTATTCCATATGTAACAACTTTACAAGGCAAATCTTTTATTACATCTAGGGTGTTTGGGTCATCGCCACAGGCGACTAAATGGCCATTGCTGGGAATTAAAGATGCAAATTTCTTAAATGATTCTTTAATATGAGCAAGATTATTAAAATAGTCCAAATGATCTAGATCAATGTTTAAGATGACCCCTATAAAAGGGTTAAATTTGAGAAAGCTTTCATAGTATTCGCAAGCCTCAGTTATGAAATACTTGCTTTTTCCGAGTTTAATATTACCTCCGATTTCTTTTAATACACCACCTACTAAAATTGTGGGGTCAAAATTTGAGTGTAGCAATAGTGTTGAGAGCATGGAAGTAGTAGTTGTTTTACCGTGGCTTCCTGCAATCGCAATTGGAGTTTTATATTCTTTTATAATATTACCCAACATTTCAGCGCGGTCAATCTGAGGAATATTCATTCTTTCTGCTTCTATGCGTTCGGGGTTGTTTTTGTGGATTGCTGCGCTGTACACTACTAAATCAGGATGCTTAATGTTAGTTGGGCTATGCCCTATAAAAATTTCTGCCCCATGCGTTTTTAGTTTATCAATAATAGCGGACCCTTCTATATCAGAGCCTGAAATCTTTTTCCCCTGATCAAGCAAAATTTCTGCGATAGCACTCATGCCGATTCCGCCAATTCCTATAAAATGAATATGCTTCATACACTTCTCTCCTATTCATATCTAGCGTGTAATATCTCTTTAATAATATATTCATTATTACCAGTTTAAGCTATTTGTATAAGTCTAATTAATGTCAATCAAGTGATGCTTCTTACAAAATATAATATCACAACTTAGAAAATTTACAAAATAAAAGAAGGAAATATTGAAAGGGTGGAGAATAAAGTAATTTAGAGTGTATTACGGTTTAGCGATTGTTTAACGATGGCTGAGAGAGGAAATGAGCGTACCACGGTACGTGATTGACCGAGCTCGCAGGCAGAAACGCAGAAATTGAAGTATTT
>JAJOKP010000122.1:8903-26716 GCA_021129775.1 Clostridiales bacterium
CCACGGTACGTGATTGACCGAGCTCGCAGGCAGAAACGCAGAAATTGAAGTATTTCAAGTAGGCAAACCGATGAAAATGAAGTATTTTAATTAGGCAAACTGATGAAAATGCTTCAAGTTCAAGGCGCGACAAGAGAGAGGAAATGAGCGTACCACGGTACGTGATTGACCGAGCTCGCAGGCAGAAACGCAGAAATTGAAGTATTTTCATCAGTTTGGGAAGGTGGTGAAGGACAGTGAAAGTAACAGACGTAAGAGTTAGAAAGGTAGTGACAGAAGGAAAGATGAAAGCGATGGTTTCCGTAACGTTTGACGATGAGTTTGTTGTACATGACATTAAGATCATCGAAGGGCAGAACGGTCTGTTTATTGCGATGCCTAGCAGAAAGATGAATGAAGGCGATTTTAGAGACATCGCTCACCCTATTAACTCTGAAACGAGAAACAAAATACAGGATGCAATTTTTGGCGAATACCATAAAATGAATAAAGACACAGTGACAAAACAAGATTTAGAAACTGAAACATAAACTGAAACAGAAACAGAAACTGAAACAGAAACTGAGATAGAGACGGAGATAGAAACAGAAGAGACTATGGAATAATATTTTGAATAACAAAAGAACAAATATGGAAAACCATGGGGACGGCTTTTGCGGCTTTTAAACAAACTGACCAGAAAAGCCACAAGAGCCGTCCCCGTGGTTTTCTTTGTTTTTTTACGTAAAATCTTAGAAAACTCTTCATTATTGTGCTAAAATATATTAGAATAATAAGTGGATAGAATAATGCACAAGAAAACAGAGGTGGTATTGAATATGAAGATAAAATCGATTATTTTGGCTGCAGGTGAAGGGAAACGTATGAAATCACGAAAGCCCAAAGTGCTACACGAGGTGTGCGGTCAAACAATGCTAAATCATGTAATTGATGCTATGTATTCTCTGGATGCAGCAGAATGCATAGTGGTTATAGGGCATAAAGGTGGGGAGGTAAAGCAAACGCTATCTAAAGAAGTGAAAACAGTATTGCAAGAAGAACAACTAGGAACTGGGCATGCTGTTATGATGGCGGATGAATATATTGACGAAGAAGGCGTAGTGTTAGTTGTGTGCGGTGATGGACCTTTAATCACACCAAACACATTAAGAAAATTGATAGAGTGCCATGAGAAAGGGCAGTATTGCGCGACAGTTTTAACAACGGAATTAGAGAACCCAACAGGGTATGGAAGAATAGTTAGATTAGGAAGCCAATTAAAAAAAATTGTCGAAGAAAAGGATTCTTCGGATGAAGAAAAAGAAATAAAAGAGGTTAACTCAGGGATATACTGTTTCGATTCACAGTATTTAAAAAAAGCGCTACCGCTGATAAAAAACACAAATGCTCAAAAGGAGTACTATCTTACAGATGTGTTATCAATTATTCGAAATTTTGGTGAAAAAATTGGAGTATATAAAACAAGCGAATATAATGATATAATGGCTGTGAATTCAAGAGTGCAATTAGCCGAGGTAGAAGCGATTATGAGAAACCGTATTAATGTAATGCATATGGAAAATGGAGTTACTATCATTAACCCTGATAGCACCTATATAGAGAAACAAGTTAAGATTGAACAAGATACAATTATCTATCCTGGAGTTACTCTGAAAGGAAACACTATCATAGGGAAAGGGTGCATTATTGAAAACAACTCAAAAATTGTTGATTCCGAAATAGCCGACTCTGTGACTATCAAAAGTTCAACCATTATTGAAAGCACCATAGATTCTTATTCAAATATAGGACCATATGCGTATTTGAGACCCAACAGTCATATAGGAAAACATGTAAAAATCGGCGACTTTGTAGAAGTAAAAAACTCTACTATTGGAGATTCTTCTAAGGCTTCGCATTTAGCTTACGTTGGAGATGCTGAAATAGGTAAAAATGTAAATATTGGTTGCGGAGTAGTATTTGTAAACTATGACGGAAAAACTAAGCATAAAACAATAGTTGAAGACGACGCATTTATAGGAAGCAATTCTAACCTTATAGCGCCAATTGTAATTAGAAAAAATGCATATATTGCATGTGGTTCAACGATAACAAGAGAAGTTCCAGAAGAAGCACTAGCTGTGGCGAGAAGTCGCCAAATGAACAAAGAAGGATGGGTTAGAAGAAAAGGTTTGCAAAACAAGGAGGAAAAGTAGTTGAATACTATCGGAGGCGAATTAAAAGTATTTTGCGGGAACGCAAACATAGCGTTAGCACAAGCGATATCGAATACACTAGGGCTACCCGTGGGAAGAGCAGAAGTTTCTACTTTTAGTGATGGAGAAATATCAGTTAACATTGATGAAACGGTACGAGGAGTGGATGTGTTTATAATACAACCAACCTGCCCTCCAGTTAATCATAATTTAATGGAAATATTAATTATGATTGATGCCTTTAAACGAGCATCGGCAGGAAGAATTACTGCGGTGTTGCCATACTATGGCTATGCCAGACAAGACAGAAAAGCCAAAGCAAGAGACCCGATTACAGCTAAATTAGTTGCAGATATTCTTACCGCTGCAGGAGCTAACAGGGTGTTAACAATGGATTTACATGCATCTCAAATTCAAGGATATTTTGATATTCCTGTGGATCATTTACTGGGGGTGCCGATTTTGGCACGTTACTTTAAAGAAAAACGGCTCTCTGATGTAACAATTGTGTCACCAGATATTGGGAGTGTGACAAGAACGAGAAATTTTGCAAATCATTTAAATGCTCCGATAGCAATAGTTGATAAAAGAAGACCAAAAGCAAATGTGTCAGAAATAATGAATGTTATCGGAGATATCGAAGGAAGAAATGTAATTTTAGTGGATGACCTTGTTGATACAGCAGGAACTATTACACAAGCTGCTAATATGCTCAAAGAATTTGGAGCAAAAGAAGTATATGCTTGTTGCACACATCCAATATTATCGGGTCCTGCACTTCAAAGGATTAAAAACTCTGCAATAAAAGAGCTTGTTGTCACAGATACTGTGCAACTACCTAAAGAGAAGCAAAACGGGAAAATTAAAGTGATTTCAGTTGCGCCTGTATTTAGCGAAGCAATTTTGAGAATTCACAAAAATATCTCAGTTAGCAAGCTATTTGATTGGTAGGGCAAACACAGGCAAGGTTAACCCCCCTGTTAAACAGATTTGAGGTGAATTAATGTATGTAGTTGTTGGCTTGGGCAACCCAGGTAAAAAATACGAAGACACAAGACATAATGTTGGATTCCAGACCATAGATTTGTTAGCCGCGAGAAATAATATTAAAGTAAAAAAAATCAAGTTCAAAGCATTATACGGAGAAGGCATAATTGCATCTCAAAAAGTTATTCTAGTGAAACCTCAGACGTTTATGAATTTAAGCGGACAAAGCCTAAGAGAAGTAATTCAGTTTTACAAAATTGATATGGATAGGCTCATTGTAGTCTATGATGATGTTGATGTTAAAACGGGATTAATTAGAATAAGAACAAAAGGTAGCGCTGGCACACATAATGGGATGAAATCAATCATATATCAATTACAGGACGATTTGTTTCCTAGAATAAGAATAGGAATAGGCAGGCCAGAAAACGTGGACTTATCTAACTTTGTATTAAGCAAGTTTACAAAAGAGGAAATTCCATTGATAAGAGAAGCAATAGACAGGGCGACATTAACAATAGAAACAATTATACAAGAAAATATTGAAGAAGCCATGAACAAATATAATGGATAGGGTAGTTACCATGGGGACGGCTTTTGTGGTTTTTACACAAGGAAGTCAGACAAGGGGACAGGGACTTGTCTGGTACGGAAAGTTTAGCATGACCAGACAAGTCCCTGTCCCCTTGTCTGACCTAACACGCTATAGGAGCAATTAGATGAAGAATATTATTTTGGAACCAATAAGAAAAACTACTGAATATAGACGAATAATTGAAACAATTAGGGCGCGCAAAAGTATTTTTGCGATGCACGGACTGACTGATTCTCAAAAAGCGCATATTATTGCTGCAATTCATAGTGATACAGGCAAACAAATATGTATATTAACATATAACGAACTTGAAGCTAAGAAAATATTTCAGGATTTAAGGTTTTATTTAGGAGACAAAGTTAGTTTGTTTCAGTCTAAAGAAATAATGTATTATGATGTTGAAACAGCCGGAGAGTCACTAGAACACGACAGGAGCGCAACGCTTGAAAAACTAATAAGCAAAGAGAAATGTGTCGTAGTAGCTTCGGCGGATGCGCTCTTATTAAGGCTTACCCCACCGAAAATTTATAGTAAATACAGTTTAGATTTTAAAGTCGGAGCGCAAATAAAACGAAATGAAATAATAGAGTGTTTGATTATTCAAGGATATAATCGTACAGAAATGGTAGAAAGAACAGGTGACTTTAGTATACGCGGTGAGATTATGGACATTTTTCCAGCCTCTGCAAAACATCCTGTTAGGATCGAACTATTTGATGACGAAATAGACTCTATTCGATATTTTCATGCGGGAACACAAAAATCTGTTGAAAAAATTGGTGCAATTAGCGTTTATCCAGTTCTAGAAATTATTTTCGAACCTAAAGCAGTAGAAAAAGCTATAAAGTCTATCATGGTTGAGCTAAATAAGACAAAACAGAATTATACGGGTATAGTGAAAACTAGCCTAGAAGAAAAGACAGCACGCAAAACAGAAAAATTAGAACAATCGAAACAGTTCAAAGGTGCAGACCTATACATGCCCTACTTTTACAAAAAAAGAACCTCGTTAATAGATTATTTGGAATCAGATGCATTGATTTTTATTGACGAACCAAGTCGAGTTAAAGAAAAAGTTGAAATTAAAACTAGTGAGTTTGACGAAAACTTTAATACGCTATTAGAGCGAGGTGAAGTATTACCAACGCAATCTGAAATAGTACTTAGGTATAATGAATTGGTTAAGAGTGCTAAAAAACATACTATCCTTACAATGAGTTTATTAACAAAGCAGAGCTTCGGACTTCAACCTACAGAAACAACTAATTTTGTGACAAGAGATATACAATCATTTAATGGGAAGATAGATTTATTAGCAGAAGAACTAAAAATGCTTTCACAGAAAGGATACAAAGTTGTACTCCTACCAGGAACGGAAGACAAAGCAAAAAGGTTAGAAGAATTATTGAGGGAAAGAAAGATAAATGCAGTATATGTAAATACAGGTGAAGGTGTCGAGGAGACGTTTTGTGTCGAGGGGACGTTTCGGGTGACAGGTTTTGGGAAAAAGGATATTAAAACATGTCAAACGAAACGTCCCCGCGACACCTCTTCGTTAGATTACCAAATAGTTATAATAAAAGGGAGCATACAAAAAGGATTCGAGTATGTAGACTTAAAATACGTACTTATATCAGATTATGAAATTTACGGAGTGCATAAACAGAAAAAGAGCAAGAGAAAAAGAGAAGATACAAGAGCTATTGTAAATTATAACGAACTTAGAATAGGAGATTTTGTTGTACACGAAGTACATGGAATTGCGAAATATGCAGGGATACAAGAATTAAGAGTGGACGGAATAAAAAAAGACTATCTAAAAATTAATTACTCGGGTGAAGACAGCTTGTACGTACCAACTGATCAAATGGATTTAATACAGAAATATGTTGGTAGCGAAGCCATTAGACCAAAATTAAATAAAATGGGTGGAACAGAGTGGAAAAAAACTAAAACACGCGTTAAAGCGGCTATTGAAGACATGACAGAAGACTTGTTGAGGCTCTATGCTGAGAGAGAAAATAATATTGGGCATGCTTTTGAAGAGGATACAGACTGGCAAAGACAATTTGAAGCAATGTTTCCCTATGAAGAAACGTCAGATCAATTAATAAGCATCGAAGAAGTTAAAAGAGATATGGAAAATGTTAGAGCTATGGATAGACTATTATGTGGAGATGTAGGCTACGGAAAAACAGAAGTAGCAATTAGGGCTGCGTTTAAGGCAGTAATGGGAAATAAACAAGTGGCAGTATTGGTGCCAACGACGATTTTGGCGCAACAGCATTACAATTCTTTTTCACAACGTTTCACTGGGTTTCCAGTAAATATCGAAATGCTAAGTCGTTTTAGAACGCCTACTCAGCAAAAGAGAATACTGAAATCTATTAATGATGGGAATATTGATATTATAATAGGGACACATAGAATTCTATCAAAAGACATTGAGTTTAATGATTTAGGTTTATTAGTGATCGACGAAGAACAAAGATTTGGTGTTAAACACAAAGAATCAATAAAGAAGCTTAAAAAATCTGTAGATGTGCTTACACTTACTGCTACTCCGATTCCAAGAACTTTACACATGTCTATAGTCGGAATTAGAGATATGAGTACAATTGAAGACCCGCCAGAAGAACGTTATCCAATTCAAACGTACGTAATTGCTCATAACGAAAATGTAATTGAAGATGCTATTACACGCGAGCTTGCAAGAAGAGGACAAATTTACTATGTTTATAACCGAGTACAAGGAATTCACAAAATTGCAAATAGACTAGCTAAGCTAGTCCCAGAGGCTAAAATTGCAGTTGCACATGGGCAGATGGGAGAAAGACAACTAGAAAGAATTATGCTAGACTATTATAAAGGTGAATACGATATTTTAATATGCACCACAATCATTGAAGCGGGGTTAGATATTTCTAACGTGAATACAATTATCGTTCATGATGCTGACAAATTTGGCTTGTCACAACTGTATCAACTAAGAGGAAGGGTAGGAAGGACCAATAGACAAGCATATGCTTATTTAACATACGAGAAAAACAAAGTGCTCACTGAGATAGCAGAAAAAAGATTGAAAGCAATAAAAGAGTTTACAGAATTTGGAGCGGGATTTAAAATAGCTATGAGAGATTTGGAAATTCGCGGCGCTGGAAACCTATTAGGTGGGGAGCAGCATGGACATATGGCGTCTATTGGGTACGATTTGTACGTCAAAATGCTAAGTGAAGCGGTTTCCAAAACAAAAGGGGAAAAACAAGAGAAATGGATAGAGACTACTATAGAGTTGTCGGTAGATGCATATATACCCGAAAAATATATAAGCGATCAGAACCAAAAAATAGAGATATACAAAAAAATCGCTTCAATTAGAGACCTAGAGTACCTGTATGAAATAGAAGAAGAAATAGAGGACAGATTTGGGAACATACCAATAGCAGTGAGAAATCTTTTATTGATTTCCTACACTAAGGCGATGGCTAGAAATGCGAACATAATTTCTGTGACGCAAAAAGAAAAATATGTCTATATTATTTTTGGCAACAATATGTCGAATAATCTTGAAAATATTGCTAAAGTGCTACGTGTTTATAGCAAACAGGTTGTTTTTCACGCTACTAAAGACCCACACTTAGTTTATGAAATTAAAGAAAAAGATCAACATAAGTTTTTACTACAACTAAAAGATGTAATCGTAAATATTAGTGGTGTAAAAACAAATGAAAATCATGTATAATATGATTACTGAAATTAAATTAGGAGATGAACTGATGCGATTATTGAAACTAAAGAAAATAGTAACAATTTGCATCGTGGTATTCCTTTTGCCGATTCTAGTTATTGGATGCGCAAAAACAGAAGGAATTACAGAAAACGATGTTGCAATTGTAAACGGGATAAGAATATCATTAGATGATTTCAACAAAAACCTGGCATTGCGAATAATGGATTACGAAAAACAGTTTGGGGAAGACATTTTGGAAAAAACCGATGAATCTGGACAAACATTATTAGAGATCGTTAAACAACAGATAGTAGACAAATTAGTATTAGACGAGATATTATTACAAGAAGCAAAGAAGCTAGACATAAGCATTTCTGATGAAAGAATTGAAGAGGCATTTGCATCATTTGTAGAATTTAAAGATAAAGATGAGCAATTAGCAGAAGACTTGAACAAACATGGTATTGACGACGATTTTATCAAGAGGCAACTGCAGCGGGATTTTGTGATAGAACAGTATACGTTGCAGTTTATTGAGAATACAGAAATTACTGACGAAGAAGCAAGAACTTTTTATGATGGCAATCTAGAATATTTCAATACAGAAGAAGTGAGAGCTAGTCACATTTTAGTTAACGATGAGATACTAGCGAAGGAACTGAGAGATAGGATTGAAAAAGGTGAAGATTTTAAAGAGCTAGCTATGGAATATTCAGAATGTCCAAGTGCTGAAAAAGGCGGAGATTTAGGCTTTTTTGGAAGAGGAAGCATGGTAGCTGAATTTGAAGACGCAGCTTTTTTACTTGAAGTTGATGAAATTAGTGAACCGATAAATACGGTGTTTGGGTATCACATTATATTTCTTGAAGATAAAATTAGCGAGACTAGCGGATTTGATGAAGTTAAGCAATCTATTGTTACACATTTAAAAAGAGTGGAATTTCAAAAACATGCTGAAGAATTGAAAGATAATTCAGAAATTATTTTAAACGAAAATATTTAATATTTGCCTCATATGCATAAAAAAGAGGTTAAATCAAAATAATAAAACTGATAATTGAATAAAAATTCAATATATGCTAGGAGGGAATATAAGTGAAGGCTACAGGAATAGTAAGGCGAATAGATGATTTAGGTCGAGTGGTAATACCGAAAGAAATACGAAGAACATTACGTATTAGAGAGGGAGATCCTCTTGAAATATTCACTGACCGTGAAGGAGGAGTAATCTTGAAAAAATATTCGCCTATTCGAGAGTTAGGTGAATTTGCTTCGGAGTATGCAGAATCATTACACGAAGCATCGGGGCACACAGCAATTATTACTGATCGAGATGTTGTTATAGCAGTTGCAGGGTTGGCAAAGAAAGAGTATACAGATAAAAAAATTAGCAAAGAGCTTGAAAGTGTGATGGAAGGAAGAGTGAACGTCAGTTTTAAAAAAGGAGACAAACTTTATCCTGTTATTGAGACAGAAAATAAAGACTTAATATATGCAGCACAAGTGATAGCGCCAATTGTGACGCATGGAGATCCTATTGGTGCCGTGATACTAGGATCAAAACAAGAAAAAGCAACTATGGGAGAAGCAGAAGAAAAATTATCGCAAACTGCAGCAGTTTTCTTGGCTAAACAAATGGAATAATGGGAAAACATCTGACAGATGAAAAATTACTGTTGTTTCATCTGTCAGAATGATTAACAAAATAGTGCTTAAGAATTTTTTTTCTTATAAGGGAGGACAATTTGGGTAAGAAGAATTTTCTAAGAGGAGCAGCTGTATTAGGAGCAGCTGGAATAATAGTAAAAATATTAGGCGCCTTTTTTAGGATTCCGCTAGGGAACATTATTGGTTCGCAGGGAATGGGATATTATCAAGTCGCCTATAATGTATTTAACTTTTTGCTTGCATTTACTGCAGCTGGATTTCCCACAGCAATAGCAAAATTAGTTTCAGAAAAACGTGCCAAAGGAAATTTTGAAGGAGCGCATAAAATCTTTAAAACGGCCTTTTTCTTATTACTTATCTTAGGTGCGACTGCATCGATAATAATTGTATTTCTTACTCCTTTTTTGGCGAAGACATTGTTTAAAAGTCCACATGCATATTACGCGATTTTAGCGCTATCTCCGACTATTTTTGTTGTAGCGCTACTGGCATCCTTCAGAGGATATTTTCAGGGCATGAATAATATGAACCCTACTGCTATATCACAGATTGCAGAGCAAGTGGCAAGAGTATCAATAGGGCTGTTCTTAGCTGTTTTTTTGCTAAGGTATTATAATATCAAACTTGCTGCTGCTGGCGGAGTACTAGGTGCACTCGCTGGCGCGACTATGGGTCTGATAACAATAGTATTTGTCTATAAAAGAAAGGCTCGTAACCTATTAGCCCAAAATGATACAATCGCCACTTATGCTGAAGAAACGACTACGTATATTATAAAGAACCTTGTTAAAATGGTATTTCCAATATCTGTAGGGGCTGCTGTAATACCTGTAATTAATATGGTAGATACCTTCATTGTATTAAGAAGGCTTCAATACATAGGATTCACTTATGCAGAGGCTAATAGCCTATTCGGACAATTGCAGGGAATGGCAATGACGCTTATAAATTTACCACAAGTATTGACGATTGCACTTGGAGTAAGTTTAGTACCAGTAGTATCTGAGGCAGTAATAAAAAATGACTGGGAATCAGTAAGGCATGATACAAAAATGGCTTTGAAAATGGCGATATTAATAGGACTGCCTGCGTCTGTAGGTTTAGCCATATTAGCGACACCGATTATGACTTTGTTATTTCCAAGAGAACCTAGTTCAATTGGGCAAATATTGTTCGTTTTATCGCCAGCAGTATTTTTTCTAGCCCAACTGCAAGCTTTGAATGGAATTTTACAAGGGTTAGGTAAACCGCATTTGCCTGTAAGAAACCTAATAATAGGTGCAACATTTAAAGTGATAATTACATATATATTAACGGGGATTATAACTTTAAACGTAAAGGGCGCTGCAATAGGCACAGTAGTAGCATATTTAATTGCTTTTTTACTAAATTATTTTTCAGTTAAAAAAGAAACTAAATCCAAGATAATTTATTGGAAAATTGTTTTGAAACCGCTCTTAGCCACGAGCGTGATGGGGGTTGCTATATTTATCATCTATAGCAATTTACTACAGGTTACAGGGAACACCAAAGCTACTCTAATTTCAATAATTAGCGGGATACTTGTGTATACAACAATGTTGCTAATTACGAAGGCATTAGCAAAGGAAGATTTAGAACAATTTCCTGGTGGCAGTAGGTTATTAGAACTAATCGAAAGAGTAAAAATGATGATAAAAAAATAGAAATGATACTGTATACTCACAGAATTAGTGGATTTTACACTCCAAAGGTATTGACAAGCCTATAAAAAGATACTATAATGTGAATAATTTAGTAGTGATTAAATCAAAATCTAGATTTATATTTAATTGGATGATTTTGATGAAATTTTGAACGCTTCGCGTAGTCATTTTAGCAATATTGTTAATGAAGCGTTCAAGCAATAAAAAAGCAGGATTTTTTGTTTGAAAAGAGAATATACTAAACGTATTCTAAAATTTAACGAGGAGGGAATAGTAAATGAACAAAGCGCAATTAGTTTCAAAAATGGCAGAAAAATGTGAATTAACAAAAAAGGACACAGAAACAGCACTCAATGCTTTTATGGGAAGTGTGCAAGAAACTCTTGTAGAGGGTGAAAAGATTCAATTAGTTGGATTCGGAACTTTCGAAGTTAGAGAAAGAAAACCTAGAAAAGGTAGAAATCCAAGGAATCCAGAACAAGTAATCGATATCCCTGCATCTAAAGCACCAGTATTCAAGGCTGGTAAAACTCTAAAAGAAAAAGTTAACGTTTAAAACAAAAAAGCAGATCAGTAATGACTATGAGAAAAAGATGGGGAATGGTTCTCTGTCTTTTCTTTTTTATTTTCAACACAAAGCAACACAAGGGGACGATTCTTCGTACTTTCCCGTGGGGGCATCCCTTGTGGGTGCCCGAAAAACCGTAAAAATCGTCCCTGCACTTTCTTTCATGTGATTTGCAAAGGAGAAAAAATGCGACTAGATAAATATTTAAAGAACTCAAGAATAATTAAAAGAAGAACAGTGGCAAAAGAAGCTTGTGATAAAGGGCGAGTAAAGATAAATGGGAAAATAGCAAAAGCAAGAGTAGAAGTTAAAGAAGGAGATATCATTGAAATTCAGTTTGGCGAAAATCTATTTTGTGCAGAAATAACACGACTCGCAGAACATGTTACAAAAGATGGTGCAAAAGAAATGTTTCGAGTGTTGTGACCATAGGGACGGGTCTTGTGGTTTTTCTGGGTACTTTCTTGTGTAAAAACCACAAAAGCCGTCCCTATGGTCACAACTCGTCCCCGCGGGCACAACAAAAAAACAACGCATACAAACTTCCTTTTCTTCAAATAATATATGTGAAGAGGAGGGATTTTTTATGCATAAACATAAAATAATCAGTTTAATATTAGTGCTTGTCTTAATTATCACTGTAATTAGATGTCGCAGGTTGGAAAGACAGCCAGAGAGAGATGAAAGTCAAGAAGGAAAAACGGAAGAGAAACCAGAAGAAAAACAAGAAAAAGAGAGAGACTTTAGTCAGCTTATCCCAGAGCAAATAAGGAAAGGGGATGGTGAAGAACCCAATATCAAGGTGTACCTTGTCGATCAAAAAAAAATTCAAGAAATGAAATTCGAAGAATACGTAATGGGAGTTTTGGCAGGGGAAATGGAAAATGATTGGCCAGAAGAAGCTTTAATGGCGCAAGCAGTTCTAGCGAGAACATTCGTATTGAAATTCATAGCGGATAAAGGAGGGTCTAAACACGAAGGTGAGCATGTTTCTACAGACTAGAAGAAGCGCAGGCGTGGAATTCTGAAAAAATTAATGACTGCATCAAAGAAGCGGTAGAAAAAACCAGAGGACAGGTAGCGATTCACAACGACAAGCTGATAAATGCGTGGTTTCACTCTCATGCTGGAGGAAAAACTGCATCTGCAAAAGAGGGGTTAGGGTTTGAAGAGGACGAACCTCCATATGTTAAAATCGTAGAATCACCAGACTCAGACGAAGCGCCTAAAGAAAATGTTAATTGGACGGTAGTATTTACAAAAGAAGAAATACTAGCGGCATTGCAAAAAACTGGGCAAAAGATTACTGAGTTCAGTAAAATAGAAATAGTAGAGAAAGGTCCATCAGGCAGAGCGACAAAACTGAAAATTGGAAATGCAACAGTGCAAGCACCTTCATTTAGAATTGAGCTTGGCAGCAAAAAAATGAAATCAACAAAAATCGAAAGTATTTCTGTTTCGGGTAACCAGATTACTATTAAAGGCATTGGTTATGGGCATGGCGTGGGTTTGAGTCAATGGGGAGCATATCAGCTTGCTAATGAGGGGAAAAAGGCAAAGCAAATATTAGAACATTATTATAAAGACATTGAAATCGTCAATTTGTGGGATTAGTAAAAAATGATATGTTCTAATTCCTAGAAATGCCTCATAAAAATATTTTGAAGGGACGATAGGGGGCTGATTTATTTGGTTGAAACCAAGAATTTTACAAAGACAGTTCACAATATAAAATTAGAAAACAGAAATAAAATGCATGTATCAGGAGTAGAATTTGTTGACAATTTTAATAGTGAACTAATTGTATTAAAAACAGCAGAAGAAGTTTTGACGATTAAAGGTAGAGACTTAAATATTAACAAATTAAGCCTAGAAGATAGAAACGTGTTAGTTAATGGTACGGTTTATTCTTTGATTTACACTGAAAAAGGAGTGCTAGGAGTAAAAGGAAGGGGGCTATTAAGCAAACTGTTTAAATAAGCGCTGAGGTCTTTATTTGGAGGTCGGAAACATATGTATTCAGCCAATCAAGAAACTCTAATATTTTTGACCACAATTTATGGAGGTATTTTAATAGGTTTTATATATGAACTTTACAAATTATTTAGAAAGATTTTTCGTCCTAAAACTATTTCGACAAATATCCAAGATGTGTTTTTCTGGTCAATAATACTGATGGTAGTATTTTACACTCTAATTGTTACTAATCAAGCGGACTTGAGATATTATAATTTTATGGGGTTCATGATTGGTGTTATAGTGTATCATTGTTTGTTAGCATCTTGTTTAAGGAGGACATTATTGGGTATAGTAAACACGCTTGCAAACTACACCATGGATGTGATGAAAATTTGTATGTATCCCTTCTTAGTTGGAAAGAGAGCAGTGAAAATCATATTTTGGCATTGTAAAAAAAATACAGATGTGTTATACTGTAAATTAGGTAAGCAAAAGGGGGAGCAATTGTGCAAAAGAAAAGAAGAAAGAAAAAGAGCAAAATTTTTACTATAGTTTTAATCATAATAGGACTATACGCCTTCTTTGCCCTAGCTAGACAACAGCGCGAAATAAACCATTTGAGAACACAAAAAACTAATTATGAAGAGAAGATACAGCAAGCAAAACAAGAAATAGTTAGTATTGAGAATTCACTTAAAAATGCTACAAGCAATGAAAACATTGAAAAAATGGCGCGTGAAAAACTAAGAATGATTCATGCGGACGAAATTATTTTTATTGATATAGGGAAAACAGAAGATTAAAGGTATATACCTTTTTGAAATGATGTGATATAATAAAAAAGATCAGAAAAACTACAAGACCCATCCCTGTGGTCAGAGCGGGGATAAAAACTAGATTGTTTTAAATCATTTTTTAAGGAATGATATTTTAAAGGAGGAATATTTTTTAATGTCGTTAGAGGCAGGTAGTATTGTTAAAGGCATAGTTACAGGAATTACAAATTTTGGGGCTTTTATTGATTTAGGAGAAGGCAAAACAGGATTGATTCATATATCCGAGGTTGCAAACGACTATGTCAAAAATGTGAATGATTTTTTGAAGGAAGGGCAAGCACTAGACGTAAAAGTGCTAGCAGTAGGAAAAGATGGAAAGATTAGTTTATCTGCTAAGCAAGCAGAACCAGAAGGGAAGAGCGAACGACCTTACAAAAGAAGTGTTAAACCTTCGAGAGACAACTGGAAACTAGCGAGTACTGAAAAAAGATTGGTATCATTTGATGATAAGTTGAGCAATTTTCTAAAAGAAAGTGAAGAGAACATGAAAACTTTAAAATCCAAGAACAAAAATAAAGGCAGTAGAAAAGGAAATGGGTATGTAAAGAAATGTTTTTAAATTATATCAAAACCTTTAATTATATTTAATTGGTGGATTTTGATGAAATTTTGTACGATTCGCGTAGTCATTATAGCAAAAAATGTTGTTTTTTAAGAGAAATAGATAGAATATGTCTATTTTTTTTTGTCTTATTCCTAGACACGACAAATATTTTAATACACTTTTGATACACTTTCTCTACCACATTATGTTTTAAGGAAGGTGTAATATGGCAAAAAACCCCCAAGTTCATCTTAGAAAAAAACTCGTTCATCTTTTTTTCCCAAAACAATATGATTTTACTATTTCCTATTGCGTTCCTATTAGGGCGAGCAGGCATACTAAACAACTTAACTCCATTCGGAATAGCTTTTTTTGTGTCTTTGTACAAGGAAAACAAAAAATATTTTATATTAGGGTTAGTGATTTTAGCTGGAATAGTATCAACACAAGGCGTATATAAAGCACTTCCGCATGCAGTTTTTTTACTAGCGATTGTTTTGACGTTTAACAAGGTGCAAAACTTTCGTGCCAAGGGAACATATAGAATTGCAATAATAAGCATGTGTGTTTTTTTACCAATACAATTATTATTTCTTCTTACAGACACATTTAATTTATACGATGTGGTGTTGATAGCATTTGAATTGTTAGTATTATTTACTGTGATTTATATATCATCTTATGCGGTGCTTGTTGTTGTGAAAAAAAGCTACAGAAAGATATTAACGACTGAAGAAACTATTTGCCTTGCTATATTGGGGGCATTGGCCCTTGCTGGGATGGGAGACTGGAATATATACAATGTATCACTAAGAAATACTATTGGGATACTAATGACTATTATCTTTGCTTATAGTGGTGGTACAGGAGTGGGTTCTGCGACTGGAATTACACTTGGATTAATTATGAGCATGTCCATTGAGCGAGTATCGTCAGCGCTCATCGGAGTTTTTGCATTTGGAGGATTGTTGGCAGGGCTTTTTAAAGACCTAGGCAAATTTGGATCTGTGATTGGGTATTTGCTGGGGGTGGGAATTCTTTCTTTCTACACTAACGATCTACATAGAATAATTATTAGATGGCAAGAAATACTTGTTGCAATTGTATTGTTTTTAATAATACCAAAGGCTTGGTTGTTACAACTTAAAAAACTTAGGGACGGGTTTGCGTTGTCAGAAACAATAGACTGGGCAACACAGAAAAACCGTCCCTTCGATCTAAAATATTACATTGTTGCTGTTTCTAAAAAAATATGTTAAGGTTACAGTAGTTACGGAAGATAAAATAGTGACTCTTTAGGGGGCAAATGGGGATGACTCAAACAGCGGAGCCATAGGAACTGTCCCCGTGACGTAGTGGCAAAGCAAGAACCGTCCTCGTTTGCCCTCGTGGTCTTGGAGGGATGTTAAAACATGAACAAACTATACGGTCTCATTAATGGCAAAGTAATAGAAGAGAACGCAATTATAGAGAATAAAGTATTATTATTTGATGAAAAGATAATTGATTTAGTAGATGTGCAAGAAACGGACAAGTATAAAAATATAGAGTTAATAGATGTAAAAGGAAAATTTGTATCAGCTGGTTTTATTGATATTCACATACACGGAGCAGGTGGTAGTGACACTATGGATGCGACTATCGAATCCATAGCAAATATTGCTAAGACTATAGCAAAAGCTGGGGTCACAGGTTTTTTACCAACTACAATCACTTCGGATAGACAGAGTATAGAAAGAGCGTTTGAAATAGTGAGAGGAGCTATGTCTCTTGACCTTCAAGGAGCAAAAGTATTAGGTGCGCATATGGAAGGGCCTTTTATTAACAGGAAATACAAAGGGGCTCAAAATCCAAAGTTTATTGCAAAGCCTAATTTTGAATTTATAGAAAAATACATAGACATTATCAAAATAATAACACTAGCGCCTGAAATGGATGCAGAACATGACTTTTTGAACAAAATAAAGGAATCTAGCAATATAACGCTTTCTATAGGCCATTCTAATGCGACCTATGATGAAGCGATTGAAGCTATCAAAAAAGGAATAAAACATGCTACTCACCTCTTTAACGCGATGTCGCCTATGCATCACAGAGACCCAGGAGTCATAGGAGCGGTTTTTAAGAAAAATATTACCTGTGAACTAATAGCAGATAAAATTCACGTACACCCAGCTATCTTTCAAATTCTAATAGATATAATAGGAATTGAAAACTTGGTGCTAATAACTGATTCGATAAGAGCAGGATGTATGAAAGAAGGCATTTATGAACTAGGCGGGCAAAAAATTATAGTGAAAGATGGTTCTGCAAGACTAGAGAATGGTACATTGGCAGGTAGTGTATTAACCCTAAACCAAGCAGTTAAGAACATTTTAGAGAATACAGATATTGAATTATTCGAAGCTATTAGACTAGTAACTATAAACCCAGCCAAAGTAATAGGGGTAGATGAAAACAAAGGAACGCTTAGCATAGGCAAAGATGCGGATATAACAGTTTTTGATCAAGATCTAAACATATTCCGTACAGTAGTTGAAGGAAATATAGTTTTCGATAGACTTTAAAGAAAGTAGGGGGCAAACGGTGACGGCTTTTTAGCTTTTAAACAAATTCATCAACAAAGCCTCAAGGTCTGTCCTTGAGGTTTTGTTGTATTGTTTGCACGCAAAAAGTAAATTGAGAACCGACCTGTTTGCTTTGTCCGAAACAGGTCTTGCTTATGTGGTTTCTTGTAATAAAATTTCAAAACTAGCATTGACTTTTGTATTTTTATTTGCTACAATCAAAATAGCGAATGAAAATTTTTTTGAAAACCATGGGGATGGCTTTACGGGGCAGACCATGGGGACGGCTTTTGTGGCTTTTGAGCCAAATTAACCAGAAAAGCCACAAGACCCGTCCCCGTGGTCTGCACAACAAGCCACATCCCCATGCTTTAGAACAAAACCAAACTAAACTTACAAATTTATTATGGAGGGAGAAAATGATGCGGTTATCAATAAAGAATAAAATCAAGAAAAACGCAATAGCATATAGCTTTCTA
>JAJOKP010000105.1:0-3169 GCA_021129775.1 Clostridiales bacterium
GTATCCAAATACTTATTTTTTAAAAAAATCAAAGCAATTACATTTTAACTAAAAAACTTTTTTTAAAAAAAAACTTAAAAAACGTTGCGTATTTTGTCGAAATCTGATATAATATTCTTGAGGTTATCCCCCTGATAACTTCAATTATATAATCTCTATTCCCAATACCCCTTTTGACTTCACATCACACGGTGATGTGAAGAGAACCTAGACTTTTTAAGTCTAGGTTTTTTTTATTCATTTTCAGAAATATTAAATCGTTATTCACAATTGCTTTAAAATACTATATACTTATAATGAGACATTGTAAAACATGGGGGCAGGTATTTATGCCCCCCATTACATAAGTTTAGAAATATACAAATGCCTAACCCCTTATAACGCGAGGTGTAGTATAAATGATAAAACCAAAAATTGCAATTATTTTCACTGGTGGCACAATTTCTATGTCCGTAGATCCAAGAATTGGAGCTGCAATCCCTACCCTTTCAAGCAAGGAAATCCTAGCATTAGTAACAAATATTGATAAGTATGCACATATAGAAACTATCAATTTTTCGAAAATTCCTGGGCCTCATTTTAGCCCAACTAAGATGATGGAACTTAAAATCCTTGTATCTGCCACTCTTGAAAGAAAAGATATTCATGGAGTAATAGTCACTCACGGAACGGATACTCTTGAAGAAACTGCTTACTTACTCGATTTAACAATCGATTCAGAGAAACCTATCATCATTACAGGTGCAATGAGAAACAGTTCTGAGCTCGGCTATGATGGTCCTAGCAATCTAGCTGCTGCTGTATGTACGGCTATTTCCCCTTCCTCACGCAATAAAGGCGTACTTACCGTTATGAATAATGAAGTAAATGCCGCAAGTGAAGTAACTAAAACCAATACTCTAAGCCTAAATACGTTTAGATCTTTAGATTTTGGTCCTTTAGGAATTGTAGATGACGATAAAGTCATTTTTCATCGTGAAATTATAAGTAGGCAATATATAAATACAAATTCTATTGTTGAAGGTGTTCATTTAATTAAATGCGTTGCAGGTATGGATTCTAATTTATTAAAATACTATGTAAATTCTAACGCAAAAGGAATTATTATTGAGGCAATGGGTAGAGGAAATGTTCCTCCTACGATGGTGGAGGGTATACAATATGCGCTAGACAACAATATCGCAATTGTCATGGTGTCTAGATGCCCTACAGGAAGAGTTTTAGATACATACGGTTATTATGGGGCAGGTAAAAGCTTGAGAGAAATGGGTGTTATCCTTGGAGGCGACTTGCAGGGTCAAAAAGCACGAATCAAACTTATGTTAGCATTAAGCATTACTTGTGATTATAATGAACTGAAATCAATATTTGAAAATAATCAATATTGATAAGCTTTTAGCAAAAAGGGGGGTTCTTGCTTGTCCCTCCCCTTTGACCTCCCTAAATATCAAAAATCAGGAGTTACTAAGCTTTCGTCTGTTTGAAGTAATAGTTGTTTTAATAGTCCAGTAAAAATGCCATCTATATCCTTCTTATGGAGCTCATACATTTCAGTTTCTTTCTTACTATTCCATATCGCTTTTAAAATGTTCACTGTTTCTTCTTTCCCTAAATGTTCATTCTTCAAAACTGCAAAATTTCTTATCAATTTTATAGTTCTATCAATATTATTATCAAATCCCAACAATTCATCATAAATAAACAATGCATTCTCTATGCTGCCATTTTCGAAATAATACTCTGTCATATATATGCCAGCCTTAAATTTAGTTTCGCTCGCCTCGGAAGAAAAATAGAAACTTTCAATAAAACTAATTATTTCGTCTTTTGGTATATGCTTTTCCGCAATTTCTAAGAATCGAAATAACCCCTGTACATCGGCAGGAAGAGTTAATGACAAATGTTGAAGAGATTCTCTAATCAGCTGTATTTTTCGGTCAGCTTCCATGTTCTCACTATGTGCAATTAAATAATAATTGATTCCGATGACATCTTCAAATTCTTCTTTTCGGAGATCCCACAAGGTTCCAATCGCATCCATGTCGTACAAGTGCCTCTCTTGGAATGGTATATGCCCTACAAACTTTATATAATCAAGAGTAATAGCAGCATTAATAAATCGTTGTCTCGACAAACTTGTTATTAAATCATCCTCCACATACGAAGATACTATCATATTAGTCAACAAACTCTTGCTTATCTGTTTAAATGATAAATAATCGTGCACAAGATAATGCATATCCTCGTACACTCTTTTTAATATTACTGCTGTCTCTGCTCTTGTTAAATTCCGATATAACCTCAGCGTATTATCACCGTACCCGTTAATAATACCATTGTTAATTAATTCATAAATTTTATCAGCATGAATACTATTTTCGTCCAAGTCAGAAAATTCTATCTCTTTCGTAAATATTGGTGGCGTTGTAACAGCTCTCGCTAATAACATTGCTTCTTTTCGTGTAATGTATTTTGCGACATTCAATGTTTCTCCTTGAAAAACATCTTCAAATACTATACCAGTATTCGTATGAAAATTTATATAATTGTACAAATCAATTACACTATAGAAAACAACATCGTCAACACTAACATCCTTATATGGAACATCGTAAGTGAATTCTGCTATATCGATATCATCAAACAACTTCCTGTAATACAATAAATTATTCAAAGCAGTAATAAAATCTCCACGAGTGATATTTTCATTTGGGCGAAAATCCCCTTCTTCATCTCTTTCCATAAGATATGCTTCATTTATTGCCCATTCAACAAATCTTTGACTCCAGTGATTTTCAATGTCATTAGTAGCAGGCGTAGCAAAAACTATTGCTCCATTAAGAATGATAGCAAATATAATTATGTAAATCATGATTTTTTTCATTGTATACAACCCCCTTCCAACATATTCATACATTATACTCATATCATAACACAATATATGCATATAGTCTTTTTACAGTTTAATGACAATTCAGAAGCACGAGAATGTTCAAAGTGCTAGGCGCACAGAAAACGACTGCGTGAGCGTACGTTTTTGTACGCGATAAGTAGTCGTTTGACAGCGCAACAACGCAATTTGGATGTTCTCGTGCTTCTGATTGAGCATACTCTTTTGTACATGATAAGTGGTCGCTTGACTGTACAACGCAGAAATTGAGGTGCTCTG
>JAJOKP010000105.1:3179-20027 GCA_021129775.1 Clostridiales bacterium
TTTGTACATGATAAGTGGTCGCTTGACTGTACAACGCAGAAATTGAGGTGCTCTGACACTAAGATCGACCAGAGTGCCTCAAGTTCAAGGCGCACTGAAAGCGACCGGTTGAATGTACGCTTTTGTACATGATAAGTGGTCGCTTGACTGTACAACGCAGAAATTGAGGTGCTCTGGTCGATCTGGTTATACTCGAGTTTTTCCCTTGTATACCGATCCCGTAGCCGCATCAACAGTAACTAACTCTCCGTTTTTCAATTCCTTCGTTGCATCCGGCACACCTACTACTGTTGGTATAGCATAGTTTAGTCCTACTATTGCAGCATGACTTGTTAAGCCACCTTCTTCTGTTATGATTGCTCCCGCTATTTCCATTAGTGGAATTAAATCTCTCTCAGTTGAAGGCGCTACTAATATATCTCCTTTGTTAAAATCAATTTTATTATCGTATGTGTCATCTAACGCAACAACTTTTCCTGTTGCTGACTTTTTACCTATGCCTGTTCCTTTTACTAGTAATTCTCGCACAACATGTATCTTGATTAAATTAGTTGTTCCTGCTTGTCCCACTGGAACACCTGCTGTAATCACAACTAGGTCACCGTTTTTAATCAAATTACTTTCTATTGCTTTTTGCGCTGATGATTCAATTATGTGATCGGTAGATTTATGTTCTTCTGTTAAGACCGAGTAAACACCCCAAATAAGACTTAGCTTTCTTCTTACTCTTTCTGTTGTTGTTGTTGCAATAATTGGAGTTTTTGGTCTAAATTTCGAAACATTTTTTGCTGTATTCCCAGATGAAGTCGCTGTTAAAATCGCTGCTGCGTCTAAATCCATTGCTGTATTACAGGTTGCATGACTAATCGCATCAGTTATTGAACATTTTTCATGTTGCATCATTATATTAACCAAACCATTGTACTCAAGTGCTTCTTCGGTTCTCCTTGCAATGTTTGCCATTGTTCTAACTGATTCAATTGGATACTTCCCAGCTGCTGTTTCTCCTGATAACATAATCGCGTCTGTTCCATCAAAAATCGCATTTGCTACATCTGTTACTTCTGCTCTAGTTGGTCTAGGATTTCTTATCATAGAATCTAGCATTTGCGTTGCAGTTATTACTGGTTTTCCCACTAGATTGCATTTGCGAATCATCTCTTTTTGTGCTAGTGGTATCTCTTCTGTCGGTATTTCAACACCCAAATCACCACGTGCAACCATAATCCCATCTGAAACTTCAATAATCGCATCTAAGTTATCCATGCCTTCTTGATTTTCTATTTTAGAAATAATTTGAATATGTTCAGCGTTATTTTCCTCAAGTATTTCTCTAATAGATAATACGTCAGATGCTTTTCTTACGAACGAAGCTGCAATGTAGTCTACGTCATTTTCTATTCCAAAAACGATGTCGCTAATATCTTTCTCGGTTAGAGCTGGTAAATTAATTTTAACTCCTGGGAGATTAACGCCTTTATGATTTTTTACTACCCCAGAATTCTGCACTGTGCAAATGATATCAGTTCCGTAAACAATTTCATCCGCTTTTAGCCCAACCAATCCATCGTCAATTAAAATTGTGTCCCCTACTTGGATGTCGTTAGCTATGTCTGCGTAGGTAACCGAACAAATTGTTTTATTACCCATAACATCTCTTGGTGTTATAGTAAATTTGTTTCCTTCTTCTAAATGTACTTCTGGGTCTTTAAATTTACCTGTTCTTATCTCAGGTCCTTTAGTATCTAATAGAAGCGCTACAGGTTCCCCTAGTTCCTTTCTTACCTCTTTAATCATTTCTATTCTCTTGCCATGCTCTTCATGATCTCCATGTGAAAAGTTTAAACGCGCAACATTAAGCCCCTCTAGCACTAGCGTTTTAAATATCTCTTTTTGTTCACTTACAGGTCCAATTGTGCATACTATTTTAGTTTTTTTCATAATATTCCTCCTCGTCTACAATAACGTAGCGTAATTAATTTTAATACCCTTAGTCGAGTGAGCTAAGGATGACTGGTGAGACCTGTTCGACTCGCAGGCTCGCTCAGGGTTATAGCAAGACCTGTTCGACTCGCAGGCTCAGGGTGGCAATAAAGTAACTTTCTCATAAAACTTTTTACACTACCTACAATGATAAAATATCAGCTAACTCATACATTTCCTTATTAAACCAAGAACCTCCATTTATTGCTTCACTAAGCGAAACGTCAATTACTTTTAGTCCTTTTATACCTACAGCTCTAGCCTGCTTTCCCTCTAGCAACAATTGAACTGCTCTTGCTCCCATCTTACTCGCTAAGATTCGATCATATGCAGTTGGGCTTCCACCCCTCTGTATATGGCCTAATATTGTAACTCTCGTTTCAATTCCTGTAATTTCTTCTATCCTTTTAGCTGTTTCTATTCCGTCTCCTACTCCTTCAGCAAGGATAATAATACTATGTAGCTTTCCTCTATTTTTCCCTTGGACTAACTTGCCACATACCTTCTTTATATCAAAGTACATTTCAGGAACAATAATACTTTCTGCTCCACCAGCAAGCCCTGTATGAAGAGCAATGTCACCACAATGTCTTCCCATCACTTGTATTATATTAGCGCGCCCATGAGACGAAGACGTATCTCTAATTTTGCTGATAGCATCAAGCACGGTATTCACTGCGGTATCAAACCCTATAGTACTCTCAGTGTATCGCAAATCATTGTCTATAGTCCCGGGGATCCCTATTATAGGCACTCCTAGTTCTGCTAGTTTTTGTGCTCCTTTAAACGATCCATCTCCTCCTATAACTACAATCCCGTCAATTTCGAACATTTCGACTGTGTACATCGCTCTTTTTCTTCCAGCTACAGTCATAAATTCTTCACTTCTTGCCGTCTGTAGTTTAGTTCCGCCTCTATGAATTATGTCTGCAACAGATGATAAATCCATTTCCTCAATCTGCCCTCTAATCAAGCCATGATAACCCTGCTTAATACCATAAGCCTTCGCTCCATAATAAATCGTACTACGCACTACAGCTCTTACTGCTGCGTTCATTCCGGGCGCATCTCCACCACTAGTCAACACCGCAATTTTTTTCACTCACAACACTCCTCTCCTTCTCATATTTTACCTGATTTTGTTTCTTATTACAATAATCATAGGTCCTATTTTGTCCCAAAGCTAAAAATTTGTCCCGCATCAATTGCGAAAAAATTGGTAATGAATACTTTTTTCAATTTCCCTCTTTTAAAAGCCATGTTGCATCAATATGTTATGAGCTGCATCAACTTCTGATCTCATAATCATAATTTCTCGAATTCCTTCTTCATTAGATAGCTCAACTTCATTTATTTTCACTAGCAAGCCTTCGTTTTCTAATATTTCTTGAATCTTGCTTGCTATTTCATCGCTGTTTGCCATATATACTACTGCCCACATAAAACAGCCTCCTCTGAAAATATGTGCTTTTGTCAATTTCTCTTCTATCAACTGAACTCATAACATTATACCACAATAATCTGCCTTTTTCTAAAATAGTCTCCGATTTAACCTGTAGTATCTCCCGCGGTGCACCAATCAATTTGCAGACGCTACATAAACATTCTCTGCCCCTATTATGTTTTGTAATTCTTCTATTAATGCTGCATCTTCTTTTACCCATAACTCGCGATTTGCACGAAGAACTTTAGGCTTCTCTAAGTACTTCAGGGAAAGAAACACTGGTGTATCACCTGAATATCTTTTGAGAATTAACTTTATATTATCCATTTTCTCTATATCTTTTTCGTCACTAAATATAATACTCAGTTTGTTATTTTTCATTTTCAGTAATGGCTTTAGTGTGCTTGCTAATATTTTTGGTGCTTCCTCTTCTTTAAAATTTAGCCGACCCTCTAAGACAATCATTTTATCATTCCCGATTATGTTAATATGCCTACTAAGTATCGTTGGAAATATTATGCATTCAATATGACCATATAAATCTTCAATCTTAATAAATGCCATAGTTTGATTGTTTTTTGTTGTCTTTCTTACAATTTCAGTAATAATTCCAGCCACAATTACTCTTGAGCCATCCCTTAATGAAACTCCTACTTGCTCATTTTGTAAATCTTCTAGCTCGTTACTGGTAACCGAGGCGTAAATTTTTAGTTCTTTTTCAAATTCTTTAAGTGGATGCCCGCTTATGTATAGCCCTAATACCTCTTTTTCCATTGTCAATTTAATTTTCTCTGAAAATTCTTTTACATTAGGAAGTTGATCTTCTAAAGCTACCTCTTTAGAGTTATCTGTAATATCAAACAAACCTATCTGTCCTTCAATATTATTCCTTCTATCTTTATGAATACTATCTAAAATACTCTCATAAACCGCTAGAAGTTGTGCACGATGCGCTCCTAATTGATCAAACGCCCCCGCCTTTATCAAACTCTCAGCTGCTTTTTTATTAATATCACTTGATGGTACTTTATTACAAAAATCCGCAAAAGAAAGAAACTCTCCTTTTTCTTCTCTTATTTCCCTTATTGCATTTATAGCCTTTACCCCTACGTTTTTTAACGCTGCTAATCCAAATCTAATCTTTCCATTTTCCACTACGAATTTAGCATAGCTCTTGTTAATATTAGGACTTAAAATTCCTATATTGAATTTTTTGCAATCATGCATGTACTGTACTACTTTTGATGTGTTTCCTATAATACTCGTCATTAAAGCAGCCATAAATTCTACTCTATAATAAGTTTTTAAAAAAGCGGTTTGATATCCTAGCACTGCATAAGCTGCTGCATGGGATTTATTAAATGCATACTTTGCAAAGTCAATCATTTCGTCGTAAATTTGGTTTGCAGCACGCTCTGGCACTCCATTTCTAACACTTCCCTTTATTTCCACATTACCGTTTTCATCTAGTTTCCCATTGACAAAATACTCTCTCTCTTCTGCCATTACATCTATTTTCTTTTTACCCATTGCACGCCTAACTTTATCACTTCTTGCAAAACTATATCCTGCTAATTCTCGTACTACCTGCATTACTTGTTCTTGATAAACTATGCAGCCGTATGTCACATCTAGGATTGGTTTCAACAAGTCGTGGGAATACCTTATCAAGTTCGGATTGTTCTTATTTTCAAGGTACTTAGGTATAGAGTCCATTGGGCCTGGTCTGTACAGCGAAATCCCAGCAATAATATCTTCAAAGCAATTAGGTTTCAGTTCCTTCATGAAGCGTATCATCCCTTTACTCTCTAGCTGAAAAAGTCCTAATGTGTCTCCTTTACTTATTGTTTCATAGACTTTTAGATCTTCATATACTTCTGAAGAAAAATCAATCTTTATTCCCCTATTATCGTCAATAAGTTCAAGTGCGTTCTTAATTACTGTTAATGTCCTTAGGCCTAAAAAATCCATTTTAAGCAGACCTAAATCCTCTAATGTTCCCATAGCAAACTGAGTCACTATGTTTTCATCATGCATATAAAGAGGCACGTACGAATCTAGCGTTTTTTTAGCAATTACAACTCCTGCAGCATGTGTTGAAGCATGCCTTGGCATTCCTTCAAGCTCTTTAGCCATTTTTATTAGGTAGCCAACATCTCTGTCTTCTTCAACTAAACTTGCTAATTGTGTATTTATCTTTAATGCTTTCTCTATTGTTATTCCAATTTCAAAGGGTATCATCTTCGCTATTTTATCTACATCGTTATATGGCATATTAACAACTCGTCCTACATCTCTTATTGCTGCCCTTGCGCCCATAGTCCCAAATGTGATGATTTGCGCAACTTTATCTGTTCCATATTTCTTCTTAACATAATTTATTACTTCTTCTCTTCTTTCATAACAAAAATCGATATCAATATCTGGCATAGATATTCTTTCAGGATTGAGGAACCTTTCAAATATTAAGTTGTATTTGATAGGATCTACGTCTGTAACATCAAGCGTATAGGCAACGATGCTCCCAGCTGCACTCCCGCGACCTGGACCAACAGCAATACCATTTTCTTTTGCATATCTAATAAAATCCCATACAATTAAAAAATATTCTGTGTAATCCATTTGTTTTATTATGCCTAACTCGTATTCAAGCCTACCTTCCATTTCTTTAGAACGTTTACCATATCTTTTTTTTAGTCCTTCGAAGCATAGTTTTCTCAAATACTCATCTTTTGAGTATTCTGTTGGTGTGTTGTATTCTGGTAGATGCATTACATCAAACTCAAAATCTACATTGCATTTTTCTGCTATTTTAACTGTGTTTTCTATCGCTTCTGGCACATAAGAAAAAAGCTGCATCATTTCTTCTGGTGACTTAAAATAAAACTGATCTCCTGTAAACTTCATTCTTTCTCTATCTTCTAATACCTTCCCCGTTTGTATGCATATCAATATATCATGTGCTTTTGCATCATCTTTTCCAATATAATGACAATCATTAGTAGCTACTAGCGGAATCCCCGTTTCTTTACTTAGTTTGATTAATTCTTTATTTACTTGTTCTTGTTCTTTTATTCCGTGATCCTGTAATTCTAAGTAGAAATTATCCTGACCCATAACTTTATTCATGTAAAGAGCAAGTTCTTTTGCTTTTTGGTATTGTCCTTGCAAAATAAATTTCTGAATATCTCCAACTATGCATGCACTAAGCGCTATTAAACCTTCCGAGTATTTCTCTAGTAATTTATAATCAATTCTAGGTTTGTAATAAAATCCTTCAATATAACTTTTTGATACCAATTTGATTAGGTTCTGATAACCAATATTATTTTTCGCAAGCAAAACTAAATGCCCTAATTGATTGTCAATGTTTGCTATTTTATCATGAATTGATCGTGGAGCAGTATATACTTCACACCCAATTATTGGCTTTATCCCTTTTTTCTCGGCAGCCCTGTAAAAATCTACAACCCCAAACATCGAACCATGATCGGTTATTGCAACAGCATCCATTCCTAGCTCTATTGCTTTATCCATCATTTTATCAATTCTTGCAAACCCATCTAATAAACTGTATTCTGTATGAGTATGCAAATGTACAAAAGAACTCATTTTTTCACCTCTTTAAGTCAAGTCGTAGTTCTGGCGAGTACCCACAAAAGCTACCCTATGATTCCTTGCTTTTATGCTCTTTTTCTAATCCAATATGAACTCTCTCAGTGGCAATTACGTCATTTCTGTTACTGCAATATCCACACGTAATTGTTATCAATGGAAGTAAGAAACACAAAAATGCATAGGGTGAGAAATCAAGTGCGCTAACACCGAGCATCGAAGTAATTGCAACAGCGTTTATATTCCACGGAATCAAAGGGGAAACAGCAATCCCTGAATCGGCAATTGCTCTTGCTAATTCTTTTTGGTGTAACCCTTTTTCTAAATACCTTTTTCTCAATGCACTTCCTGGAATAATAATTGCTAAACTTTGGTTACAAGTGGTTGCCGAAATTCCTGCACTCAGTATGGCTGTTTTAAGTATTAAATCTCCCGCTCTCTTTGTTCCATTGAAAAACTTCTCTAATAAAGGCTCAAGCATTCCCATTGATTCAAGCAGCCCATTTAACGCAGTTGAAGCTGTTATTGTTAAAATAACATTAGTCATAGACAAAAGCCCGCCACCAGATAGTAGTTTGCCAACCTCAATTTCAGCAGGGTGATAACCGTGCACAAGTACATTTAGCAATCCTATAAAACTAATTTCTTGCGTTAAAACCGTAATGAATATGCTAGAAACAAGCCCTGCTAACATACAATACACTATGTGTATTCTAGAAACTGCCATTACAATAATTAATAAAGCAGGCAACAACGAATACCAGCCTAATTGAAAATGCGAATGCAACGTATCCATAATATTATTTATTTCTCCTAAACTATCACCCTGAATTAAGTACGGTCTGCCTATCAAGAGATATAGGATAAAACAAATAATAAGCGCAGGAAAAAGTGTTTTGGCAAAATGCTTTAGCATCGGTATTAGTTTTGTTTCAGTTATAATGGCAATTAAATTAGCTACACTCGAAAGCGGTGATGTTCTATCCCCAATATATGCTCCCGAAATAATAGCCCCTGCAATCACAGCCGGTGGTATTCCTATAACTGAACCTATTTCAAATAACGGTATACCAATAGTGCTAATTGTACCTATCGCTGTACCTAGTAGCATAGATATTAATCCTGTAATTAAAAATGCTGCAAGTAGAAAATTCATCCCTAGCAAATACTCAAACCCAAATAACATCAACGAAGGTATAGTTCCTGATTTCATCCATATAGCCGATAACATACCTACTAACGACATGATAATCAATACTATATACGACTTTTTAACGCCATTTTTTATCATCACAAACAACTCATGCCAACCATTACCACTTATCCGCCCTACTAGTAATAAAGTTACAACCCCCAAAACCAAGCCATAAACAGCTGTGTCAAATAAATACAAGCCTCCTAATATTCCAATCAAAGTAATTGCAATAACCATTAAAGTCACACTTAAAGCAATTTTCTTTTTCATAGTGTATCCTCTCTTTGTTTGAACAATTTAGCTTTACTCCGTCAACTTGTCCCTTTTAGGAGATGTTCATCTTCTAATACCTAGGAACTCTACTATAGAATATAGTAGCTAGATTTACCTTCTAAAGCAAATAAGTATACACTCATATTACATCAATTCGCACTTTAACTCAACCTTGCTTTTCAAAAAAAAAACCGTGTATAATCAGGTTTTTTAAAGTTCGCTTATATACTTCCGCTGAACTTACTTAGTTCCTTTAAGAACAATAGCTTTGAGGGGAGGGTAAAAATCTTTACTAATTAATTCTCTCTTTATCTTTACTTCATTTTCTACATAAATTTTATATGTCTCAACTCTAAAACCTAATCTGCCATTTCTTTTGATTTTTGTTTCGCCTAAATACATATTAGAGTCTTCTATTATTTCAGCTTCTAGCTCTATTTCACTTACAATCACTGAGTCAATTTTGATGTGTATGTTATTGATTCTCTTTCCAAAGAATTTAATATTGAATTTATTATCTTCAATATAGCTTGCTAAGTATACGGGATAATTTCTATTATTTGCAAATTGAAAATCTATAAAATCATAGCTAACTGTCGCATCTTGCCCAATCTGCATATAGCTTACTGGTCTAGAATGGTTCCGTCTTTGTAGCACCTCTAAATCTGCTTTTAAAACTGCTACATACAACGTGGATGAAACTTGACATATTCCTCCACCAATAGCTGGCACTAGTTCTCCGTCAACTATTACTGGTGCAAGTTGGTATCCTTCTTCTTCTGTTCTTCGCCCTGTCTGCTTATTAAATGAAAAGGCTTCACCTGTCATTAATAAAGTGCCATCAATACTATTAGATGCAAGTAGTATGTTATTACTCCTTCCAACTACACTGCTATCGAATTCTGTAGTGTAGTGCCCGATTATATCTTGAATAGTAAGCAGTTTTTCTCGTGTTATTCGAGGGAATTCAAATTTAATTGGCAATTCTATCTTGTGAAGTCTGTAATTTCTTATGGATTCTTCAATTCTTTTCTTTGTCAGTTCCAGATCTACGCGTTTCCCCAATACCTCATTAGTAATAACAAAAACTCCGTTTTCACGGATAATTGAAGCATCAACTGCTTCACGCTTAACTACATCATCAATTTTTAAAATAATTTCACCTATTAAGTCGAGATTGTAATTCCCCTTTAATGCGATGCTAATAGGTTTGTTCCTCAAATCAATTATGCTTTTTAATCTAGTCGCCAAATTACCTTGTCTACCTAGCGCATGCGCCTTTTCTATAGCTTCTTCATATAAGTACGAGTAACCCAGACTTTCATATGTAAATTCCCAAGTGTATTCATTATGATATAATCGTATACTTCTACCCATCAATTCATTTTTGAAAACACTCTCAATTGTACTTATCGCATCGTCTCTTGACATGTTACCAATATTCACATGTTCAATATAAATATTGGGGTAAATCTCTTGTTGATTTAATAGCAAAGTACAAAATACTACGCAAACTACAGAAATCATAATAAAAACTGATACGGCAAATAACAGAAACCATTTCCACTTTTTCATTAAGTCCCTTCCCCCTCATACACAAACTATTTACTCTCTATGTTATTTGCATCTGTGTATTTTATACTACTATCATTTATCGCAAAATAGAACCTTGATTAAGTCTTGTTTCGTAAAATAAGCATTACACTCATTTCTGTACGTTATTCTACAAATCACTTTTTTTGTAGCAAGTCATTTTATCCACTGCACAACAACTACATCCTTATCCTCCAATGGATTAGTGTAATTCGCAGGTTGCCCATTGTGAGTCAATACCAGTTTCCCATTAACTTTACTCCTATCAAAATCAACGCACTTAAAAATATCTACAAAAATTAAATTTTCTCTATCTTTCTTTATTTTTAACGGCGTGCCATTATACGTGATGAAAATGCAATCTTCGTCCTCTATATTCCTCTTATCCTCGCTCTCTTTGGTCAAGTTTTTCTTCTCTATGGTAATGTTTATGTTTTCGCTAATTTTGGCATTTGGTTCTGCTATTTTGTTTTCGATTAAAATATCGTTCTTATTACCGTCAATTTTAATGAGATTGCACAAATCAGCAACTGTATTAATTTCTTGAAATTCTACATTATCGCTGTTTTCCAAAGCTCTTGCTGTGTTTTCTCTGCTTCCATTTACAGTAATGTTCTGCGCTCGGTTAACCCATCTTCCCTCGACATAAAAACCATTTATAGAATCAATAATATCATTTATGCAACGCTTAGCATCTTGCCCTGCTTTTGCAGGTTCAATTCTAATAATAGAACCATCAGATATTACAGTATCTAAATTCGCTTCTTTATTATTAACATATATTTGCGCAGGCTCCCCACACTCTCCAAAAAAAGTAATTTTTTTCCCGTTAATAGTTATATTTAAGTTTTTGCCTTTTTTTTGTATTAAGTCTCTAGGGTTAAATTCTACTGAAACTAAAGCATCTCTTACTTTGAGGGGCTTAGATTGAAATAATTTGATAAATCTACCATTTACGGTTGTTTCAATAAAATCTATATCATGATATTCTAAAGTTTTGGCTAAAATACCTACTGGAGTAATCCCTTCAGGTCCTGAAACAACTAGCTTTTCATACTCCAAATTTTTAATAGTTTCTATTCGCCTCACAGCGACTCTCTCCTTATTCAAACCAAGTCTATTCGCCAATAGTTCTGGCAGCATAGGCATTTGGCTTCCTCCTCCTATAAGGAAAATAGCACTTGGATTTTTTTCGTTTTGCACAATAATTCTATCAGCAATGTCTTCGACTACCATTTCTATTGCAGGTTGTATTTTTTCTAGCATTTCTGCGCTTTCGTATTCATGTTGCACACCTAAAATATCTTGAAAAAACTGCGACTTATTTTTATGTAAATTACACTTTACTACTTCAGCAGTATCAAAATCTAAAAGGAAGTTTTGCATCAAAGATTCTGTAATTTCATCACCAGCAGTAGATGCCATGTCATATGCAACAACAGCGCCATCTCTTGTAATTGCAATGTCTGACGTTCCAGCACCAATATCTACAAGCGCAATATTTAGTAGCCTAACATTTTGAGGTACGGCAACACTAATTGCTGCTATAGGCTCTAAGGTCATAAAACTTACTTCTAGTTCCACTTTCTTCATTACTGAATAAAGACTATCTACAACTGCATACGGTAAGAAAGTAGCCAGAATGTCTATGCTAATTTTTTTTGCCTTATGTCCTGTTGGATTTTTTATAAGTACATCGTTTAAATAGTAATTAACTACGGTATTACCAACACAAAAATATTGGGATGCATCAAAAGGGTTTTCTTCTAATTCCATTTGCGCTTCTTGAAGTCCTTCAATTTCAATGCTTCTAATAAAGTGTTTAGTAATTACTTCGCTTTCATCTAGTTCCCTCTCTAAGGTCAACCTACTTGTTTTTAATGCTCGTCCCGCTGCTGCAATTGCAACTTTTTTTAGTTTGACCCCAGCTTTGTCTTCTAATGATTTCTTTACTTTATTAACTATCTCAACTACACCTTCAATATCATGGATCTGACCATCGTACATTGCTCTTTTGGTTTGAAATTCTATATCACTGTAATGAATTTTAATCATGTCTTTCTCAAAAGACCCTAGTATCCCTACCACGCTTCTTGTTCCGATATCTAGTGCAAAAGTTAGTAGCTCGTTATTTATTTTTTCTCTATCCATAAGTACATCCTTTCATCTCTGCCGATTCAAAACAGCATAGTCTTTTAATAATACTTCTCTTTGTAGTCAATTTTTCCTGCTTATTTCGCTACTAAATAATGCTTTCTTAAAAATACATGCACAAGTCATTTAATGTACAGAAACTACATTTCGGTTTTCTTGCACTGCAAACTCTTCTTCCATGAAATATAAGTAAATGATGCGACCTTGACCACATATTTTGGGGAATATTTTTCATTAATTGCTTTTCTGTGTCTAATACATTTTTTGCTTTCACAATTCCAATTCTATTTGACACTCTAAATACATGAGTGTCTACTGCTATTGCCTGTTGTCCGTATACATTACTTAAAATTACATTAGCTGTTTTCCTACCTACTCCATAAAGGTTTACAAGTTTGTCCATTGTTCTAGGTACTTTACCGCCGTGTTCACTTACAATAATCTCACAAGTTTTCAGTATGTTTTGGCTTTTAACTCTATAAAAACCGCAGCTTTTGATGATTTCACCCAGCTGTTGAGCATTTAATTTCAGTATCTTATCAGCTGTATTGTGATTTTGAAATAATTGTTTAGTAATTATATTTACTCTTTTGTCAGTACATTGAGCAGATAATATGACTGCTATAAGCAGTTCAAAGGGAGAATTATAGTCTAATTCACATTTCGCGTCAGGATAGAGTTTTTCTAATTCATCTAATATTTCAAGTATTTCCTTCTTACTTAAAACTCGCTTTTTATCCTCTGGTTTTTTTGTTGTTTTTTCCACTGTTGTCCCCATTATTTTCTCCTTGGTGTGACTTATGCTAAATTTCAATTTCAATTTCTAAAACTTCAAATCTTTCATCATTTTCAAAGATATTTACTACTCTATCTATGACTTTTTCTAAATGTTTCTTCGAATTAGAAACACATGAAATCCCTATTTTAGACAGTTGCCACTTGTCTTCATAACCTATTTCTGCGATAGAAACATTGAACTTATGCTTAGTTTTTTCAACAATACTCCTAACAATATGCCGTTTTTCTTTTAGTGAATGCGATTCATAAATATGAATTTTTATTGAACAAATTGCGACAAACACAAATACCACATCCCTAAATTTTATCCGACAACTAACAATTCTAAAAATACCTATCAACATCTTCTTGTCTATTATATATTTTTCTATTGTAAAAAGTAAGTACTATATGATAATCTAGAGAATATCTTCTCATATTAAATTCCTAGAATGTGTTGAAAAAATGTATAATCAAAAACAAAAAACTATGAAGATTAGAGGTCATCACTTACTGTGTATACAGAGTTTTAAAGGATTTGGATATAATCAGGACTTTATAGATAATATGTATAAACTCATAGATGCCATTAAAAGTAGCAACGATTTATTTCTTCATATCGTAGCTGAATGTGATGATATTTGTTTATATTGTCCGCACGCAACTAGCACAAAGAATATTTTTCCTAAAATATGCCTCAAGGATGACAACTCTGAAATAGAGCTGAGAAAAATGGATTTAAATGTTATAAATAGGTTTAACCTCTCAGTCGGTACAAAAATTAAAGCAAACAAAGTGTTTAAGCTTGTTCAAACAGAGATTAGGAAAGACAAGGACATATTTAAGATTTGTGGTTCTTGTAAGTGGATTGGTATATGTATTAACAAACATAAGTGAGCTCGTCCCTCCATAGTAAGCAAGCTTGCGAGTCGAACGAGCTCAGGATGACGACACGGCAGGGCAACCAGTGACAAGGGGACAGGGACTTGTCTGGTTTCAAAGCAATTTGACCAGGCAAGTCCCTGTCCCCTTGTCTTGCCCTTGTCTTGACCCTGCGTGATAACTCTTTCTATTTATCAGCAAGCAGTGGTTCTATAATAATTTCGTTTTCTTCTACATCAATCACTTCTAGCGTTCTTGCAAGCGAATTCTCAATCCTTCTCATTGTTTTTTCAAAATAAATACCGAATTTTTCTCCATCTTGTAGTGCATCCATTATAGGAATAATTTCATATATTCTTTGTCCCTCTTTTATGTATCTATGTACCCACGTAGGCACTATTCCAGTTTCTACTAAAGTGATTTCGCCAGTAAGAGTGTTTTTTTTAAGAGTGACATTAACTATTACCCCATCTTCTGTATATTTGTTCCCTAGTGTTTCGTATCTTTGATTAGACAATATATTTCCCATTGAATACGCGACTACTGTCTGACTGCCGTCAAACTCGGAGTTTACAAATTCTATAGGTTGAATTACGTGTGTATGGCTGCCAAAAATAATATCAACCCCGTAGTTTGATAAGGTCTGCGCTATTCTTTTTTGATATTTACAGGGCTCTCTCCAATACTCATTTCCCCAATGCATAAAAAACACTATTATGTCTGCACCTCTTTGCTTCATTGTTTTAATCCGTTCTTTCATTTTTTCTAAATCATCTTCTAAGTTTTCGAAACCAAAAGTATCAATAATTGTCTCTACTTCCTTGGGCATTCTAATCGCATTTACCGCTCTATACTCACCCTGCATAGGCGTTTCAAATGTATATGCAGATAATCCAACCTTAATTCCATTCACATCAATTACAACAAAACTCTCTAAATTTTCATTTTTTCTAGTTCCTATAACTTTTAACTTGTTTTCTTCTAAAATTCGTATGGTCCTTAAAATCCCTTCTTTTCCTGTATCAAAACTGTGATTATTCGATGTAGAAATCACGTCAAATCCTGCGTCCTTTAACGCATACGCTAGTTCGTCAGGAGAGTTAAAAAAAGGAAAACCCGCAAATCCTTTATCTTCTCCACCAAACGTTGTCTCTAGGTTAGCAAGCGCTAAATCCGAGCTGGAAATATGCGGTTTAATAAACTGAAAATTGTTTGTAAAATCATAAGCATTGTTTTCCTTATTGAATTGTACCCTTATTTGCGGACTATGAACCATGACATCGCCTACTGCAGAAATTTTTATGTAGGTGTATTGGTCTGGAATACTTACTGGTTCAGCTTCTTCGAGATAATCTGCTTTTTCATTACTGTTATCATCTTCATATGCTTTTTTATTAATGCTCTGTTCTTCAATTCTTACATCGCTAATTTCAAGATCTTCTGCACACGTGCATCCAACATTTGTTAATAAAAATAAAGTCATTAAGAATATACATGCAATTTTACGCATTGGTTTTTCTCCTTTGTTTTCGGATTATTCAAATTACTCAAAAATTTATTAATGGTTTGCTTTAGTTCCATTATACACCAAAATTGAACTAATCCCTATTAAATAAGGATTAGTCCAATTTAATTTTACTTCTCTATTTATTATTCTTAGGCGTTTTTTGCAACACTAACTGCCCAAGCTTTAGTCTCATCTAAAGCATCATCAACATCCCCATCAACTTTCAAGCAATCTTCTACTATTTTAGCACCGCATTCTTCTAGTTTTTCTTCAATAATCGTTACAGCATCACAGAAGTTGTCTGGATACATCCCACTATCTCCTGGTCCGAATACAGCTGCTTTTTTACCGTCTAGGAAATCCTTGCTCATAGCGTCATAAAAACTTATAAAATCGTCTTGCAACTCGCCTAGTCCCCATGTGGAACAACCCATAACAACTAAATCATAATCTGCTACTTCTTTAATCTTAGTCTCTGTTACATTTTTAAGCGTTACTTCCTTGCCACCTTCTTCTAATCCTTCTACTACTGACCCTGCTAATGTTTCTGTGTTTCCCATTGTTGACCCAAAAATTACAATTGCTTTGCTCATCTTATCTTCCTCCTATATTTATATTAATTTATTTGCAGCCTATCTTCTAGTAAAGCGTTTAAATATCTTCTTACCTTATATCTAGCTTCCTTAAAACTTTCAGACTTTTTTTGTGATACATATCTATTACCATAAACTTTCCATCCATTACTATGGACATGCTTTAAATTGTTTTTCCCCAAATATCCTTTTACATCCTTCAGAGGATACCCTAGGAATATCCCTATTTCATGTGGAAATTCATCACTGTTTAGTCTAACCATTAAATGTTCTAAATAATCTTCAAAGGAACATTTAACTGGATATCCTAATTCACTAAGGAATTCTGCGACCTCAGACTGATCTATTACTTTCTTTAATTCTTGTTCATGGTAAAACAAAACATGTCTTCTTCCTTTACATCTATCAACCACTTGCATTTTCACATTGCTATTTTTCAAAATGCAATCTTTACAATTTTCCCAACTTATGTTATTGCAGTTATTATTGCTAGGCAAATTAAGGAGTTCTGCAGGTTTTACTCCTGCAATTGTAGCGCCTATACGATCAATTAAAAGTACTAGGTTCTCACTATTATCTTTACAATTCCCTATATAATTTGCAAAATTCACTACTTGCTTTTCTAGCCGATTGTCACAGTATGTTAGGTTCTTCAAAGAAACTCCCCCCTTAGGGATTATAGAGTTATTGCAATGGTCTGTTTATACGCGGCTAATTTTATACTCGCACAAAAGCAGAATCAAAACAACATTTTTCTGATATTAAAAGTCATTATCAATAATACCTCATTTTTTTCTTCCCTGCTATTTAACTATAACAAAGAAGAAAGAAA
>JAJOKP010000105.1:20127-24468 GCA_021129775.1 Clostridiales bacterium
AAAGAAAGACAATATAATTGTAATTGATTATCAATGTCGTGTCAATGGTTTTTATTGAAAAATTTCTCGTTATTTTTGCTCGACAATGTGTCATTTTCCTTAATTCAAAATACAATTAAATTTAAAACAAAAAATCTCTCCTTACTCGCTAATCTACATATATTGTGAGTTCGTCCCTCCAGATATTCATTAAATCTATAAAACCCGAGGTGCTTTAGAGGGCAATTCTCTTGAAACTTTATAGGTATTCATCCTGATTGCACGCCGATGTTGGAGTGCCCCACGAAGGGGCATTTTTTCTGCCAAGGTCCTTACAAAATCTCTTCCACTTCAACATAATAGTTTTTATTTCTTACTGTGACCTCATAGCAAGTTGATTTTTTTACTATTCTTTTAGCTTGCTCACTCAAGTGTTCTGCTAATAATTTATAAGTCTTATCCTCTTCTTTAATTAATAAATGTGCTTCTTCTAAGGTTACAAGTTCAAACTTCATTTTGCTTCCTGCCGTAAGTTGCGCCATAACAGGCAAATCTACACTAATAACATTCCCTATCTTAGGGTAACCACCTGTTGTTTGCCTATCGGCCATCATTACTATTGGCATGCCGTGAGCAGGAATTTGTATAGCCCCAAATGATATCGCATCAGAAATAATATCAGCACTGTCTCTATGCTCAATTACATCGCCTTCTAATCTAAGTCCCATTCTATCACTTTTATTTGTTAGCGTATAAGTACTACTTAGGAATGTTTCTATCCCTTTTTCAGTAAAATAATCATCTTGTGGTCCTAACAAAACTCTTACTTTATGAAACTCTACAGCCTTATGATAGTTAAATGAAAATTTCTTTGAAATAAATTCCCTAATAAATCTACTTGAGTAAGTCATATTATGTTCATGCACTTTAATTACATCATTCTTTTGTAGCGCTTTTCCACCGTTGCCCCCTATTTTTGCTTTTAAATCAGTTGAACTGCTTCCCATGACAATGTCAGTGTCAATACCTCCTGCCACAGCAAGATAAGCTCTCGCACCAGTTTTAGGTACACCAAATACCAGAAGATCACCAGAATAGACTTGAACACATTTATTCAACGCCACAGGATTACCATTTATTTTTGCAGATAAATCAGCCCCAGTTAAAGCGATAATCCCATCTCCTTCAAATAGTAGTCTGGGACCCATAAGTGTTATTTCGAAAGATGAGGCTTCTATATTATTCCCTACAAGCATATTCCCAAGTTTATAAGCACGTACATCCATTGCTCCTGAAGGTGATACCCCAAATTGCTGGAATCCTTTCCGCCCTAAGTCTTGTATGGTTGTCAAAAACCCTGAACTAAGAACTTTAATCCTCACTCTTAGTCACTCTCCTCTCATAAGAGACTGCTTTATAAGACTCTTCTTTGACCTCGGACTGTATGTGCTCAAATTCTTCATAAGTAATCGAATCAAACTTGATGTAATCGCCTGCATTTATCATGATTGGAACGCTTCTGCTCGGATCATACAATTTAATAGGTGTTCGCCCTATAATCTGCCATCCTCCTGGACTAGTAATAGGATATATGCCTGTTTGCTTGTCTGCTATTCCAACCGAACCAAGTTCTACTCTAGTTCTCGGTGACGACAATCTAGGTGTTTCAATTCTCTGATTCATACCGCCTAAATATGGAAACCCAGGCGTAAAGCCTAGCATGTATATCAAATACTCTGGCGATGTGTGAATTTTTACAACCTCTTCTTCAGTAAGATTATTGTGTCTAGCTACTGTTTCAAGATCAGGTCCCAACCTCAAATCATAACAAGTAGGAATAATAGTTACTTTTGCCTCAGGCAGTTTTACTAGTTTCAACTCTTTTTCAATAGTGTTAAGTAACTTTTGCATCTCACTATGTGTTATAAGATTAGGGTTGTAATCAATTTTTATTGAGCGGTACGTCGGTACGTATTCATTAATAAACTCAAATTTTTTTTCATCTAGCAATGTTTTGAATCCTCTTATTTTTTCATTAATTTCAACGGATATTTCATTACCAAACTCCGCTATTACAGAACTGTCTCCGCTTAGTAATAATTTCATAAGCTACCCCTTATAGTAATTTTATAATATTTCCGTAGAATGAAGTAGCTCCTAAATAGGTCATTGCCACCACAATTATCCAGCCTGCGTAGAACAAAAAGGTAGGTAGTTTATAATCACCAATAATATCTTTTTTCTTAGAAACTAACAACATAACGCTCAATGACAACGGTAAAATTAGCCCATTAACTGCCCCTGCAAATATAAGAAGCGAAACAGGTCTACCCACAAATGACATCACTAAGGTTGAAAGCGCAATAAATCCTATGATAAGTAGTTTTTCATTCTTTCTAAGCGTTTCGCTAAATGTTTTAATAAAGGATACTGAAGTATAGGCAGCGCCGATAACAGATGTAATTCCAGCAGCAAATAATACTGCACCGAAAATTTTATATCCTACATTCCCCACTGCATAACCAAAAGCTGAACCAGTAGGATTGCCTGGGTCAAGAGTAAATCCTGTTATAACAACACCTAATATTGCAAAAAATAATAGGATTCTAATAAATGTGGAAATAATAATGCCAGTATAAGCACCCTTGTCAACTTCTTTTATGCTCTCTTTACCAACAATACCTGCATCTATAAGTCTATGTCCTCCGGCAAAAGAGATATAACCGCCTACCGTGCCACCTACTAATGTAAGTATAGGAAATACTGTTACATTAAAATTAGAAGGTCTCACTGCGCGAGTCAATGCTTCTCCTACTGGAGGCGCTGTTGATATCGCAACATATCCAATCATCAAAATCATAAGACCGCCAAGTGTCTGCGCTACTTTATCCATTACTGAGCGTCCATTCTTTAAAGCAAATATAGTAATACCTATCGCACCAGCAATTAAAGCTCCTATATTTTCCGGTATCCCAAACATTGCTCTAAGACCTATAGCAGCCCCTCCAATATTACCTATATTAAAAGCAAGTCCTCCTAAAACAATCGCAAAAGCGAGAAAATAGCCTAACCCTGGATAAATCTTATTCCCTAAATCTTGCGCCCTCATGTTAGAAACACATAGTATTCTCCAAAATGTCAGCTGGACAATAATGCCTACGACAGCTGCAACAACAATAACAAATGCAAAATCACTACCTAAAACTCCTGTAAACACACCTGTCTGCGTTAAAAAACCAGGTCCTACAGCTGATGTCGCCATAATAAATGCCGCTCCTAATAATATGCTCAGCCTCTTCTTAGTCTCTTTAATTGCCATTTGTCTCTCCTCCAAATTAAATTTTAGCCTCTCGGAATAACCCGAACGTGTTTTTTCAGACCTTTATCAAACACTTATATTTTTGCACTCCCATTTTTCTTGGAAGATGTTCCACTTTTTTACTGACTCTTTTTTTCACTCAAAGTGTCTGTTGTTAATCAATCGCCAATACGGCACACCGATACCTTTTGTTCTTCAAGTGACTTTCTAATCTTCTTAACAAATAAAATCGCATTGGGGTTGTCGCCATGAACGCATATACTTTCAACTGAAAGCTCAATTTCTTTACCCGTAATAGAAGTAACACAACCTGTATTTACCATTTTTACAGTTCTTTTAATGGCCACCTCTTCGTCATGTATCACGGCCCCTTTTATAGTTCTAGATACTAGAGAACCGTCATCGTTATAAGCCCTATCTGCAAATACTTCACTCGCAGTTTTTAATCCTATATCTTTGCCTGCTCTTATTAGTTCACTCTCAGACAAACCCATCAATATGCAACTAGCGTCTACTTCCTTTATGGCTCTCGCAATCACAATCGCAATATCATAGTTTTTGCTAGCCATATTATACATAGCTCCGTGTGGCTTAACATGATTAATTCTCACTCCGTATTTGCAAGCAAATCCCATCAATGCACCCAATTGATATATAATATAGCTTTCTAACTCATCCGTAGATACTTTCATATTGCGCCTTCCAAAACCCATCATATCAGGAAATCCTGGGTGTGCACCAATAGAAACATTATTTTCTTTAGCTAATTTAATGGTTTTATCCATTACCAAAGGATCTCCTGCATGATAACCGCATGCAATATTAGCTGATGTAATATGCTTTAGTATTTCGCTATCCATCCCTAACTTGTAATTTCCAAACCCTTCTCCTAAATCACTATTCAAATCTACTCTTCTCATCCAAATCTCCCCCTCTATATTATTTTCACGTTGAGCTATACCCTAAGTCCATGATATATATATATTTTTTACAAAGCTAAACTTACTTAAAACAATATTTTATCATTTATTACAAACTCATAA
>JAJOKP010000105.1:24568-26134 GCA_021129775.1 Clostridiales bacterium
TAATTATAACAATAATTAAAATATCCTGCAAGTGCTTTTTCAGAAAAAATATACGCTTCAACACTTACACTAAATTGCAAAACTAAATTCCACTCTATACTGTCTTTAGGAAGGAATTTAGTTTTAAAATTAAGCGTTTTTTAAAAAGCACAAAGATATTTCAAAATAGTTATTGACATATGCCCACAATGTGATACACTGTATTCAAATGGGCATATGTTAATAACTATTTTAAGGAGGTGTAAATAATGCCAAGACTAGATGGAACTGGTCCAGTAGATAACAATTTTTGTGCTAGAAGAGGATTAGGTAGAGGAATGGGAATGAGAATGGGAACAGGAGTAGGAAGAAAAATTGGGCGCGGTTACGGAATATGTCAAGATACAGAGAAAGAATATTTGAAAAATGTTTCAAAAGCTGATATTATAGAGTCACTCAAAAACAAAATCGCTAAATTAGAAGAGGATATCACTAAAGGCGAAGAATAGGAGTGATTGTTATTCCAAGACCTAAAAAAAGAAGAAATATTGGATTTAGCCCTGAGTTTATGGAGTTTGGTCCACATGGTAGACATTGCAGAAAAGAAACCATCTTCCTAAAAATCGAAGAACTTGAAAGCCTTAGGTTGATGGATCTAGAAAATCTTGACCAGACAGAATGTGCCGAGAAAATGAATATCGGTCGTACGACTCTGCAACGTATTTACAAACATGCCCGTTTTAAAGTTGCAGACAGTATAATTAATGGGAAAAAGTTGATTGTCGAGGAAGATATTCTTACCTGTGATAGCAAAGACACACGTTGCCACAGACATGGTAGAAAATAATACCTAAAAACTCACATATAATATATGCGAGTTTTTAGGTTCAAGATTTCTAAATCATACTACTTACTCTAGCCTTTTACTTAAAAATACTTTAAAACTCCTCCTAAAAGTCTATTTAAAATATTCTTAATTCTTTTATCATCATCATTATGATTATGCATATATTTGAGCTTAGCCCCTTGTATAATTATCTCTAGTTTTCCTCTTTCAACGTAATAATTATCGCTAGTATGAACACCGCGCGGTCTAACAAATTTAATTTTAGATATATGCATGTACTGCAACTCAAAATTTAGAGGATCTTCATTAATAATTTCATTTTCTGGCAAATTATAATATCTTTCCCCATATTCTTCATAGAAAACGAGCGCTGAAGCTATTCGTTGAAAGAATTTTTTGCCTACTTCTTTCGCTTTTTGCTCTCTTGCTATCTTTATCTTTTCCTTGCTAAGAAACGCACAAATCAACTTATGGTTATAGAAAATCAGGTAACACAATTCTTCTTTGAACAATTTCCCTTTTTTTGACATCGACAGTACCAACTGTGGCTTTTCAAAACTACCTGCATCCTCTCTAATTCTACTTCCACATTCTGGACAAAATCTCACAATCTCACTTGTTTTATTACCACATTCTTGACAAAACATCATAAGAGCACCTCCTATTAGCTAAAGGTAGTGTCAAATCTGACACTACTTCATTTTCTTTAAAGCTTTTATTTTCAACGAGTTTCACTGTTC
>JAJOKP010000103.1 GCA_021129775.1 Clostridiales bacterium
AAAATTAAAGATAGATACAGGAGAGATGTTTCAATCCTTGTTTTAATGGATTAGCAATTGTGACAGCATATATTGATGTGATTTAGTGTTCGCAACGTAATAAAATAGTTTTTGATAACTCTAGAAACAGCTTTTTACTCATATTTTTACCTCTTTTCTTACAAAAATCATAGTTTTTTCACTTGTAACAATGAACTCTAGCATTTGCTAATACTGTTGTTCCATCTCAAAATCTACTTTATGCAAATATTTTTATAACAACAATCAATACATCTGCTTTTATGTCCTGTAGCTTTAGGGAAAACTCCTTGCAATACAAGTTTAAATTCGTTTATGTTTTTAATAACTTCTTTCTTGTCTTTTTCTGTTATTTCATGCATTTTCACTAAGTTTACGTCTCTACAATAAACAATATATCCTCTGTTCACTATTTTATCATAAACTTCCTCAATCATCAAGGCATACATTACCATTTGTGTAAAAAGAGTTTTATAAATCTTTTCATTATATTTTGCATATTTATAATCTAATGGTGCCATTGTTCCGCCTTCTAGCATTAGTATTTCGTCGATTTTGCCTCTAATTTGTAGATTTCTTGACACAAGTGAGATGTTAATCTCTTTTTTTTGCACTTTTTGCTTTATCCTTAAATAGTCTGCATTTGTTCTTGCTCTTTTCTCGTGAATTTCTCTACCTTTTTGTACTTTGTACCTTTTTTCTTCATACTGCCTTATCCCCAAACACTTCATGAAATATGTATATCTTTTACAATAAATGAATTCAATCATTTCAGAGGGTGTTATATAGTATTCATGCTCATTAAAAGAATTTTGATATGATTTCATCACTCACTAACTCCTTATCAAATGCCTGTCCTATTAACCCTGCAATCTTAAGTTCTCTTTTGCTCATTGGGAATACATATACTGAGTCCTTATCCAAATCTACTAAATCCTCTATTTGCATTTTTAATTCGTCTAACCTATTGTCTTCTACATCTCCTAGGAAAACACTTTTTTGAACTCTATACAGTCCTGTGTTCTTACAAACTTTTATTACTCTTCGTCTAGTTCTATCACTAACAATATCATATATTACCCATACTAACATTTAGTCGACCTCCTTCAATATTCTATTTGCAATGTTATGACAATCAAATTGAATAATATTTTGAAGCTCAATTTTTCTTCCTTTATACTTTATCTTTTTCTCCATTTCTTCGTTATACGCTCCTAATAGTAACTGTTTTCCCTCTTTGTTTAGATAGTAGCCACCCTCAACATCGTCAAAGTGAGTCTCTTTGACCTTTTTCTGGCTACAAAGTTTAAATACTATTTGATCAATATATATTCTGTACATTTCGACTAAATCAAATGTAAACGCTGTCCTATTGTAATTATCAACATGCAATATCCCAATATACGGATCTAACCCTGCAAGTATACAGGCTCTTTCTACATTAGAGTACATTATTCCATACCCATAGTTTAACATGCAATTAAAATAATCTTTAGCTGGATTCTTGCTTCGCCCACTAAACTCGTACTGCTTTGGAATCAACTCTTTTAATGCACCAAAATAAACTCTACCGACTATTCCCTCATGTCCTTGAATTGATCCCCTTATTTCATTAATAAATCTATTTTTGCTAAATGTTAAGATTTTAATTTTTTCGGTCGCTATTCTATTCACTGCATCTTTTGCACTATCACGTCTTTCATCTCTTCTATTTGATGCTAATTTACTTATAAACTTAATTTGATTTTCCATCTTTTGTGTCAGCCACTCGATCACTAGTTTTACTCCTAGTGGATGTTCTTGCAACTTCAATTGCTTTCTTCTAATGGTTGATATACTGCCCATCTTCGAATGCCATACTCTACCAAACGGACTACCATTTGCTTTTAAGAACACGACGTCTATGTTGTTTTCGACCGCTAATTCGAGCGCATCAGTAGAAAGAGCAACAGAGGTTGTTATAATTATTTGCTCTACTTTCGAAGCCGAAATATCACTAGTTTTATCATCTGCTTTTATTCTAAAGCACTCACCAAATTTACTTAGATACGTTCCACGAGTGTTGATTACAAGTTTCAATTTATCGCCCCCTAACAACTGCTCCAAAACCACGTGCTACACTTTTTCCTAAACCAAAATAATTAGGTATTTCAAAATTAGTATAAAACTCCCCCTCAAATACAACCATGCTATTATTCTTAAACTTTGCACTTTTCTCAACTAAATTTAACTTTACTCTTATTTGCTCTTTAACTTCGTAATTTAATCTTTTAGCGCACGATAATATGTTCCCTGGTAAAACTCTTCCTAATAGTTCGTCTTTTTCAATGACATCTGCATTATAGTATCGTTTAATGTTTTTTTGATTTAATGCCATCCACGGTGTAATAAACTTATATTTGATTAACTTATCATTAATTCCAAACTTCTGCTCCATTATTTTTAACTCTACCTGCTCTATAGATAGTTTTTCACCTTCGATAGTTATTGAATCTTCTTCAAACGCTATACTCTTTAAAATATCTACCCCTTCATTGATTCCTAGTAGTAATGGGTTTTTGTTAATTATTTTATATTGCACCATAGGATATTTATAGATGTTTTCTTTCCCAACGTGATTGTGAAATTCAACGATTTCGCTATATTTATTGGCAAAATATCCTCTAACTTTAGGTGCATTTCTTCTTTCCATTTCTACATCCGTATACTTAAGAGTTGCATAGTTTATGTTCATCATATAATTTTTCTCCCCTTAAAATTCCAATAGCGATTTTCTAATTACACCCGTATCTCCCGAATAAGCATCCAATTCAACATATTTTATTGCGTATTTAGATATTTCTTTACTATTGATGTTATTTATTTCTTTTTTAGGAATTAATATCCTGTACTTGTTTAGTTTTCTAAATAAATTTTTAAGTTTAACACTCTCTATCTCTTCATTACCTCTTAAAATATCAAGTATTTCTGCGCTCTCTTTATTTGCGTTAACAATAAGATCAGTTTTATAGTTGCTGTCATTTTCTATTAGCTCAAATAGATTTCTAAATTTCTCTAGCTCAAGTTTATTTATTTTCCTCAACATTTCGTTTGAAACGTCATCACTCTTTATTTTATTAATCTCTTCAAAATATTTTTGATTGATTTCAAAAAATTCGTTTTCTTGGATTACTGTTTTTCCTTCTAAAAGGTTTTTTGTTGCTTTTAATAATGGTCTTGGATAAACAAAGCTACAATATTTTCTGTCATCTTCATTGACTAACTCATATAAATATACTAATCCTTTTGAGGCAATCCCATTTCTATTGGCTCTGCCAGCTGTTTGATTTATTGAATCTAGTGGTGCAAAATCTCTATAAACAATATCTAAGTCAATATCAACTCCTGCTTCAATTAATTGTGTTGATACTACTACGTACTTCTTTTTACTCGTTCTAATTTCCTTTATTTTGTTCAAACGCAACTTAGGATATATCTCTGCTGATAAATATATTAACTCTCTTTCGCTATCTTTTAGATGATTATATATCTCTAGCGAAGACTTTACTGTGTTTAAAACGACTAAAAAACTTTTATCTTTTTTTTCGCATATTTCATTCATGATGATGTCTTTGAAATCATCAATATTGGTTGTTTGTTCTGCAAAATTATGCAACTCAATTCTATTTAACGATTTAAAATAGTATTCTTTATTCGGTATTAATTCTTTTGTCTTGAATATCATTGGCATGGTTGCAGTCAAGAGAATTATTCGCATATTAAATCTATCAGCTAGTATTTCAAAAAAATCTTTAATAACTGCAAAATATTTCGAATTTATTGTCTGTACTTCGTCTAAAACTACTACTGCATTAGATAGTTTATGAAATCGATGTGCTGCTGAATTCTTGCCTGCTTTAAAAATTGTATTAAATAACTGCACAAATGTTGTTATTGTGATTTCGCTTTGCCAGTTTTCAAAACAAAAACGAGCGTCAAATGATTCAAAATCTTTATATTCAATTTCCGCCATAGAGTGAAACTTTAAAAGCTCGTCTGATTCAACATCTCTACCAAGATTGTGTTTCAACAAAGCTCGCATCACATCGCTGTTTTGATCTATCACGCTCATAAATGGCAAACAATAAATTACTGATGGCTTTACGTTGCAGTTTAGCTTATGTATTTTCTCTGCGACATAAAATGCAGCTTTGTATGCCAACATTGTTTTGCCTATGCCAGTAGGGAGATTAATTGAAAATCTTTTTTCTTTGTGCAAGTCAATTTTATCAAGTTCCTTGCATAATTCAGCATATACATCATTTCTTAACTCAAATATTTCAGTATCTTCTAACCCTGGTATGTCTCTAATGCTAGTATCTATTACAACTTTTTTAAGATAATTATCAACAAAACTGCCTTTTACAGTCTTCTCTGGTATATATGCGCATCCTAAAATCAATTGATTTTTATCACTACTAAGAAGCAAAGAGTAAACATATTGCAGTAGTACGAATTCATCCATGGTAAATTTTTTTCTTCTAAAATCTCTCCGCATTTCTTTAATTGATTTTTCGTCTTCTAACCAATTGAAAAATTCTGCTAAATCAACTCCATAAATATGGTTTAATTCCTCTATGTGATTTTTCTTTATATCTTCTATTTGTTTATTGAAAGTCCAATCATCTGATCCATCAAATTCATCTACACAATCTTTAATACTTCCATGATGTTTTTTTACTACAAGAAAACCTAGGTGCTTCCATTTGTCTGGAAGCATCCAATAGGTTAGTAATGCTGAAAGTAAAGAGTGGTTTTTAAGCTCCCCACTATATTCTTTCTCTAAATAATCCTGAAAATATGTTGTCCCTTTTCCAAAATCATGACACATGCAAGTGGTCTGAATAAGATCCTCTAATTTAACGTCTCCAGCATGAGAACGATGCGTATTAATGGCAATACTCGCGACTTCTTGCACATGTTTTATCAGCAACTGATGTGGATGTGATTTTAGTTTAAAAGAAATAGACATTATAATCCCTCACTTTGCAAACATCAATGGTTTCGCCAAACAATTCATGTTCAGTAGAGAAGAATACTTTTTTGTATTTTGTATATTCCCTTAATATATTATTACTTACAGGAATGACCTCAGAGTATATATGCCCGTTCACTTTGTCCATGTTAAGCTTAATTGCTTCTGCTGCAATAACAGTGTCTACTTTGCTTTCATAATCCACAGAAGGTTCTACATTAACAGTTCCTTCATATTTAATCATTGCAATATGTTCGCTTGCTCCTAGATATGGAGTGAAAACGAATTCGTTTTTCATCAAAGTGCTCTGAATTTTAGATATAGCTTCGTCTTCACAAGTTAAAAATATTCTATACGCAACTCTTCTTAAAAATTCGACATTTGAAGGAAACCTAAATAACCCTTTGCCTTTCATTGTAAGCAAATTAAAGGACTGCATATCTTTTTTAACTGGCTTTAATACTGAGATGCCGACTTTGTATTCTTTAGTTTTTTCATATAATTCTGTTTTGTCCACACCAAGTATTGCTCCTATCATACCTTTAACTGCTATTGGATGTATAGTCGTGAAAGTTAATGCCGACGTAGTTGTGTAAGGCTTCCTAAATCTCGCGAACTCTCCTTGCACTGTAAAAACAACGCATTTTTTCATGTCAATCAACTCCGTTAAATGTCTTTAATTTCAAAGTTCTCATGAATATTGATGACATTAGCACTTAAGCTTCTGTAAATTATTACTTTTTCAATATCATCTTTTTTCATGTCATAATAAGTACCTAACTTACTTAGATCAATTTCTACTTCATTAATCTCTCTAAGCTCTATATCACTTACCTCTTTCTTGAATTGAATAAAATTCAATTCTCCATCTAATGCATTATTTTTATATACCACTTCAACTAAAAGTCTAGGCATTTGATTTTTAGATGTGCTTCTATAGTTTTTCATTCCATCAATTAAAGCGGTTACAAACAGCTGAATATCTTCTTCAGAAACAGCAATGTCTTGTTTTAAAGCTGTTTGATTGTTAAACACTGCATATGTTTTAAATAGTGCATATGGGCTTATGTGTTTTCCCCATATAGAGGACTGTTCCGCTCCGTCCTTGCTAGCGTATGCAGCATTCCCTTGCATAAACTTAACTTCAGCTTCGTGGATACTTTTGCTCCAAGTAATTTGTAGCGGCCCCATAATGTCCTTCTTCGGTTTCGTAACAACAGCTCCAAACAGTCTAACATCAATGAAGTTCTTTAGTAAAAATTCTACTAAGTCTTCATCTTTTACATCTTCTTTGCTAGCTACTAGTTTAATTGTGCTTGCACAGCTTAGCACTTTGCCTTTTTCGTCTGTAGTTGATTGAACTAGCACTTTTTTACCTGTGTTAATCCATTCTTCTCTAATAAATCTTTTAATTCTCACATCAGAAACTTCTAATTTTCCTGTTTCTTCATCTTGCCTTGGTCTGTTTTCGTTTAACATATCACCATTGGGGTTCGCCATTGTGCTATCCCATACCAGTAAAAACTCTCTTGATTTTGCCATTATTCTTCCTCCTTCTCTTTCTTCTCTCCAATAAATTGATTCATCCCCCAAAAGAAAATATACTTCGCTTCATCGTTTGACAAACTAATTTCCTTGTTTTGCATTAGATGCTGTGCCTCTGTGCTCATTTTCTTTAAGTATGTTTTATCTCTTACCCCATACTTAACCATCAAGTCGTTGCATTTGTTAACAAAGTAGACAAACGTTCTGTAATCATATTTTCTTCCAAAGAAAAAACTTTTTTCAAGATGTGATTCCATATCACTCGCTTTTTCTCCATCGCCTTTTTTGTAATTTTTAGATTGATATATCATGCTGTCATACAATCTTCCAAGAATAAACCAAGCCTTTTTTTCATTTGAGTCAAAATAATCTGCATTTTTCTCAAACACTTCTTCAATTGTTCTATATGATACCATTATCCAGCTACCTCCTCCTTTTTCGTACATAATCCAACCAACTTTAGTACAACCACAGTCATGCATAAAATTCAGGACTTTATGTATGTCTGTCATGTTTTTCTTTCCTTCGAAATACCTTTTTTTGTATTGAGTCATCAGCTTTCTGTATAGTATACTGTCGTTATACTTCCTACCCGTAAATATCACGTCAAGCAATCTTTTGCTTTCCTTGCTTTTGTCGTTATCATCGCAAAGATAATTAACAACAGTCCACAATGAAAGAGGTGCCCTCGACTCGTAATAACTATATTTTCTCAATAATCTAGATATTTCAGTAAACCTTGATGGCATTACGCTTCTAATTTGATATTCTATTTTCCACTCAGAGCTTGATTTTGGATCCTTGAAGAAAACAATATCTGTTGTTGTGTCTCCTTTGCCAATTTCATATAATACATCAGCTTCGTTTCTAGATATTCTTTCAATAAATTTTTTACTAGTGCCACTCTCCTCAATAATAACATCTTCAAAAATGATAGCGATATCTTCATTAAAGGAATGTGGCAAAAACATTACCTCCGATCCTATCCAATATGCCTTTAAATACTGATTAATATATTTTCTTGCGTGTAATATATCCATCAAACATTCTCTGCAAATTGCATATGTCAGACCTTCCGTGTTTGTGTATATCTCTTTGTCATTGGTATAGCAACTATAGATTACAGTGTTAAATAGGGTTCCGTTTGTACCACACATGTGGCATTTGCCTGTTTCTTTTTGCATTTTGAGACATGTGTTCTCAATAAAGGAGTCAAACTTTTGATTGTACAGCTCGTATGCGGTTTGCCCATCTTTTTTTATTTCCACTATAAAACTTTTACTAGTAGCTTCTTCAGCTTCTTTTACGATTTCGTCTAATATTAGTTTTTGCAAATCTTTGTCTGTGAATTCTAAAAATTTCATGACACTGCTAACTTTTTTGTTCAATTTGACTATCGTGTCATTTCTCTCTTTGCCCGAAAGCTTAATTTTTTCGATTTTTATTGCTGCACCAATAAAAGTATTCCCTTGTTGATAGAATAGTGATTTTTTAAAAACTCTTTGTTCAAAATCCCTTGGAACTACGTTTACATCCCCTCTACTAGTATCTACATCAATTGTAAGAATATAATCGAATTCTTTCTCGTCTTTCAACCAAAGATCTACTAGTTGCTCTTCACCTTTTAGTTTTTTGATTTCGCTACCAATATTTCTTATAATTTCTAACATGGTCACCCTCCTTTCTTTTTTTAATTATAATTGAGTTATATATAGTATATTTTATTGATTAATGTTTGTCAAGCAAAATATCAAGAAAAATTAACATTCGTATTATTCTCTTCAAATTGTGCTATACTATTATATATACAATAAAACAAGTGTTGAAACATTATTAATTGAGTTATTTAATTCTCTTGTTCCATTATTATTAGTCAGTTGTTAATTAGTCCACTATAACAAGGCTTGTATGCTGACAAAATAATAAAGCCTCTTAATTCATGTCTCGCTATGACGATAGACTAAACTAAACCCATCTCTTCCCCAACACTTTTAAATATCTCTATTGCTCTATCTAATTGCTCTTTTGTGTGTCCTGCTGTTACCATGCATCTTACTCTACCTGTTCCTTTTCCAACAGTAGGGAATACTATTCCTGATGCAAATACGCCGTTTTCTAATAGTGTTTTGCTGAATTTCATTGTTTTGGCTTCTTCGCCTATCATTATTGGAGTTATTGGTGTTTCGCTTTTTCCTATGTCGTATCCTAATTTGCTCATTTTATTTTTAAAGTATTTTGCATTGTCCCAAAGTTTATCAGTATATTCAGTTGAATTCATAAGTAGTTTAACTGCTGCAGTAATTGACGCAACTGATGCTGGTGGTAGGGATGTACTAAATAATATTGGTCTTCCTCTGTGGCTTAACCATTCTTTCATTGTGTTACTTCCTGCTACGTAACCACCTACAACTCCTATTGCTTTTGATAGTGTTCCTATGCAAAAGTCCACTCTTCCGTGTAGTCCAAAATGGTCTACTGTGCCTCTTCCGCTTTCGCCTAATACTCCTGAACCGTGAGCATCATCTACGTATGTTAGTGCGCTATATTTTTCAGCTAATTCTACTATCTGTGGAAGTGGTGCAATATCACCGTCCATGCTAAATACTCCATCAGTGATAATTAGAACTGTGTTGTAATTGCCTCTTCTTTCTTTTAAAATTTCTTCTAAATGTGCCATATTACAGTGCTTATACACTGCTCTATCAGCTTTACTTAGTCTTACTCCATCAATTATGCTTGCGTGATTTAGTTCGTCCGATATTATTAAATCGCCTTTCCCTGTGATTGCTTGAATAGTTCCGGCATTACAGTTAAAGCCTGATTGGTACACCATTACTGCTTCTTCTCTTTTAAATTCTGCTAAAATTGTCTCAAGGTCTTCGTGAATGTCCATGTTACCAACTATTGTTCTAACTGCACCTGAACCTACACCGTAGTTTTCTATAGCTTCAATACCTGCTTGTTTAAGTTTAGGGTGATTTGCAAAACCTAAGTAGTTGTTTGATGATAAGTTGATTACTTTCTTACCATTAAGCATAATTTCTGCTTCATTTGCCCCTTCTAAAACTGGCAGCTGTCTATAGACACCATCTTCTTTTAGTTGCTCGATTTTCTCTTTTAAGAATTTTAACTCATGCACATTGCTCATTTAGTATTCCTCCAGTTTATTAGTGATATCTTGCTATTTATCCGCTACTTTCATATACAACTATATCTTATTAAGTCTCTAATGACAACAATTGTTATGAGTTTTTAACATTTTATTCTTTTGTATTAGAAGTGGAAATACAATATCACTAATACAACAAGGAATTACTACACTAAATGAAATAATAATAAAAGTTTGAATCGGATAACTTAAAAAATCAACCCCGCCAAAGCTAGTTAAATAAAACATTGTTGCAAAGATACTGACAAATACATGGGCGCTATGAGAAAAGATTGAAACTCTTCTTCCTGTTATTTTATTTACAGCAATTATGCCAATTAGTACTCCTAAAATAGCAAAAGGTAGTATTGTTTCTGGGTGTTTCAGTATGCAAAGATGTAATTCAGGGTTTGTTCCCATAAGTAGTCCTCCGAAATAAGGAAACACAATGTCTCCTGCCGCGCAAATTAGTAATGATCCTCCTAGTCCTACTGCAATGGCCTTTATCAAGTTTTTCTCATGTCTCCAAAACATTGCTGTTGTCGCTGTTGCGCTAAACAATATATGTAGTGGGTGCATAGTGTGAAAAAGCATTCCTATCGTGTTATTATGCGTGTGCTCGTGTCCTTGAAGAAAAAGTCTCGCAATTACTCCAAATAGAACTAGCGATACAATAGTACTAATTATAGTGAACGGCGCATGGTGCTTTAGTTCGGTCAATATGTATTTGTAGCTTGATTTAATCATATTAGTTAATCTCCTTTTTGTTTTAGGTTTGCTACTGCTATTTAATAGATAGATGGTCCTCATACAATTACTATACTCATACCCATACCCATTATTCTAGCCCATACATTATATTTTAGCCCTGTTTCTTCAAAAATGTATTTTTAATGGCAAATGAGTAGCTACTTAATTCTAGTTGATAAGTATTGTCATGTCAAGCGCAGTTTTTTCTGATATACTATAACAAACCTAAAAGATACTAGGAGTGGTCGTTGTGGACAAAAACAAAACATTCTATATGCTAATTATTATTCCACTTATTCTTTTTTTATCTTTATTTTTTGTTAAAATTGATGCGCTCATGCTTATTGATGCTAATACGCAAAATATAATTCATGTCTATCAAGTCTCAGCAGAAGATTCTTTTAGTATGCAGTGGATTCACTCTGTAGAGCTTGAACCTTGGACTGAGTTTTTTTCTGTTGATGACGAGCTTAATATTGTGCTCACTGCAACAAAATTTAAAGCATTTGGGGCGGGTGTACCGCATACTGCAGGCAAGAAAACTACAATTAAAAACGGATTTATTATATTTAGCGATATTAATCAGACTATGCCTTATATTATCTACGGCATTTCTGATACTTCTAGACATACCTTTAGTTTTAACGACTCAACTTTGGAATTGTATCAATATATTGAACCTAACACTCCTGTGAAAATTGTTGCTAAAAGTGTTACACTCTACAGGCTTATTAATTTAAAACTAAGGATTAAAGCTTATAGTCAATAAAAACAAGCCAAACAACCTCCACTTACAAAAGTGAAGACTAATTGGCTTATATGTTAAAATTTAGTTATATTTATTCTATTATGCTACCTCGATCTCTTTTCTTGTTGCTATTTTCTGAGTCATTAAAACAACTATTATAATCGCTATTCCTACCGCATCAGTTAATAGACTGGCGTGCATTAGCGTTAAAGCTGCTATGATTAATGCAATTCTATAAATCGGTCGAATCGTAGCAATTAAATACCCTTCTACTGCCGCACCAAGAGATACAACTCCTATTGCTGCCGTTACTGCTGCAATAATAATCTGCATAGTTGTTGCATCTATTAATAATAGTGCTGGCGAATAAACAAACATATAAGGAACAATAAATCCTGCTAACGCCAATTTCATTGCTTGTATTCCCGTTTTAGTTGTATTTCCGCCTGCTATTCCAGCTCCTGCAAACGCAGCTAGTGCCACTGGTGGTGTCAAGTTTGCTAACATACCAAAATAGAAAACAAACATATGAGAAACTAGTAGAGGTATTCCCATTTGTGCTAACGCTGGAGCAGCCATTGTTGCTGTAATGATATATGCAGGTATTGATGGTAATCCCATCCCTAGTACTATGCACGCTAACATAGTAAATACCAATGTCATTAATAAACTACCTTGTCCAACCATTAGTATTACACTTGCTAGTTTTAGTCCGAACCCAGTTAAAGTTGCAACTCCAATAATCAACCCTACAACAGCACATGCCATTGCGACGCCTAAAACTGTTCTCGTTCCATCTTCTAATGCGTCAATAATATCATTAAAACTCATTCTTGTATTCTTTCTTAATGCGCTTACTGCAATTGTTGCTATTATTGAATAAAAAGCCGAAAATAATGGCGTAAACCCTTGTACTAATAGATAAAGCAAAATGAAAATTGGTAAAATCAAATGCCCTCTTTCTTTTAACACTTTTTTAATCTTTGGCAATTGATCCTTTGGTAGTCCCACTAACCCGTCTTTTTTTGCTCTTAGATGTATCATTACTATTAAGCCTAGGTAGTACAAAAATGCTGGTATAACAGCTGCTGCCACAATTGTAATGTACTTAATCCCTAAAGATTCGGCCATTATAAATGCTGCTGCTCCCATAACAGGTGGAAGTATCTGCCCACCAACAGAAGCTGTACCTTCTACTGCACCTGCAAATTCTTTGCTGTATCCTATTTTTTTCATAAGCGGGATTGTAAATGCGCCTGTTGTAACTACATTTGCTACTGCACTCCCATTAATTGAACCCAGCAACCCACTAGATACTACAGCCACCTTAGCTGGTCCACCGCTTCCTCCACCAGCTATTGCCATTGCTAAGTCATTAAAAAACTGACCCATGCCGGATTTCGCGAGAAAAGCGCCAAACAATATAAATAGAATAATATATGTTGACGATACTCCTATTGCTATTCCAAATATTCCTTCAGTTGTAACATACATGTATTCTGCAATTGCATATAATGAATACCCTCTATGAGCCATTATTCCCGGGATACTCCTGCCAAAATATGCGTAGATCATAAAAATTATTGCTAGTATTGCTACTTCCTTTCCAACAACACGTCTTCCAGCTTCTAGAACTAGTAGAATTGTCATTAGTCCAAACGCTATGTCCATTGTATTGGGCATTCCAGCGCGCATAACAATGTCTTTGAAAAATACTAAAATATATAATCCCATTGCAATAGATAGCGCTGCAAATATCCAGTCGGCTATTAGAGGTTTAGTTTCCATGTATTTTTTGCTATGTGGATATAATAAGAATACAAGTGCCATTACTACTGCCGTATGCACTGCTCTGTGAACAAGTGTATTTAAAGGACCAAACGCTGAGGTATATAAATGAAACAGCGCAAAAGCAACGCATACTAAAAATATGAACATTCCTGTTTTGCTTTCTCTTCCAATTTTTCTAAATCGGGCTTCTATATCAAATTCTCTTAGCAGCTCGTTGCTATCGATAACCCTATCTGTCGTTTCTTTATTCATCTGCTTCATCCTCCACTAATTAGCTATATGCATTTTGAGAAGACACCAATGACATTTCACTTGTCTTGTTTTTTATCGAAGCTAAACTCCTTTGACCAAAACAAAACAAGTAAAACGTACCCAATGTCTTAAACGTCCCCAATGCCTTCCGCTAGATTATTTTCCTAGTTCGCTAAAATATTTTTCCGCACCTGGGTGTAGTGGAACAGGCATTGCAATACGTACTTTCGCAAGATCTATTTTTTTACCTGAGGCATGTGTATTTCCAAGAGCCTCTAAGTTTTCAAATATTGTTTTTGTTATATTGTAAACTAATTCTTCACTTAGTTCAGCTCTAGTTATTAGTATTGTAGTAACTGCAGCTGTCGGTACTGCTTCTGCTTGATCATACATCCCGCCTGGTATTTCTTCTGGCGAGTAAAAAGGAAATTCTTTAGCTAAAGAATTCTCAATAATTTCTCTTCTAATAGGTACAATTACTACATCTTGAGTTGTTGCTAAATCAAGTACTGCCGCATTTGGAATTCCTGATGTTAAAAATGCTGCATCAATAGCTCCATTCTTCATTTGCTCTGCAGCTTCCGCATAAGATAGAAAATCTTCATCAATATCATCGTAAGTTATTCCATGAGCTGCAAGTATTTGACGTGCATTTACTTCTGTACCACTTCCTGGTGCTCCTACGCCAATTCTTTTGCCTCTCATATCTTCAATTTCTTTTATTCCAGATCTCTCTAACGTTATAATCTGTACAAAGTTAGGATATAAAGATGCAATTCCTCTAATATTGTCAAATTTCCCTTTATCAGCAAAGACTTCTGTCCCAGTAAAAGCATAACTCACAACGTCATTCATAGCAAATGCTACTTCTATTTTGCCTTCACCCATCAAAGTTGAGTTTACAGCTGAGGCACCTGTTGATTGAACTGATGCATTTACATTTTCTAGATTTTCATTTAACAGTTTAGCAACTGTTCCGCCTAACGCAAAATAAGCCCCAGCACTACCTCCTGTCGCAATTGTTACAAACTGAACTTCCTCACTACTAATGTCCTCTGTTTCTCCACATCCTACAACTATCAACGAAACAAGTAATATCAAAACCATAAAAAAAGCAATTTTCTTTTTCATTAGTAAATCTCCTCTCAATTTAATTAAGTATATTATACTATCTATATAAGAGGATTTCGTTAATTTTTTATCAAATTGCACTATTTCAATCTAAGTTGCACTGTAGTAAACTTAAAGTGCAGTGAAAAGGATTTCATCACAAGTTAACCATTTCTTTAAAACCCTTCATATAGTTTCTACTCACTGGTATTTCATTTTTCATACCTTTTATTTTTAATTTATATGTATAATTAAACCAAGGGATAATTTCATCAATATAATCAACGTTTACTATATACGCTCTATGCGTACGGAAAAATTTTGCACTATCTAATTGCAATTCTAAATCTTTTAAAGTAGTTTTTGTTTCATAACCTTCTTCACGTGTGTAAATCATTGTTTGACTATTCTTATACTCAATATAGCACAAATTGTTTGTATCAATTAGTTTAATTTTCCCATCACAGGAAACGCAAATTTTGGCACTTACCACTTTACATTTTTTGTTTTCTTTTGTGCGCTCTCTGATTCTCTCTACCGTTTTTTTAATTCGTTCTTGAGAAAAAGGTTTCAAAATATAGTCAAAAATGTCTAAGTCATAGCTTTGAATTGCATATTCTTGGTGAGCAGTAGCCATAACAATCAATATCTCATCATTAATATCCGTTATTTTTTTTGCCACTAACATGCCTTTTGAGTTTCTTAATTGTATATCTAAAAAAACAACGTCGATTTTTATTTTTTTTACTATTTCAAGTGCTTCTTTTCCTGTTTCTGCCTCTGCACAAATATTTACGTCATCAAACTTACTTAGCAAATAGTTTAGTTCTTCCCTAATATGCTTTTCATCGTCCACAATTAAAATATTTATCATTGCAACGCCTCCCATCTTCATTTGTAGTGCCAAAATATTTAGTTCATTTACAAGCCAGACCCATTCGCCTCACTCCGTTCGCTCAGGCTGACAGGTGATTGCGTTCGCTCAGGCTGACATTAAGAGAAAGGGAATCTCTTTTTTTTACTTTTGTTTTGGTACAACAAAAGATACAACTGTTCCTCTATTTGTTTCACTACTTACACTTAATTTGCTTATTTCTCCAAAAGTGCCTATTAGTCGTGCATTTACGTTTTTAAAACCTATGGAATCACTTGTGTTCTCTCTTTCATGCCATAGGTCAAAAATAGTCTCTTCGTTCATTCCAACCCCATTATCATGCACACTTACTGTTGCTCCATATTCATGTTCTTTTAACGAAATTATCACTAGACCTCCTTCATCTTTTGGCCACAGTCCATGCTTAATTGCATTCTCTACTAAAGGTTGTAGTGTAAGTGGCGGAAGCAAAAGTTCGCTATTTTTAGATGTTTCGTATTTAACTTCTAGTTTTTCTCCGAATCTCGCTTTTTCTATTTCTACATACGCTTTAATATGATCTAACTCTACTGATAGCGGCACCAGTTCTTTGTTTACATTAAGTGTTTTTCTAAAAACTTCGCTAAGATTTAGTATTAAACTTCTTGCTTTTTCATTGTTAGTACGACAAAGCGAACCAATTACAGTCAAAGAATTAAATAAGAAATGCGGGTTTATTTGCGCTTGCAGCGCTTTTAACTCAGCCCGTGCTAATAAAGATTTGTTCTGCTCTAATTTACTCAATGTTAACTGGGTAGAAAGTAATTTTGCTAACCCACTTCCTAGTTCATGGTCAATTGCTGTAATTGAATTTGCAAGTGCTTTATATAGCTTCATTGTTCCAACAATTTGTCCATCTTCTATTAATGGCGTGATTATAGCCGCCTTTATTGGGCAAGTTCTTCTCTCACACTCAGGCTCTGTGCAATTATCAATTGTCATGACTTTTCCACTAGCTAATACCTCTGTCGTTAAAGTAGTTACGATCTCATTGCCTGCTTTATGCCTTTTTGTCGACAACCCTGCATGAGCCAAGATTTTAACAGTGTCCGTAATTGTTACCGCATCAAATTCAGACATGCTGTGGATAATATTCACTAGTTTTTCGTTGTTGCTATTCTCTAGACCTTGCTTAATATACGGCAACATTTCATCTACAATCTTTAATGATAAACGAGATTGTTCTGCAAGCATTTTTTCATGCTCACTGAAAACACTTTGAATAATTAGAAAAAACGACGCTAATCCAAGACAGTTAATTACGGTCATGGGTATCCAAATTGTCATTATTAATTCAAATGCCGTTTCAAAGGGTCTTGCAAACACCAAAACAGCAAATTTACGTAGTGCTTCTGCCACTGCTCCCATTGTTACTGCATAAATCCATAAATGCTTCCTACCTCGTACGTGCTTACCCATAACACCTGATAAATAACCTTCAAGCGGGGTTGAGACTGCACAAGCTAGCGCAGTAAATGCTCCTATTTCCCAAAATCCTAAAATCCCTCTATGTATTCCTGCTATCAAGCCCGCGCCTAATCCAACAATGGGTCCCCCTAGAATTCCCCCTGCAACTACACCAATTACTCTAGTATTTACTAGTGCTCCTCCATAAGGCACACTGAGATATGTTCCCATAATTCCGAAACATCCAAAAAAAACTGAAAGAATTACTTTATCTTTAACAGAAATGTTTTTCTTCACTACAAGCCTTCTAAATACCCGTATTCTTGTTAGTAAAAAAGCTACCACAAATAGTATTGTAAATCTATTTCCTAACCCTAAAATCAATGACTTTATCATTATTTTGCTCCTCTTAGTTTTCTTACTATTCTTAGTATATCAATTAAAGGTGCTACTTGTATACATACTCTCACAAATTTTGTGCTACATTTTCTAAATTTAAGTTTTTCCCACTGTATCCATTTGTATTGTCGTACAAAAACTAAAAAAGCTGCTTTCTATTAAAAAGCAGCTTTTTTTTATGTGAAATTATTTTAATTTTTTTTTCAATACCTCTAACATATCTACTGTCATTGAAGCTAGGTCATATTTTGGATTCCATCCCCACTCTTTTCTCGCATCAGAGTCGTCCATGTTATCTGGCCAAGAATTAGCAATTTTCTGAAGTACAGGGTTAACATCGTACTTCATTTCAAACTCTGGAATATGCTTTTTGATTTCTTCTGCTAGTATTTCAGGATCACAGCTCATTGCGGTAATATTGAATGCATTTCTGTTTTTAAGTTTAGATCCATCGGCTTCCATTAGTTGAGTTACAGCATCTAATGCGTCTGGCATGTACATCATGTCCATTAAGGTTCCTTTATCTATAGGGCAAACGAATTTACCAGTCTTTATTGCTTCGTAATATATATGCACTGCGTAGTCAGTGGTTCCACCTCCTGGTAAAATGCTATTAGAAATTATTCCAGGGTATCTTACTCCTCTTGTATCTACGCCAAATCTATTATAGTAGTAGTCGCAAAGGATTTCTCCTGCTACCTTAGTTACCCCATAAATTGTAGTTGGTCTTTGTATTGTCACTTGTGGTGTGTTAAGTGCTGGCGTATCAGGACCAAATACAGCAATAGAGCTTGGCGTAAAGATTTTACAGCCTTCTTGCCTTGCTACTTCTAACACATTGTATAGTCCATTCATGTTAACATCCCAAGCAGCTACAGGGTTTTTTTCGCCTACTCCAGACAATATTGCCGCTAAGTGAATTATAGTGTCTACCTTATATTTCTTTACAATTTCAGTCATTCTAGCACCGTCAGTTACATCTAAAAGCTCAAATATACCTGCACCAGCTATTTCTTCATTTTTGTTGCTTCTGTTAGAGCATATCACGTTGTCTACACCGTAGTTTTTTCTAAACAATGTTGTAAGTTCAGATCCAATTTGACCTAATGCTCCAGTTATTAATATTTTTTTCAAGGTTGCACCTCCAAATTCCTACTTGCAGGATTTAATTTTATATGCTATAATGAACACTAATTCCATTTTAATTCCTCTGCCACTTTGGTTGTAGAGGAATTTTTTTTCTAAAATCCTCTTGCATGTCATTTTGGAGCTGATGAGCGGACTTGAACCGCCGAACCTCTTCCTTACCAAGGAAGTGCTCTACCACCTGAGCTACATCAGCATATGTTTTTTGTGCCTAGAACAGTATATATTATTATAGCAAAAAAGTAAACAAAAAAAATGCGACGGTATCATATCGGGTACCCAAAAGGGGCACCCCTACAAATTCATGACAACTACTAACTTAGTGCATGAACAATCAATCCACTTCTTAATTTCGGCTCAAACCATGTTGACTTTGGTGGCATTACTTCACCTGCATCTGCAATGGAAAACAAGTCTTCAATTGATGTTGGATACATTGAAAAGGCTATTTTCATGTCTGTACTCACTCTTTTTTCTAATTCTCTTAGCCCTCTAATTCCACCAACAAAGTCAATTCTTTTATCTGTTCTAGGGTTTCCGATTCCTAGTATTGGAGCAAGAAGATTTTTTTGAAGTATTTCTGCATCAATTCTTTCTACTGGATCATTTTTGTCAAATGTTCCTTCTTTTGCAGTTAGTTTAAACCATTCATCTTCTAAGAACATTCCAAAAACATGTTTTTTAGACGGTTTAAACTGGATTCCTTTTTCGGCTTTCTCCACAACAAAGTTTTCTTCTACTTTCGTTATTAATTCTTCTTTTGAAAGCCCATTTAAGTCTTTTACAACACGGTTATAATCCATGATATATAAATCTTTGTCCGGGAAGATTATAGATAAAAAGTAATTGTATTCTTCTTCACCAGTGAAGTTTGGGTTTTCTTCTCTTCTTTTTAACCCCACTTTTACAGCGGAAGCAGTTCTATGATGACCATCTGCGATATATAGGTAGTCAATTCCTGCAAATATACTTTGGATTTTATTATTTAAATCTTTGTCATCTAGTACCCACAGTGTATGAGTAATTTCATCTTCAGTAACAAAATCATATTCTGGCTTGTGGTTAGCTATCCAAGTTGATATGATAGAATTTATTTCCTCATTTGATCTATAAGTTAAAAATACAGGCTCAGTATTAGCATCACATTTATCAAAATGATTAATTCTATCTGTTTCTTTAACTGGTCTAGTGAATTCGTGTTTTTTTATAACATCATTTAAGTATTCCTCAATTGAAGTACATGCTACTATTCCTGTTTGAACTCTGTCTTCCATTTTTTGCTGATAAATGTAGTATATTGCATCTTTTTCATGGGAAAAAATTCCATCAGATATCATTTTATCTAAATTTTCTTTTGCTTTTAAATATACTTTTTCATCATAACTACCGATAGAATCATCTAAATCAATTTCTGATCTGCTAATATGTAGAAAACTATAAGGATTTTCTTTACCCATTTGCTTAGCTTCTTCTCTATTCATTACATCATAAGGTAATTCAGCTACTTTAGACGCTAAATCAGCTTTTGGTCTAATTCCTTTAAAAGGTCTTACTATTGCCATTTTATTTGCTCCCTTCAAAAAAATCTTTTATTATTGTTACTATTTCTGTCCCTACTCTTGCCTGAGCTTCGTTTGTAGATGCTCCTACATGCGGAGACAACGATACTTTTGGATGAGTGAATAATTTAGTGTTTTTAGTTGGTTCTTCTTCAAAAACATCAATTGCTGCCGCTGAAACTTTTCCTGAGTCAAGAGCTTCAATTAATGATTTTTCACAAACAACTCCACCTCTTGCGCAGTTTACTAAATATACTCCATCTTTCATTTTTGCAAATTCGTCTTTTCCAATAACCGCACCTTTTTCTTTATTAAAAGGAACATGCATTGAAACAAAATCTGAATTTATTAACAGGTCGTCCATTGTCATGTATGTAAATTCGTCGTATCCCTCTTTTTTCCCAGAACGATTAGTATAGAGTACATCCATACCTAGAGCATTGGCTCTTTTAGCTGTTTCAATTGCTATTCTACCAAAACCGATTAGTCCTAATTTCTTGCCTGCTAATTCGATTCCTTTGTATTGCTTTTTATTCCACTGACCATCTCTCATTGTTACGTTAGATGCGTGTAGATGTCTAGCTATAGAGAACATATGCCCAATTGCAAGTTCTGCAACTGATGCACTACTAGCGTTTGGTGTATTTGATACCACAATCTCATTCTCTCTTGCATAGGGAACGTCAATATTGTCTAAGCCTACGCCGCCGCGTATTATTAGTTTTAGTTTGCCTGTTGTTTTAGCTTCGTCTATAGTTTCTTTTCTAATTTTTGTAGCAGATCTTACGATTACAACATCAAAATCTTTAACTTGTGCTTTTAAATCTTCAAGCTCATAAAATTTTGACACTACTTCATGCCCTGAGTCTTTCAATGCCTGAACTGCTTTTTTATCTATTCCATCACAATCAAGTATTCTAAACAATAGATTCGCCTCCCTAAATATCTAATATTTCTTCAATCACTCTCAGTATTTCTTTTATTTCTTCTACAGTAGTTTCAGCCATATGTGCAATTCTAAATGTCTTTTCTTTTAGTTTTCCATACCCGTTAGAAATTGCGTATCCTTTTTTGCCTAACTCTTTATTTAAGTCAGCAACGCTTATTCCTCTACTGTTTTTTATTGTTGTTAATGTATTAGAAGCATATTTATCTTCTGCTAACATTTCAAATTTTTCTTTAGCCCAATCTCTTACTATTTTCGCCATTTCTAAATGACGGTTAAATCTGTTTTCAAATCCTTCTTCTATCATTTTATCTAGTTGATAATCTAATGCGTACATATGCGACAATGAAGGCGTCGAAGGGTATTGATGGTCTTTCTTTTGAATGCATTCATATATTTCAACCAAGTCAAAATACAAACCTCTATTTTCAACTTGTTTTGCAGCATCTAATGCCTTTTGAGAAATCGAACATATTGCTAGCCCTGGAGGCAACCCTAAACATTTTTGAGTAGATGCAATACAGATGTCAACACCTAGTTCGTCTACATTAATTTCAGTTCCACCTAAAGAGCTTACTGCATCTAAGCAAAAAATCACATCAGGATATTTCTTCATTACTTCTGCAATTTCTTTTACTGGATTCATAATACCCGTAGATGTTTCATTATGAGTAATTGTTACTAAATCATATTTGCCTGTAGCTAGTGCTTCTTCTACCATTTTAGGCGTTGTCGGTTCTCCTAAATCAGATGAAATTTTATCAGCTGGGATACCATTTGCAACAGCCATTTTGTACCATCTATCTCCAAAAGCACCTACTGCAAAAACTGCCGCTCTTTTTCTTGTACAAGAACGCAAAGCACCTTCCATTAATCCGCTTCCTGAAGAAGTTGAAAGTAGTATTTGGTTTTTTGTTTTCATAAGTTTCATCATTTTTTCAGAGATACTTCTTTGTAAAATAGATGCATCTTTAGTACGATGACCTATCATTGGTGTTGCCATTTTGTCTAATACATCTTTTGGAACGTCCACTGGACCTGGTATAAATAATCTTTTATACATTTTTCTAGCCTCCTAGTTTTAGAGTTTTTTTCTTTGAAAAATGTGAATATTCAAGTAAGTATAAACAAAGTGTACCTACACTAAAATTATTTAAAATGCAATTTCATAATATGGTATCCGCCTTATCTAGTCAACCCTTTTAGCAAATATTTTTTGATTATATTTTTTTGCCCTTAATTTTTTTTATGGCTAGATTCTATATTCACTTTTAGTCTAAGGTATGATATGATATATTGGTATCAACATGAAGCATCAATTAGCTTTGTTTCCTTGATTTTAAGCAGGCTGTTTAATGCTAGAAAGGTGAGTTATATGCATATTGAAAATTTGAGGTTTTTTTACATGGTGGGAAAAGTGAAAAGCATATCAAGAATTGCAAAGGAGGTTCACATTTCCCAATCTGCTCTTAGTCAACAAATACAAAAACTTGAAAATCACTTGGGATTTAATTTACTAATTAGAAGTAATAAAGGTGTTGAATTAACTGAAAAAGGTCAAATTGTTTTTAAATATGCTGATCATATTGTCAGAACTTATACTAAAATGCAATCTGATCTAAATAGTCACGAAAGTATTATAAGAATAGAAGGCACGTATCCAATAGCAACTTATGCTCTTCCCTGTACACTATATAGAATGAAAAAAAAATTCCCAAAACATAAGTATGAACTAATATCAAACTCATCTGAAAACATAATAAACAATATTCTCAACGATATTTGTGATATTGGCTTTATCAATGGTAAGCCAATTGCTAAGAATATTCAATCTTTAAATATAGGTTCAGATAAAATTATTTTAGTTGCAGAACAAAATACTAACATACCTAAAGAAATAGAAATGAAAGATTTACTTAAATATACTTTGATCATGTTAAATGATAGATTTGAAATCAGAAAAACTATTGAACTGAAGTTAAAAGAGATAGGTTTTTCTTATAATGATTTAAACATAATATTTAAGTTAGATTCTCTAGAAGCAATTAAATCTTCAATTTCTAAAGGATATGGCTTGGCATTTTTACCTTATATGTCAATAAAAAAGGAACTGTATACGAAACAGTTCAAATTTATAAAAATAGATGGATTTAATCCGATAAACGAGGTTCACCTGATTCACAAAAATAATCAACACTTCAATAATTCACTAGTAGATTTTGTTAATTACTTTGCCAATGTAGGAAAAGAGGGTTTTTGTTAAATCTTTCTATGCTTTAGTTACTGTTATTTCCCATACCCCATTCATCACTTCATCAACTAGTACTTTTTCACCACGATCTTTGAAATGATTTATAACAGATTCTTGTACGCAGCTATGGTCAGTAACGGCCATAACTGATTCGCCAGCATTCATTTTTTTTAGCTCTTGCATTATCCTCATAAGCGGCAAAGGGCACATATCGCCAAAGCAGTCCAGTTTTTTCATACGTTTCACTCCTTAGTGGGCGTAAGTTACTTTACACTACCGTGGACGTTGCAGGTTGGTGCATGGGGACAGTTCTCTTGCGTTTTGATGTAATGGTGGTGTAATGTGTGGTGCAAGGAGACGGTTCCTTACACCTATTTGTGTTAGTTAATTATTTTCCTGCAAAATCAGCTTTTCTTTTTTGCAGAAAAGCTTCCATTCCTTCTTCTTTGTCATCAGATGAAAAAGTTAGCCCAAACAATGTAGATTCGTATTTACTAGCTGTAGATAAGTCTGTGCTCATTCCTGTGTTTACTGCATTCTTGCACATTTGAACTGCGTACGGTGCAGGCTTCATTATTTGCTTAGCTAGTATATTTACTTCGCTTAATAAGTCTTCGACTGGCACAACTTTATTCGTCAGCCCAATTCTATATGCTTCATTAGCATCAATCAATTTCCCCGTATATAGAAGCTCTTTTGCTACTCCTACTCCTACTAATCTTGGAAGTCTTTGCGTTCCAGCAAACCCTGGTATTATTCCAAGAGATACCTCTGGCTGTCCAAATTTAGCTTTTTCTGATGCAATTCTTATATCGCATGCCATAGCTAACTCACAACCTCCCCCTAATGCAAATCCATTTACGGCTGCGATTACTGGTTGTGGCAATTCTTCTATTTTGTTAAAAACATGTTGCCCAAACAAGGACCATTCTTGCCCTTCAATTGCTGTCATAGGCAGCATTTCAGTTATATCTGCGCCCGCAACAAATGCTTTTCCATTCCCTGTAATAATTAAGACCTTAATATCTTTGTCTTTCTTAATCTCATCAAGTAGTTCCGATATTTCAGTTAGTGTTTCTTTATTTAATGCATTAAGTGCTTTTGGTCTGTCCATAGTTATTGTTGCAATTCCTTCTTCTTTCTTAAACAACAGATTTTCATATTGGCTCATATTTTCCTCCTGAGATTCATTGGCGCACGAGTGGTACAAGGGCAACCTTATCGCGCACCATTATTCATCTTTATTTATAATCGTTGTAAAATCCACGACCTGATTTTTTGCCTAGGTAGCCTGCTTCAACCATCTTTCTCAGTAGTGGGCATGGGCGGTACTTAGAATCTCCAAATCCTTCATGTAGAACTTCCATAATTGCAAGTACTGTATCATTTCCGATAGCATCGCAAAGTCTAAGTGGTCCAATTGGATGGTTAAACCCAATTTTTGCAACATTATCTATCGTTTCTTTATCCGCTACTCCTTCATAAAGTGTAAAAATAGCTTCGTTAAGCATAGGTATCATTATTCTGTTCCCTACAAATCCTGGGTAGTCATTCATTCTAACAGGAGTTTTACCTATATCTGTCGCAAGTTGCATAATTGTACTAATAGTTTCTTCGTTTGTAGCTAGACTAACTATAACTTCAACTAATTTCATAATGTGCACAGGACTAAAAAAGTGCATTCCTATAACTTTTTCAGGTCTTTTAGTGATTGCTCCTAAGGCAACAACTGCTAGTGAAGAAGTATTTGTTGCTAAAATTGTATGCGCTGGACATAACTCATCTAGTTTTTTGAAAATCCCTTCTTTCAATTGCTTGTTTTCAGGTACTGCTTCAATTGCTAAATCTACGTCGCAATTTGCTGAGTTCCATTCACCCACAATCGTAATGTTATTTAAGGCTTTTTCTTTATTTTCTTCTGTCATTTTACCTCTTGCTACACCTTTTGCTAATGTTTTTGTAATTCTAGCAAGTCCATTTTTAGCATCGTTCATGTCATAACCTTGTAATACCACATTAATTCCTGATTGCGCCATTACCTGAGCAATTCCTGCTCCCATTTGACCAGGCCCTATTACAAGTACTCTTTTTATCGACATATTCTACACTCCTTATAAATCAAATTTGTCAAGTGTTACAGGGTATCAATTCTTGCATATCATTTAAAATAATTAGAAAAAATAGATAGAATAACCATCCCCCTGTAGCACTTATTTATCCCTCGTTAAAATCTTATCAATTTTCACATTAAAAAGCAACTACTTCTCCATGTTTTTCTTCTTTTTTTATGTCAATTATTTTATTTTCTCCATCTAGTATCAAAATTTTAGGCTCGTAATCTTGCACTTCTTTTTCATGAATCCAGCAGTATGCTATAATTATTATTTTATCCCCTGGTTGTACTAGTCTTGCC
>JAJOKP010000110.1 GCA_021129775.1 Clostridiales bacterium
TCCTTCGTTTGCGTACCGTTGTACGCGCGCTCAGTCATCTTCGGTGTGCCTTGAACTTAGCCCATCCTCTTCATCAAAACTGCTTTTGTTTTTGCTTCACCATTTCTTAGCGACTTGATTAGTTTATCATCTTTGCTTTCGGTTGTCAATACTTTTTTAAATTTATTTTTTTCGGTTCATTGCTCTCCGTTCCAAATCATCGCGCAAAAAAACGAGGGTCTTGCCCTCGCAATTATATAGCTATTTACTTCTTATCCGTATAATCCGGAAGAATCATTGGAGAAACTCTCTCTGTATCTATCCTAGCTTCCAACATCTGTTTGTGATAATTTTCCACATGTTTTAAACTAAGTCCCTTAACGTCACTCTTTTTACTTTTCTCAGCTGCAGCTTTACCTGCTCTCAACCCAAAGACTAAAATATCAAGTAGCGAGTTGCCCATCAGCCTATTTCTTCCATGTACTCCACCCGCAACCTCGCCAGCAACAAATAAGTTCTCTATCTCAGTTTGACCAACTTCCCCAATTAATATCCCACCATTTTGGTAATGGAGTGTCGGAAAAATCAAGATCGGATGCTTGCTCATGTCAATATTATATCTTTCATACTGTTTGTACATAGCCGGTAGTTCTCTTTTTACTGTGCCTTTGCCGTGTATCAAATCTATCATTGGTGAATCAAGCCACACAGCATATTGTTCTTTTTCTATTTCATATCCGTTTTGCCTATGTTCGCATTCTCTTATAACAGCGGAAGATACAACATCTCTTGTTTCTAGCGGATGAATGAATTGCTTGCCCTTTGTGTTTACCAACTGAGCTCCTATCCCCCTTACCTTTTCAGTTACTAATTGTCCTATCATTTGCTTAGGATAGACTACCCCTGTTGGGTGCACTTGGTTTGCATCTAAAAACGCTAACTTCGCTCCTACTCTGTAAGCCATAACTATTCCGTCTGCTGTAGCTCCATAGTGATTGCTTGTAGGAAATCCCGCTAAATGCAATCTGCCCGATCCTCCCGTTGCAATAACTACTGTCTTAGCTCTAGCTATAAAATATTCCTTTGTTTCCATGTTGTAAAGTACTGCTCCACCGCATTTCCCGTCTTCATCTAAAAGAAGCTCTACAGCAGAACAAAATTCTATAGTTTCAATCTCTTTGTTCTGCACTTCATCTCGCAATGTACGCATGATTTCTGCACCTGTATAATCACTAGCAAAATGCATTCTCTTTCGTGAGGTTCCACCACCATGAATCGTTTGCATAGTCCCATCTTCATCTTTTGAAAACATACATCCTAAGCTTTCTAACCATTTTATAGTAGAGGGCGCGTCCATGGTCAAGGCTTTTGCAAGTTCAGGAACATTAGTATAGCCTCCTCCACCAACAACATCTAAATAGTGTGTCGTCGGTGAATCATTTGTTTTGTCAGCTGCCTGAATTCCTCCTTGCGCCATTACAGTATTCGAGTCTCCGTGTCGCAATTTAGTTACCATCAAAACTTTGGCTCCATTTTCCTTAGCTACTAATGCTGCCGAAGAGCCTGCTCCGCCTGCTCCAATAATTAAAACGTCTACATCATATTCTATTTTTGTTATATCAAAAGATTTTGGATTCAACAGACTTTTCGCTTCTAGTAAATCCGCTATCTCACAAGGTATTTTATCTCCTTTATTCGCCCCAACTCTTAACTCCCTCTGTGTATCATCTCTAAAGTCTGGATGATAGTTGTGAAGAAGATCTAGTTTTTCGTCAGCTGTTAGTCTTGCAAATTCCTCGTCTAATCGCTTAGCGCGTGTTTTTTCCACTTCTTTTATTGCCTCTAACATCGCTTCATTATACATCCATATCATCTCCTTTTTACGTTTGCATTTTCATTCTTAGTCTTATTCTATATCTCTATTATCATATAGTTTTTCTAGTCCCTCTTTATCCATAGCAACTATTTTACTCATTTCTTCATCCAATGAACCTTCTTCTATTTCTTTTACCTTATCCGCCAAGTGCCTAGCTATAGGTACGGCATGTTTTGCATACAGACGTCTCGCGAGTACAGCCACATAATACTGGACTTCCTCCGCTGGACAGCGCGATGCACATAGGCCGCACATTATACAATCAAATGACAATTTTGCTACAGCTTCGATATCTCCTCTTATTGCAGCAGCCATATAATCCATGACTTCGATATCTTGTGGGCACCCTTTTGTGCATGTGTTACACCCAACGCACCTGCTTATTTCTGGGTATAGTTTCATTAAACTAACCAGATCCGCATTTAATTCACCAATATCATACTTCTTTTTATTAGCTGGGAAAAATGGTGTTTGGATGAATTGCATACCTTTTTCTACAACCATTTGACATGCTAACCCTACTTTTATTCTAAAGTCATCAGGTGTTCTATATACCGTTCCACATGCCCCGCAAAAACCACCGCGACATCCGCAACCTCTAATTAGTTTATAGCCCGAATATTCCATCGCCTGCATAACCGTCACATCAGATGGCACTTCGTATTTCTTTCCCATAATATATATATATATCATTTTTGCCTGACCCATTTTCATCCTCCTTCACTTATCACTAAAATTCTTGCGGCATTTCCTTAATTTGTTTGTATGAAAATACTGGTCCGTCAATGCATACATATTTGTCACCTATGTTGCAACGACCACAATATCCCACGCCACATTGCATTTTGAGTTCTAACGTTGTAATAATTTGTTCATCTTCGAATTTCATTTTTTCAAGCGATTCTAGCACATACTTTATCATGATCGGCGGGCCACATGTGATGGCAATAGAATTATTAGGCGAAGGGCTAATTTGTTCCAAATACTGAGGAACAAACCCTACTGATTTATCCCACCGCTCTCCTTCTTCTACTTTGTCTACTGTCAGGTGCACTTCTACCCCCTCAAGATTAGGCCAGTTATCAAATAATTCCTCTTTAAAACACAAATCTGCAGGGGAGCGCGAACCGTAAATAATCGATATGCTACCATAATTTTCTTTTTTATCTATGCAGTAGTTAATAACTGACCTCAATGGTGCTAGTCCTATTCCGCCTCCAATAAAAACCAAATCTTTTCCACGCCACTCATCCACCGGAAAGTTATTTCCATATGGACCTCTTATACCTATCTTCGACCCCACGCTCATATCGTGCAATTTAGATGTGACTTTGCCCATTTTTTTTATACTGAATTCCAAGGGATCAGGTCTTGTCGGACTAGACGTAATAGATATCATACTCTCCCCCACCCCTAGAACGGATATCATTGCACATTGCCCTGGCATATTTTTAAACTCAGCTCTTTCTTCTGGCTTGTCAAACTCAACATAAAAAGTTTTAACATCACCACTACTCGTTTCTTCTGTTATTTTCTTAATCGTAGCCACTTTAGGAACTAATTGATTATGAGAGCTGCACATTTAGAGTTCCTCCTTCATATGAGTGATAACATCTGCTATATGAACGCCTACTGGGCATTTTTCAACGCAGCGACCGCAACCAATACATTGATATTTATCATATTTTTCTTTAAAATAATTAAGCTTATGCATAAACCGTTGCCTTGTTCTTTCTATCTGCGTAGGTCTTGGATTATGATCTCCTGCCATAAGGAAGAAATCTTGAAATTTGCAAGAATCCCAAGTTCTTGCACGCTTTCCATCACAGCCTCTTGCTACATCACAGACTGCAAAACAATGGCAAGTAGGACAAACAAAAGTGCAGTTTCCACAACCCAAACATCTTCTAGCTATTTTCTTCCAATATGAATTGTCAAATTCGCCTTTTAGTTTTTCGTTTAAGTCATTTGGTATACAAACGTCGCCTAATACTGTCCTCATGTTTTTATAACTATCTACAATTTCAGGCTTTGCGCCAATATCCTCAAACAGTTCTGCATTATCTTTTATCAGTTTCTTTCCTTTTTCCGTGACTTCCACTACTAAAAAGAAATCTTCCGTTGGATAGAGAACGATGTCCGATCCTTCTGTTGCTCCAGGTGATAAATCAAACGAGGTGCAAAAGCAATGCTGATCCGGTTTTTCACAGGCAATAGTAATTATTGTCCCTTTCTCTCTGCGTTCTTTGTAATAACTATCGTAAAATTCACCTTTTAAAAACACATCATCCAACAGCAACATTGCCGCTGCATCACAAGGTCGCACTCCAAAAGCAATTCTCTCTTTAAACGGCTTTGGAGCTTCAATCTTTAAATCACTGCTGGCATCTTTATATTTCATAATTTCTTCGTTTTGTGGAAAGAACACGTCTTTAACTGAGTTTGCTGTTCTGACATAATTCATTGTCCATTCTTCGTAATTGTCTAGCTTCGCCAATATGCAAACGCCATCTTCTTCAGTCGAAGCATATATTTCTGTGTGTTCACTAAGTTTTTTCAACAAACAACTCACGTTACTACGTAGCAATTTATTCACATTATCGCCTCCTACTACCATTCATCTGGATCATCTAACTTAAATTCACCTAACGGTTCTATCTCCGATGGAATCCCCGCTTCTTCTACATTAAATAGAAACTCAATATCTTTCCTTAGTTTCCCATTCAGTAACCCAAGAGGAATATCAACTGGGCATACTCTTTCACATTCTCCGCAAGCACTACACCTTCCCGCTACATGGAATGCTCTAATAAAATGAAACATGAATTGTTCTGATGTCGCCACTGTTTTTTCTAGCATTTCTGGTTCTGTTATGTCGAAAATACACTTTCTACAATTACAGGCAGTACAAGCATCGCGGCAAGCAAAGCATCTTATACATCTTTCAAACTGCCTGCTCCAAAATTCATAGCGTTCTTTAGCTGACATTTTTTCAATTTCCTCTATCTTGCTATAATCCTTATTCTTTTTCACATTAGCAGTCTTTTCTGCTAGCATAATATCGCTTTCTTTTGGTTCACACATAATGCATTGCCTACATCTGTCTAAAACTACTTCTGCTTTGCTAATTATTTTGTTTTCCGTTTTCCCTTTCGCAATTACGTTTTCTTCATCTATTGTAATTTCTCGTGCTTCTTCCCCTAATAGCTTGTTTGCTTTTTTAACATCTATAAGTCCGTCGCAAGGAATTCCTACAATTACTATGTTTTCTCGCAGTATTATGTTGTCGACAATCAACCTGCGTATACCTAAATAATCACAACCTCTGGTTAATATTGCCACTCTTTCTGATTTCTCAACTATTCCAGCCGCCACTTCTTCTAACTCTCTAATTAGATATTTGGCTAGAAAAGGCGTTTCAAATTCATCGATAATCATTTTTTTTGCTTCATCGTAGTTCTCTGCAAAGGCTGGTATCCTTGAAAATTTTGTAAAACCTTTTTCAAATCCAATAAATAGTTTTATCTCATTATTGACAAATAACTCTTTTACTTGCTCACGCATTTTCTCTGTCATTGTCATCATACTTCTTCCCTCGCTCTCCAGTTTGGGCCTAATTCAGAGATGGTCTCAGAAAACTCCGCCATAACTCTAGCAAATTTAACTCCTTCAGCAGCTGAAATCCATTCCATTCTCAATCTTTTCGCGTCTATTCCTATATAATTCATAAATCTTGTAGCTAGTAAAAATCTTCTTTTTGCAAAATAGTTTCCTGAGTTATAATGACAGTCACCTGGGTGGCAACCTGCTATTAGTACTCCATCTGCACCTTTTTGATATGCTTTCATTATAAAAGTCGGATTAACTCTACCTGAGCACGGAACTCTTATTATTTTAATAGTAGCCGGGTACTTCATCCTACTCGTGCCTGCCATGTCAGCTCCTGTATAGCTACACCAGTTGCATGCAAAACAAATTATATTCGGCTTAAATTTTACAGACATAGGGCTTTCAACTCCTCTAGTATTTGTTCATTAGAAAAACCACTCAAGTTCATTGCACCACTTCTGCAAGCAACAGAGCACGCTCCACAACCTTGACATAAGCCTTTATTTATAGTCGCGACTTGTCTTTTCTCTACTGTATGCCCTATTCTTACTTCAATTGTTTCAGGTTCAATAGCCTTGTATGGACAAATCGGTTCGCATTGCAAACATCCTACACAAATTTTCTCGTTTACTTTTGCAACTTGCGGGTCACTAACTAAATGATTTTTAGAAAACATCGTGATAACTTTAGCTGCCGCTCCAGTTGCTTGCGAAACTGTTTCTGGTATATCTCTTGGAGCTTGAGCGCAACCCGCTAGAAACACACCTTTTGTCATGCTCTCTACTGGTCTCAATTTCGGGTGCGCTTCATTAAAGAAGCCGTACGCATCTGTTCCAACTTTAAGCGTTTGCCCTAGCACTTTGGCTTTTTCTGATGGTATTACCGCAGTTGCAAGCACTACCAAATCCGCCTCTATTCTCACCTGTTCACTAGATAATGTATCTACTCCTAAAACTACTAATTTCCCATCTTCTTCATAAACACGAGCAACTCTACCTCTTAGATATAAGACATGATCGTCTTCTATTGCTCTTTGCACAAATTCCTCATAACCTTTACCACCTGCTCTAATATCCATGTAGAAAACTGTCGCAGTACCGTCATGCACTTGATGCTTATATAGCATTGCGTGCTTTGCAGTATACATACAACATATTTTCGAGCAATATGGTCTATCTTTTTGATTGTCTCTTGAACCTGCACATTGAATAAATACAATACTCTGCGGAATTTTTCCATCTGATGGTCTTCTAATTACACCCTCCGTCGGTCCTGAGGCAGATGCGATTCTTTCAAACTGCATTCCATCTATAACATCAGCATATTTACCCTGTCCATATTCACTCAATTTTTCTTTTGGTAGTAGCTCGTAGCCAGACGCAACAACTATTGCCCCTATATTTTCCTCTACTATATTTTCTAGTTGTTCAAATTCTATACAATCAACTGGGCAAACTTTTACGCACATCTTACATTTGCCCGTTTTAAAATAAATGCATTCTTTTTCATTTATTATTGGTCTATATGGTATAGCTTGTGGAAACGCAACACTGATGGCTTTCCTTTTCCCCATACCATGCTCAAAGTCTGAATTGGTCTTCTTGGGACATTTTTCTTGACATAGCATACACCCAATACATTTTTCCCAATCAACAAAGGTTGGTTTTCTTTTTATTTTGACAGTAAAGTTACCGAAATAGCCTGATGATTCGACTACCTCGCTATTTGTCATTAAAGTTATATTTGAGTGCCTACCTACCTCAGCAGTTTTAGGTGTTAAAATACACGATGCACAATCTAATGTAGGAAATGTTTCAGATAGTTTAGCCATATTGCCACCAATTTGCGGCTCTTTTTCTACTAGTATTACAGGATAACCTGCTTCTGCTACTTCTAGAGCAACCGTCATCCCGCTAATTCCGCCTCCAATTACAAGTACTTTTTTTGTCAAAGGAATTTGTTGTGGAAACAAGTCCTCACTTTTTTTAACTTTCTCTACTGTCGCTTTAATTAGCTGGATTGCTTTAATCGTAGCATCTTCTTTATTTGAGTGTACCCATGAAGTTTGTTCCCTAATATTTGTTATTTCCACCCTATATGGATTGAGTCCTGCCGCTTCTGCTGCTGCTCTAAATGTTGATTCATGCATATTGGGAGAGCAAGCAGCAACTACTATTCCTTCAAGTTTATTGTCTATTATTGTTTTTTTAATCAATTCTTGCCCTGGGTCCGAGCATAGGTATTTATAATCGTCAGCATAAAAAACTCCTGGATAGTTTTTTAACTCCTCAGAAGCTTTTCCAACATCAACAGTACTTGATATGTTGAGTCCGCACCAACAAACAAAAACTCCTATTTTCTTCATTATGCATCACCTCTGTATATCAAGCCCTTGCTTTTAAGTATTGGTCGCGCATCAATTTTATTGCTCTCAAAACCGCAACTTTCTACTTCTAGCCCAAGTGCTAATGCTAATAGTTGTGTAAAATATAAAATTGGAATCGGCTTAAAAGTATAGTCATCCTTCTCTAACCTCTCTTGCTCCTTAGCTAAATTATGGTAGCATAATGGGCAACTAGTTATAATAATATCCGCTTCTCTATTTGAGGCAGATTTTAAAATCGATTCAGATGCTCCCTTCACTTTTCTTTGCGAAGTTATAGACACATATGCGCCGCAACATTCGATTCTATTAGGAAAATCTACCGCTACTGCTCCTATGCTTTTAATAAACTCCTCAAATATAGTTGGGTTCTCAGGATCGTCGAACTTCAATTCTTTTGATGGTCTTAGTAATAGGCACCCATAATACGGAGCCACTTTTAAACCTTTCAAAGGATTGATTGTTTTTTCTTTAATAATCCCAAACCCATTATTTTCTCTCATTGCTTCTAATAAATGTAGTACTTTACTTTCTCCTGCGTATTCATCCACATCCATATAGTTGCTTAACTTCGTTCTAATCTCACCGTCGTTTGCAACAGTTAAATTCGTCCGCTTCAATACGTTGTAACAGGCCGAACACACGGTTACTAAATTATTACCACATTCATGTGCTTTTTGCAAAGACCTATATGGCGAAACTAGCCCCATCGCTGAGTCTGTTGTTAAAGGATATACCGCTCCGCAGCACTGCCAGTCTTTTAATTCTTCTAACTCAATATCTAATATAGCTGATGTGGATTTTATGCTGTCGTTAAAGTTTTTAGTTTGCGTATGCAATGTGCATCCGGGGAAATAGCTATATTTCATAGTATCACATACCTTTCTTCTATTATCTCTGCAAATATTCCAAATTAATTATATTTTCTAAATCCACTTACAATTCCTTGTTGTGGCATTTCTTCTATCACTTTATCATCTACTTGATCTGGTTCAATTAATGGTTTTCCTTCACGAATCTGAATTACTCTTAGCGCTTCCATAATTTTTGCTAAATCCACTTCTTTTGGGCATCTCTCTCTACACGCAAAACAGGCAGCACATATCCACATAGATTCGCTCTTTAATGCTTTTTCTACAAGTCCTAGTTGCAACATTCTTATTACTTTGTATGGTGATATATCCATTTCATCAGCCATTACGCACCCCGCAGTACATTTACCGCATTGGTAGCATTTAAAAAGGCTCTCACCACTTATCAATTCTATTCGTTTAATCATACTAGCTATTTCCGTTTTTGTTTTAGTTGACAAGTTTTCACCTCCGTTTATTGACAAAGCGAAGTTAATTCAGATGACATTCTTACTCACTTACTAATTGAGCGTTCCCACTTTCTAGATAGCTCTGTATTTTGGGGGTTCAATCTCATAAAGGTTATTACCTTCACTATCAATGATAACAATAACTGGAAAATCTTCAACGTAAAAGCGATGTATAGCTTCTGCTCCTAAGTCTGCATATGCCACAACTTCTACTTTTTTTATACTCTTTGCTATTAAAGCTGCTGCTCCGCCTACCGCACCAAAGTAAACTGCACCATTTTTTTTCATAGCTTCTATCACTTCATTCGAACGCAAGCCTTTTCCAATCATACCTTTTATTCCTTCTTCTAATAAAGGAACTGTGTATGGATCCATCCTATAACTTGTTGTAGGTCCTGCAGCTCCAGACGCATCGCCTGGCTTTACAGGAGTTGGCCCTACATAATAAATAAACTGACCATCAAAATCAACAGGTAGTTCTTCTTTTGCTTCAATTAGGTCAACTAACCTTTTATGTGCCGCATCTCTTCCTGTGTATATTACTCCACTAATTAAAACATTATCTCCCGCTTTTAGTTCTCTAATCGTTTCTGTTGTAACAGGAGTTTTAATTTTTATTATTTTTCCCATATTCTCCTCCTAAATTATTGCCTCAGCATGTCTTGCAGCATGGCAACATATATTTACAACTACAGGCAAACCGGCTATGTGGGTAGGCGCAAATTCGATATTCACCGATAGTGCAGTGGTTATCCCCCCCAAACCTGCTGGTCCTATCCCTAATTTGTTGATGTCTTCAAGCATTGCTCTCTCTAGTCTTGCATATCTTTCGTCGCTATTGTGCACATCTACTGCTCTTAGCAAGCACTTTTTTGCAATTAAAGCCGCTTTTTCAACTGTTCCGCCTATTCCTACACCCACAACAATCGGTGGACAGGGATTCGGACCAGCTTTCTCTACTGTTTCCACTACAAAATCATGTACTCCTTGTATTCCATCAGCAGGCTTTAACATTTTAAGCGCACTCATGTTTTCACTGCCAAACCCTTTTGGAGTAACTGCAATTTTTATCTTGTCGCCTGGTACTATATCTAAATGTACAATAGCCGGTGTATTATCTTTCGTATTTTTTCGCTCAAATAGCGGTTCTTCTACTACAGATTTCCTTAAATACCCTTCGTCATATGCCTCTCTTACACCTTGATTTATAGCCTCATTAAAATCTCCGTCAACTATTGCTACTTCTTGTCCTAATTCGACAAAAACTACCGCATATCCTGTATCTTGACACATAGCAATTTTTTCGTTAGAAGCAATTATGTCATTTTCGATAATTTGACTTAGCACAGCTTGCCCAATTTCTGACTTCTCTTTCTCTTTTCTTTCTTTTAGCATTTCTAGAACATCAGACCCTATTTCAAAATTCGCTTTTAAAAACAAATCCTTAATCGTTTCCTTAATTTGTTCTGCTTTCACTTCTCTCATTATATCACCTCTTGTTAATTATTTAACGCTAATGTTGACTACAAATTTGTAAAAATCTCTTTGAACTTTGCTTGTTATTAAAAATCTTCTGCCTCATGTATTGTATCATCCTTACGACGAAAAAACAAGGAGAACCAACCCTTTATCTGTTAGATAAGCTTGTTTCGGCAGTTTTTTGCAATGAGATACTGCCAAACTCCTTTTCATTAAATACTTCCTATCTTTTTACCATAACCCTAACACTTTCCACCAGATTCCACCTATAACTCCCCAAGTAACCAAATGAATCAAGGAAATCTTAAAGCCAAGTATCCACCACGTGTTTTGTGGAACATAGCCTGTCCCAAAGTATACAGGGGCTGATCCCGTTCCGTAGTGAGTTGTGCAAGCAAATAAATTACTCGAAAAAGCCAATACTAATGCAGCAAGCATTGGTGGAGCTCCCGCAGCTATCGCAACCATTAAGAAAGCAGCATACATTGCAGTTATGTGTGCAGTCATACTTGCGAAGAAATAATGACTATAGAAGTATACTAATACTAACACCACAAATGCTAGTTGCCATGCCATTCCTCCAACTAACCCTTGTACAGTTTCTGTAAACCAAGAAACCATTCCTAATTTATTCAAAAAACTAGCCATCATAACCAGAGCCGCAAACCAGACTAATGTGTCCCAAGCGCCTTTTTCACTCTTAATATCCTCCCAGCTTAGTACTTGTGTCACCAAAAGAACAGTCAAACCAATAAATGCCGTTGTAGTTCCGTGAATCCCTAAAGTTTTACCAAAAATCCACAATGTAAGAACCAGTCCAAAAACTAACAACATATACTTTTCCGCTATCCTAAGTGGTCCCATTTCCTTTAACTTATCATGTGCCATTTCCGCAGCCGCAGGCGTTTCTTTAATTTCTGGCGGATAAGCCCAATAAATAAAACGTGGAATTAGAAACAAACTAGCTAGCCCTGGAACAATCGCAGCAGTAAACCAACCTATCCAAGTTATCTCTAAACCAGCAACATCGCTAGCAAAAGTAGCGATCAATGGATTTGCCGCCATAGCAGTCAGAAACATTGCCGCAGTAATTATATTCCCTTGAAAGCCTGTCTTAACCAAGAATGAACCAATTTTGCGTTCAGTGCCATCTTCTACCCTAGAACCATAAGTCTCACAAACCGAACGAATAATAGGCATAATAATTCCGCCACCCCTTGCAGTATTACTAGGAATAGCAGGAGCTAAAACTAAATCACTACCCAAAAGAGCGTATGACAGTCCCAACGATCTTTTACCAAATTTTCCAACAAACAAATACGCAATTCTTGCTCCAAGACCAGTTTTAATAAACCCTCTAGAGATGAAAAACGCTACTACTATCAACCAAATCGTAGTATTAGAAAAACCAGTAATTGTCTCTCTAATTGTCAATGTGTTAGTCAATGCAACAACAGCCATGGCCATAACAGCTACTGCACCCATTGGCATTGGTTTAAGAATAAGTCCCACAATAGTAGCAACAAAAATCGCAAATAAATTCCACGCTTTAATATCTAGACCTGATGGTGGTGGCATAAACCAAATAGCTAGACCCACTCCTAATGTGATTAGCCATGGAGTCAATTTCCCCATAGTTTTTTTGTTCTCTGAATTCGACATTTATTATCCTCCTTGTAATAAGTTTCTTCCTTTTTCAACACTTACATTTCTCTTTTCATATGCAAATCTTGTTACTCCCTCCTTTCTGGCTTCGCTTGTTTTGAAAAAATGTTTCATTTCTTCGTTTTTTTTTTAACAACCTCCTCTAAAAAATCAATATATTTAAACTTGAGTATTCGTATTTCGTATTCTACTCTTCATGTAATCACCCTTTAAATCAACAGATTGTCAAATGTCAAGCTTTCGTAATCCTTAAAAATCACATACTTAAAAACCTTCCAGAAGCTTAACTTGTATCTAACCTAACTTTATATGCTCCTGCTTTTTTTGCTAATTTAGGCATAATTTCTGGATATGGATTTGCCATTGGAAAAACAATTGCGGTTCCATGTTGATCATCATGAAATTATTGAATTAGCTTAGTTCATGAAAAAAATAAAAAAGCAATTATTTATTTTACAATAAATGGTTCCAAATGTAGCATAGAATTTTTTCTCTTAAAACGGCCAAATCATTGGAATTAGAATTATACTAACTATAGCCGTAATAACTTGCAATGCCCAACCAGCCTTAGCATAATCCGCAAATCTATATCCACCAGGTCCTAAAACAATAGTGTTAGGTGGTGTAGCTATTGGAGTTAAGAAGCAAGCAGATGCAGCCATAGCTATAGCCATAAACACTGGTGCTGGACTTATCCCGAAACCGCTAGCAAGAGCAATACCAATAGGAGCCATCAAAGCTGAAGTAGCCGTATTAGACATAAAGTTGGTAACAATAGCGGTGATAATATAAGTAACAGCCAAAAGCATAAGAGGACTGTTTACATTTGCTACCACCATATCAGCTATCATGTTAGCAGCACCAGTAACTTGCATAGCTTCACTCATGGAAAGCATTCCAGCAAACAAAAATATGGTAGTCCACGATACACTGCTAAATGCCTCTTCCATAGTTATACATCCGGTAGCTACAACCAAACACGCACCTAACATAGCAGCAGTTGTTAAATGCATCCACCCACTAGCCATCATAACAACTACAAATATAAAAATCGCAATAGCAAAAGGCATTTTATTGGTACGGTATTCTATATTTTTTTCCTCAACTATAATATCTGCTTCTGTGTTAGGTAAGGATTTATAACCGATTAAGGCATAGTAAATAATGCCCACTATGAATAAAGGAAGCCCTATCTTAGCAAATTCAAAGAAACCAAATGCTGGCATGCCGGCATTTTCTAAGGCACTGTTAATAATACCATTAGGAGGCGTACCAATCATAGTCATTGCACCACCCAAAGAGGCAGCAAAAGCCATGGGCATCAAGATTTGACCATGTTTTAATCCTGCGCGAGCACACACACCCAATACCATTGGAATAAATACAACTGTAGTACCAGTATTGGATAAGAACGCAGACATAACGCCTACAGAAAACATAACCAATATTATTAATTTAATCTGGTTAGTACCAGCAGCATTAACGGTGGCTCTACCTACTTTGTCGGCAAAGCCAGTACGGGAAGCGGCTTCCCCAACCATAAACATAGCCAAGAAGATAATCACCCATTTGTTTCCAAAATGGCTAAAGGCTTCAACGCCTTTTAAAATATCAATCCCTGGAAAACTCAAAGCTACAGGAACCAATATTGCGACAATAGGTAGAGGAATAATTTCTGTAAAGAATAAAACAGCTGCAACAGCAAGAATAACAAGAGTAAAAATAGCTTTTCTATTCATTTCAGCTTCTTTAGCCGCTTCTTCCCCAAGAGTCATTTCGTTGTCACCTGCAAAAGCCATTGTTGCAACACCAAGCATTAATGCAAATAACAAGATAAATGCAATTGTTTTTTTCATTTTACCACTTCCAAAAACTAGGTAGTGTCAAGTCTGACACCCTTTAATTTTCAGTAAAGCTTTTATTTTCAACGAGTTTCACTATTTTAAAAATAAAAAAACAATGCCCTCCCTTTTTTCGGTTATAATTTAAGTCTCAACAAAAATCCCGAAAAAAAGGGTGTCGTTGTTATGGACTCGCTTATAACTCATTTGCTACGCCACTTTCAATAGCAGCTTTTCTTACAGCGCTTGAAACGTTTTCTACAATTCTTCTATCAAACGGACTCGGAATGATGTAATTCTCGCTAAGTTCATCATCTAAAATAATAGACGCAATGCATTTACTGCTGCAATTTTCATTTTTTCATTAATATCTGTTGCTCTTGCATCTAACGCTCCTTTAAAAACCCCCTGGAAATGCTATAACATTATTAATTTAATTTACAAAATCCGAACGTCCTATTCCTACTTTATATGCTCCTGCTTTTTTTTGCTAATTCAGGCATAATTTCCGGATATGGATTTGCCATTGGAAAAACAATTGTTTTTTCATTCATTGATTTAACCATTTCTTCAGAAACAAGATTCCCACATGATACTCCAATAAACACATCTGCTTTGTTTAATATTTTTGGAAGGCTACCTTTAACGCTTTCTGAATTGGTTATCTTAGCTACTTCTTCCTTTACTGAATTTAAGCCTTCCATTCCTCTATACAACACTCCCTCACGATCGCACACATATAAGCGCTTAGCCCCCATAGCGACTAGCATTTTAGCTATATCACTTCCTGCAGCACCTGCCCCATTTATTACTATTTTTGAATTTTCTATTCTTCTTTTTGTTAACTTCAATGCATTAATCAATGCTGCAGATACAACAATTGCGGTTCCATGTTGATCATCATGAAAAACTGGAATGTCTAATTCTTTCTTCAATCGTCTTTCTATCTCAATACATCTAGGCGCCGATATATCTTCAAGGTTAATACCTCCAAAAGTTGGTGCTATAGCTTTGACAATGGAAACAATTTCATCTACATCATTTGTTGCTAGACAAATAGGAAATGCATCAATATTTGCAAATTCTTTAAAAAGTATAGCTTTGCCTTCCATCACTGGCATAGCAGCTTCAGGTCCAATATTTCCAAGCCCAAGAACTGCCGTTCCATCTGTAACTACTGCGACTAAGTTTCCTTTTGACGTATATTTGTAAACAAGCTCGCGCTGTTTAGCAATTCTCCTACAGGGTTCTGCAACCCCTGGTGTATAAACCACACTTAAATCCTCTGCTGTTTCAATCTTTACCTTTGAAACAACACTAAGTTTTCCTTTATGTTGTTTATGGATTTCTAAGCTCATAACCTGATAATCAATAGTATATCAGCTCCTCTATTTTGCTTATATCGACTTAGGCATTCATCCTGCCCCCTCATGGGGCAGGATGAATGCCAGACAAAGGTTCAAGAGAATCATCCTTTAAAATACCTTGAGCTTTATTCCCATGATCTAGAATCGAAGATTCTTTTATATTTTTATAATACACTATTTATTCTATTATAATAGTTTATGAAATTATTGAATTAGTTTAGTTCATAAAAAAAATAAAAAGCATTCTAAAAACTATGCATCGAAGTTCATAGCTTCTAGAATGCTTTTTGTTTGCGAAGTAAATAATCACTTAATTAATTTATAAACATAACTTGGTCTACCGACCATACCGTATTTAATTTCACATTCAATTAAGACAATCGACTCTAAATATTCAAGGTATCTCCTAGCGGTAACTCGGCTAATTCCGGTAAAATCAGCTACTTCATCTGCACTTAAGTATTTTTGACTATTTTCAAAGATAACATTTTTTATCTTTTTTAAGGTTAATTCTTGTAATCCTTTGGGCAGCTGAATCGACGATTTTGACTGAACTTTTGTTATAATATCAATTTCTTTTTGGGTAATAGTTCCATCTTTAATTAGCATTTCATGCCGCGTAAGGAAATTATTAAGGGCTTTCTTAAAACGCTCAAACTCAAATGGTTTAATCAAAAAATCGACCGCTCCTAATTTAAGAGCTTGATCAATCACTTCGTGCTCCCTTGATGCTGTTATGAAAATGACATCTACACTTAACGAATTTTTACGAATTTCCCATAATAATTCAATCCCATTAGCTTTTGGCATGTAGACATCTAGCAATATAAGGTCACATTTATTCTTTAACAACACTTTTAATGCATCTTCTCTATTAGTAACTTTGTCAATTATTTGAAAGCCATGCACAGCCTTAATATACTTTTCATTTAAATATGCAACCATCGGATCATCTTCTACAATTAATACTCTTATCATAATTTCCCTCCTTTTGGAATAGTTATCCTAAAGATTGTACCTAAACCAAATTCTGAATCAACCTCAATCTTACCGTTATTTTCAGCGACTATATTTTTAACTAAGTAGAGACCAACACCACTACTCCCTTCTTTTGTACTATATCCTTTTTCAAAAATTTTGTTAAGATTTTTTTGCTCAATCCCTATACCTCTGTCATCCACTTCAATATAAATTTCTTTTTCATCTTCAAAAATAAAAACTGTAATAAATTTTTCCACTTCATTATTCCTTAATGCAAAAAAAGCATTTTCAATCAAGTTGCCTATACATTTAATTAATACTGAACTATCAATACCACCATGCTCTTTTAACAAAATCGACCTTTTATCGATGATAATATTAATCCCAAGTTCAGAAGCGCGACTTATTTTACCAAATAACAACCCTACTATAACAGGATCTTTTATCATTTTGACTACACTAGTTATAATGTTCTTTTGACGTGTAACAACTCCTTGTAAATATCGTTCTGCTTCAAAATATTCTTTGATCTGTAATAGTCCCAGAATAACGTGAATCTTATTTAAAAATTCATGTGAATTGGCTCTGAGTGCTTCAACAATTTGATTAATTCCTGTTAATTCTTCTGCAAGTTTCATAACTTCTGTTTTATCTCTAAAAGTTGCTATTGCACCTAGGGTTTTACCTTTATTTATAATCGCTACTCGATTTGTCAAAACGACTCTACCATTCACAGTATGCTCTTTATCGTATTCTGGGCGACCCGTTTCAATAATGTTTATTAACCGACTAGTCGGGAAAATATCATTAACCAAACTGCCTACTACGCTTCCTTCGTCAATATCATCAATCCCTAAAATCTTAAGCGCAGAACTATTTACATATGTAATTTCACCTAATTCATTGACCGAAATAATCCCCTCGTGAATTGCATCAAGCATACTTGCTTTTTCAGTAAAAGATTTTACAATTTCCCCAGGCTCTAATCCCAAAAGAGATTTCTTGATGCTACGGGATATTAAATAAGATCCTAATATTCCGATGCCCAATGTTAAGCTAATCCACAACAATAAAGGATTAAAGGTTTTACTTAGAACCGCGTCAATACTTGAAGTCAAAGTTCCAACACTAACAAACCCAACCTGCTCCCCTCTATGTATTACTGGCACAAAAGCTCGCAAAGATCGTCCTAATGTTCCAAGGCTTTCAGAAATATACGACTCTCCAGTTTTAACTACACGTTTTTCGTCTCCACCTACAAACTTATCGCCAATCCGCTCTGGAACCGGATGAGAATAACGCACACTATCCATATCAGCAACAACTATAAAAGTAACGTTGTCGACGGCGTTTAGGTAGTTTTGCACAATCGATTGAATAACTCCGTCCTTGTCTTTTGTACTCAGCGCAGTAATAATTTCATCATCTCTAGCAATAAGCGAAGCAATATTCTCAATATTATCTTCTATTTTCTTTTCCAAATTTTTATCAATCCACGATGATGCAAGCATCCCCATAATTGTCACAGAAAGACTCATCAGGATAATAACTAATATCATTATTTTAGTTTCAATTCTAAGCACTCTTTTTTTCATGCTATATTTCATTCCTTTGACAGTGCTCAAAGCACAGAGATTTAATAAAAGTGCTTTGTCAACTACCATTCTACCATAAAATATGACCTTTGCTATAGTATCACCTATATATTTTATTTGTTAAAATATTAACAAGATTTCGCTTGCATTATTCTAAAATATTGATACACTGTTATTAAAGGAGGCTATTAAGATGATGAAAAGAAAAAAGATAAGTATAATTGGCGTTGGCAATGTCGGTGCTACATGTGCGCATTTGGCAGCATCAAAAGAATTAGGAGATATTGTACTTCTTGACCTAGTCAAAGGGATGGCTCAAGGAAAGGCACTCGATTTAATGGCTGCTGCGCCTATAAAAGGCTTTAATTGTCATATAGTGGGGGCTGATGATTATGCCTTCACCGCTAATTCTGATATTGTAATTGTTTCTGCTGGACTCGCGCGCACGCCTGGCATGACTAGAGATGATTTATCCGATGCAAATGCAAAAACAACAAAGAGTATTGCTAAAAAAATCGCATTTTATTCCCCGAATGCCATTGTAATTTGTGTTACTAACCCAGTTGATGTAATGACTTATGTTATGTTCAAAGAACTAGGTTTCCCTTCTAATAGAGTAATGGGTATGGCAGGGATTCTTGACTCAACTCGCTACCGAACTTTCATATCATTAGAGCTAGGTATTTCATTCCAAGATGTAAATGCACTTGTATTAGGGGGACATGGCGATGGTATGGTTCCATTGGTCAGGTATACTTATGTTGGCGGTATTCCTGTTGAAACTTTGATTTCACAAGAGCGAATGGAAGCCATTGTAGAGCGTACTCGTAAGGGCGGGGCAGAAATTGTCGGGCTTCTAAAAACCGGGAGTGCATACTACGCTCCTGCAGCTGCAGTCATTGAAATGGTTGACTCTATATTAAAAGATAAAAAGCGCATACTCCCTATTTCTGCATACTTGGATGGCGAGTACAATCAATACGATATGTTCGCTGGGACTCCTGCGGTCTTAGGCGGGAATGGTGTTGAAAAGATTATGGAACTTGATTTAAACGAAAGTGAAAGGAATGCGCTAAATGAGTCTTTTAAGTCAATTCGTAAAGGTATAGAAAAACTTGTATAGATTGACTTGGAAGATTCATAAGTCAATATGATAAAACTTTCCAATAACATTACATTTTCCAACATCAAAATAACTAGAGGTGCGAATAGTACCTCTAGAATAATTCTAAAAACAATCACGTTTCAAAGGATTAAATAGAAAAATTAGAAATAGTGCCGCAAGACCGTCTGTGTGGTACTCCCTGTGGTACTCTTATTCCCCCAAACTCTTAATATTTGCACTTTGCGCTGTATACATTATATCAGTCCACGTTTCTGCCATTCCTGAACCCTTTGTGACTCCAGTATAAATGAGACAGAGAACCGTCCCCTGTCCCATTCCCTGTCCCATTGAGAACCGTCCCCTGTCCCATTTTGCACCACTATATTGCTTGTTTTTTCGCCTAGCGTTTGTGCAGACACGGGGACGTTTCACTCAGGCTATTCGACCATGGTTACCTCTGAACAGTAACATTTAGTTTAACTCACAATATTTCATGGCAATCATGCAATATACCCTAAACCCTTCAAGCAATTCTTCAACCGTAATATACTCGTTTGGACCATGCGAACGAGAGATACAGCCTGGTCCATATACCACTGCAGGCATTTTGCCATAATGGCTAAATATTGCTGCATCTGTCCAGCCTCGCCTTGTGTTTAACGTAGGGGATACGCCAGTCACTCCTTTTATAGAATCTTTAACAACATGAACTAATGGGTCATCTGGTGATGTTTCTAAAGGCACATGATTGTAAGTTTCCATAAGGTTAGAAGGCATACGCCTCATTACACCTTTAAAATTCGGATCGTCATACGATAACTTTTCTAATATATTTTCAAATTCTCCAAGTACTTCGTCAAGATTCTCTTCTGGAGTATATCTGCGATCAAGTTGTATTATACATTTCCCTGCGACAGTACTCGGCTGAGTTCCCCCATCAATACGACCAAAATTCATTACTGATGTCCCCATATGTGGATGTGTATACTTTTTAATACGTGGTACAATTTTTTCTTGCACCCGCAATATGAACTTTGCTGCATTAGCAATGGCGCTTATTCCTAGTTCAGGAACTCCTCCATGCACAATTTTCCCAGTAATTTCTATTTCTAACCACTCCAAACCTCGGTGCGCTATAGCATATTCTCTGTTTGATGCTTCTCCAACAACTGCACCATCTACCTTGAAGCCTGATTTTATGAGCGTCTCACACCCGTCGCTATTTGTCTCCTCAGCCAACACCCCTGTAAACAGGAGGTCTCCTTTCAACTTTATCCCCGCTCTCTCGAAAGCTAACATTACCATAATCATAGAAGCTATTGGTCCTTTCATGTCGACTGCTCCCCTGCCAAAAATTTTATTGTCTATAAACTTCGCAGCAAACGGGTCAAAATTCATCCTATAGGGCGGTACAGTATCTACATGACCGTTTAACGCCAAACTTCTACCTCCTCCTGCACCCGAAAGCTGAGCAATAATATTGGACCTTTTGCTATCTACTTCCTGCAGTCTATAAGAAACTCCTTGCTCTTTAAAAAACTTTCCTAACTCCAGTACTATTTCCTCTTCTTTTGTAGGAACATCACAATGGCTCGGAATAGAGATTAATTTGCGTGTCAAATTCACTAATTCCTCTTCAGATACGCAACTAGTCAATTTCTCTAATAGTTGTTTCTCTTTCATAAAAATAATTCCTCCTTGGTTTATTTAATTAGTTAATTGCTTTCTACAAACCTTTTTAAATCTATAGAGTTAAATTTCCACTCTGGAGTAATCAACTCTTTACCAAAATTCAATTCATACCATGGGCTTATCTCACAATTATTTGGGTTGCTTAATATTTGGATGTCCTGAGCTGGCATATAGCTTTGCGCCAGCATAAAAACTTTTTCTCGCGTTTCTATATTTTCTGCCATATCAACCACGATAACCGCATGCCCTGGACTTCCCCCTTGAATAAACACATCTCCAATTTGCATTTCAGAGATGTTAATTGTATCAAGCTCAGCAGATAAAGAAATTGTTCCCGCGTAGGTAAATATAATATCCATATAGTTTCTAAAATCTTGATAAGTATTAGATGCTTCAGTCCTTTTAACCCACCATGTATCATTATTCTCAATTGCAATCCTATAGCCTTCAATCCACTTTGAATAATCTACTCTAAAACCATTTGTGAAATTGAAATGAATTCTATCATATTGAGCTTTATGATAGAAAAACTCACCTCTCAATCTCATAATAGCATCTGCACATTGTTGCAAATTTCTATCTCCAATATCCATATCAACTACTGCTTTGTAGACATTCCTGTTCAATTTTACATTGCCGTCAAAAAACATCACTTTTGAATTATGCTCTTTCAGTGATAGAGTTCTTAAATATTCCTCGAAAGTAGAATGTTCCACCTGTACCCTCCGATACTTTTTAGGCACTTTAAATCGCCCGCTAACAGTTTTTCCTTTCTCATTTATCAGACTTATTGCTTCATCAGCTTTATTCTTGATATCATGAACTCCAACCTTATTTTCTCCTGAATGGTTTTCTTCTGGAGAAGGTTCTTCTGTTTGATTCTTTCTCTCTTCACAACCTATAATCGAGATACCTATCGCTAATATCAGTAAACCTACACAAAAGATTTTTTTCACGCTAGCACCTACCCCAATTTTTTTGAAGAATCATATTCATTATACTATATCAGAAATTGCAATTATATTCCATAGTTTAGTCTGCATGCTTGACCGCCTAGAGATGACTTGCACTTCATGAGAGAGCTTGCCACCACGCATGGAGAAGCGCTATAAGCAGGCAAACATAAATATGAAGAAAGATTTACCAACAATTAACATTAACTTAATACAGAGTTAATGTAACTTCCTAAATAAAAAGAGATAATGTTCTTGAATAAAGAGATGTATATCAATTAATTTTGGAGGTGTAAGTATGTTTGAACTTATTTACAGTATTGCACAACCCCTACCTGATGATAGCAATGTAAAAACGAATCGCAATTATAAAATAGCTAACATTATTTCAACAACAAAGAGCATAATGCAAGCAGAAAACCCAACGCATAGTTTGTGTATTTCACAAGCGATTACAATACTGCAAAATGATGGCTTTACAAAAGCAGCAACTATTTTCGCTCATTTTTTAGGACAACTTGATGCTGGAGTTGTTTGGGCTGATCGTGGTTTTGAAAGTATTCAGCATTATTATGACACTGTCACTGAGCATGGTAAGTGGCATTTAACTAGCGCTGCTGAACTATGCGAGAAATACACTGATGAAGCTACCTCCTGTTGGAAAAATAGAAAACACAGCCAAGCAATGATTTTTCTTGGTGCTGCCGCGCATTTAGTTCAAGACATGTGTGTTCCACACCATGCTTGTTGCATTGCTCTTCAGGGTCATCATTATTACGAAAAATGGGCTCAGCGCAATAGAAACGAATTCAAAGTAGAACATGAGGGTATTTATAAAGATTTTAAATTTGCTGTAGAGTGGATACGATTTAACGCACTTTTTTCTAGAGATTTTTTCCCGCTCGTTAATTCTGGGAGTTCAGAAAGCGATCTTGTTACTGCAACTAATATACTATTACCACGTGCCCAAAGAACTACAAGCGGTTTCTTTTTACATTTTTATAATACTGTAATGCGCTAAATTTTTTCAACCAAGAGAGCTAGAAACTTGATTCTCGTGGTTTTTTTTGCCTTTATCTCGTGCCCCTTTTTTAAATTTCACTTTCTACTATCTGCACTAAATACTTAAGAAAGTCGTCCCTTAAATCTTCTCTTCTTAGTGCAAACTCTACTGTAGCTTCCAAAAATCCCTGTTTGTTTCCAACGTCATATCTTTTTCCCTCGCACTCGTACGCATAAATAGCTTCTTTCTGTGCTAATTCCTCCAAGGCATCTGTTAACTGGATTTCTCCACCTTTGTCGGGTTTTGTTTTCTCTAAAATTTCGAAAATAGCAGGGTTAATTATATATCTTCCCAAAATAGCTATATTTGAAGGAGCGTTTTTAACTGTTGGCTTTTCTACTAAGCCTTTTACTTTATGAACTCTACCTTCAATATGCTTTACATCAACAATACCGTATTTGCTAATATCTTCATTTGGTATCTCTTGAACCCCTAGTATTGAGGTCTTATACTCGCTATAAATTTCAATCATTTGTTTAAGGCAAGGTTTTTTTGCATAGACGATATCATCTCCTAAAAGAACTGCAAATGGTTCTTCTCCTATAAAGCTCTTAGCGCAGCTAATAGCATGCCCTAGTCCTTTAGGTTCTTTTTGGCGTATGTAATGAATGTTAACCATATCAGATATCTTTCTAATCTCATCAAGCAAATCGTGTTTTTCCTTTTTTTCAAGCTCTAGTTCCAATTCTACTGATTTATCAAAATGGTCTTCTATGGCTCTTTTATTTCTACCAGTAATAATAAGTATTTCTTCAATGCCTGATTCTATCGCCTCTTCTATAATGTATTGTATCGTTGGTTTATCAACTATCGGCAGCATTTCTTTTGGTTGTGCTTTTGTTGCTGGCAAAAATCTTGTGCCAAGTCCTGCAGCTGGAATTATAGCTCTGCGTACTCTCACAAACTCATCTCCTCTACAATTAATCTCTACAATATAAGTCCCTAGTATACACCTTATCTTTCACATCCTCAATCTCGTCGGTCCACCTGTTCGCAACAATTATATCTGACATCCTTTTAAACTCATCCAAGTCCTTTATTACTCTTGAATTAAAATAATCTTCTTCTTTTAATTCAGGCTCATATACTACCACCTCAATCCCTCTTGATTTAATACGTTTCATCACTCCCTGCACAGATGATTGCCGGAAACTATCTGAACCCATTTTCATCGTTAATCTATATATCCCTACAACCGCAGGCTTTCTTTTGATAACCATATCAGCAATGTGCTCTTTTCTTGTTCTATTTGAATCAATAATTGCTCCTACGATATTGTTTGGTACATCGCCGTAATTAGCGTACAACTGCTTAGTATCTTTCGGCAAACAATAGCCCCCATAACCAAAAGAAGGATTGTTATAATGATCGCCAATTCTATTGTCATGACAAACACCTTCAATAATTTGTTTTGTATCAAGCTTTCTAATTTCAGCATATGTATCTAACTCGTTAAAGAACGCAACTCTCATGGCAAGGTAGGTGTTAGCAAAAAGTTTGATTGCTTCTGCCTCTGTTGAATTAGTATAGAGTATGGGGATGTCTTTTTTTAAAGCCCCTTGCACTAACAATTCTGCAAACTTCTTCGCTTTTTCACTCTGTTTCCCCACTATAATGCGAGATGGATATAAATTATCGTATAAGGCCTTTCCTTCTCTTAGAAACTCAGGTGAAAAGATAATATTCTTCGTTTTAAATCTCTTTTTCGCTTTTTTTGTATAGCCTACTGGCACCGTTGACTTAATAATCATAGTTGCATCGGGATTAATGGATAATA